>CAZODN010000024.1:0-26525 GCA_964578545.1 uncultured Gaiellales bacterium
GTGAGCTCGAGGATGCGGTCGGCGAGCGTCGACTTGCCGTGGTCGATGTGCGCGATGATCGCGAAGTTGCGGATGCGGTCCTGCGGGGTCAGGTCTTGCATGTTGCACGTTGCGTGCAACGCGGACGGCGGCTGGGGTCAGGTCTCTCGTGTTGCGTGCAACGCGCGAGACCTGACCCCACTCAGTCGCGCTGCGCTCGCAGAAGCAGCAGCGCCTCGAGCTCGCGCAGCCCGAGCACGCGACCGAGCGCGAGGTACGCGAGCCCGCCGACCGCGAACGCGCAGCCGAGCGAGACCACCTGCGCGAGGAGCTCGCGGCCGAGGAGGTCGTCGAGCCCGTACCACGTGCCGAACGCCGCCGCGGCCGCGACGGCGGAGGCGACGGTGACCCGGAGGACGACGGCGAACGTCCGCGCGACGTGCTCGAGGCCGACTCGGCGGCGCATCATCACGAGCAGCACTCCGGAGGCGAAGACGTTGACGGCCGACGTCGCGAGTGGGATCCCCCAGATGCCGAGCCGATAGAAGACCGTGTCGAAGAGCGCGTTCACCCCGACGGCGCCGAGCGCGATGCCGGTCGGCACCCAGTTCGTCTGCACGGCGTAGAAGCTGCGGTTGAGGATGAGCATCCAGCCGTTGAACACGAGGCCGATCGAGAACGCCTGGAGGCACTGGGCGACGATCGTCGTGTCCTCGCCCGTGAACTCGCCGCGCTGGTAGACGAGCCGAACGATGGGCTGGGCGAGGACGATCGAGAAGAGCGCCGCCGGAACGAGGAGGAACGCGATCTGGCGGATCCCGCCGTCGAGCGCCCGCCGGAGCCCGGGGGTGTCCCCACGCGCCGCGAGGCGCGCCAGGGTCGGAAAGAGCACGGTCGTCACGGCGACCGCGAACACGCCTTGCGGGAGCATGTAGAGGCGGAACGCCTTGTCGATCGCGGCCGGGGCGAGCTCGGGGTCGAGGAGGCGCGACGCGAACAGCGTGTCGACGAGGAAGTTCACGTTGACGAGGCCGATCGTCAGCGTCACCGGGAGCATGAGCGTCAGGACGCGCCGCACGGCGGGGTCGCGCCAGTCGATGACCATCGTGAGGCTGCCGTCGAGCCGTCGGAGCCACGGGATCGGCAGCAGCAGCTGGACGAGGGTGCCGAGGACGACGACGCCCGCGTAGAGGTAGAGCTGCGCGCTCTCGTCGTCGATCCGGGGGACGCCCACGACGAGCCCGAGGATGATGACGAGGTTCCAGGCGACGGGCGCGAGCGCCGGAACCGCGAAGTGGTGGTACGTGTTGAGGATCCCGACGACGATCCCGGAGAGCCCGAGCAGGACGACGATCGGGAAGAGGACGCGCGAGAGGCCGACGGCGAGGTCGAAGTCGCCGCCCGGGTCGCCGAACGGGCGCATGAGGAGCGGCGCGAGGAGGATGAAGACGGCCGTCAGCCCGCCGAGCACGAGGAGCGTCAGCCAAAAGAGGGTCGACGCGACCCTCCACGCGCGCCGCTTCTCACCGCGCTCGAGGAGCTCGCTGAAGACGGGGACGAACGCACCCGAGAGCGCGGCGTCGGCGACGAGCGCGCGCACGAGGTTCGGGATCTGGATCGCGACCGTGAACGCGTTGATCAGCCCGGAGACGCCGAAGAAGTACGCGCTGACCATCTCCCGCAGGAGGCCGAGCACGCGCGAGACCGCCGTGGCAGCCGAGAACACGGCGGTCGAGCGCGCGATCCTGCGACTCGAGTGCGCCCTCTCCGCTGCGCGGCCGCTCCCCGGCCCAGCGGTGCCGGAGAGCGGCCCGGGGGCCGGCGCCTCAGGCCGGTCGGGTGTCGTCGGGTTCATCGTGCCGCGATTCTCCCAGCGCGCCCGGAGCTGCTACCATCGCGCAGCCCGCGCATGCGGGCGTTTCCTCGATATGGCGAACATCAAGCAGCAGCGAAAGCGCGTCCGGATCCAGGCGCGGCAGCGACTCGAGAACCTCCGCTACCGCTCGACCGTCAAGACGCTCACGAAGCGTCTCGAGGCCGCCGTCGCCGACGGTGACGCCGAGCGCGTCCAGGCGGAGCACCGCGAGCTCGTGCGCACGATCGACAGGGCCACCGCGCGCGGAGCCCTCCACCGCAACACCGCGGCGCGCAAGAAGTCGCAGGCGGCGCGGATCGCCGCCGGCACGGGCGCGTAGGCCGCTACGCCGTCCTCCTCCCCGGCGGCCGGGTGAGGTCGACGAGCGCGCGCTGGAGCTCGAGGTCGGGCGCGAGCCGGCTCCGGCCCTTGAGCGCCCCGTCGAGCGCGGAGAGCCGCACGACGGCGCTCCGGAGCTCTTCGCTCGAGAATCCCTCTGCCTCCCGGTAGAGCTTCTGCGCGCGGAACGGGTGCATCCGCAGGCGCTCCGCCGCCTCCTTCGAGGACGCTCCCTCGGCCGCCAGGCGCTTGAGCGAGCGCAGCCGCGCGACGTGCCCGCCGAGCGCGCCCGCGAGGCGCGCGGCGACGTCGCGCCGCTGCCGTGACTCCCGCTCGAACAGGGTCTCGCTCACGGCGAGCGCGCGCGCGGCGTCGCGGGCCGCCCAGGCGTCGGTGAGCTCGTAGATCGGGAGGTCGGCCATCGGCGCGGCGAGCGCCACGACCTCCTGCTCCCCGACGGGCTCGCGGCCGGCCCAGGTCGAGATCTTGTCGATCTCGGTCGAGAGCGCGTGCAGGTCGTCTCCGACGATCTGGACGAGGGCGGCGGCCGCCTCGGGCTCGGCTTGCACGCCGCGGCTCCGGAACTGCTCGAGGACCCACCCGTGGACCGCCTTCTTGACCACGTCGAACTCGAGCACTTGCCCCGCCTTCGCGCACGCCTTCCAGAGCGCGGACGCCTTCTTGACCTCCTCGCCCACGAGCGCGAGGACGGTCGCCGGCGCCGGGCTCTTCACGTACGCGACGACCGCGTCCACGTCGGCCGCCTTCCAGCCCCCCTTGAGCCTGCCGTCCCCGTCCCGCCTCCCGTCGACCGCCTCCACGATGACGAGCCGCGTGTCGCCGAAGAGGCTCCCCGCGTTACACAGGGACACCACCGCCTCGCCCGGGGTGTCGAGGGCGCTCACCGCCTCGATCGCCTCGGGCGCGAAGTGGCGCCGAAGGCGCCCGAGCGCCGTCTCGATCTTCGGGCGGTCGCTCCCGGTGAGGAGGTAGACCGGCTTCTCGGGAACGTTCTCGGCCACGTCGCCCGAAACCTACCCCGCCGCCCGGACCCGGAGGCGCCGGCCGTCGGACTCGACGACGACGCGGCCCTCGAGGTCGGTCCGGTGCAGCGACAGGCCCGGGACTGCGGCCAGGGCCGCCAGCGTCTCCGGGCGCGGGTGCCCGTAGTCGTTGCCCCGTCCGCAGGAGATGACCGCGACGCGGGGCCGGAGCTCGCGGAGCTCGGCGTCGAGCCCGGGGTCGGCCGAGCCGTGGTGCGCGACCTTGAGCACCTCGACCTCGCCGATGCGGAGCCGCGACGTGACGTCGGTCTCGACGTCCGCGGTGAGGAGCACGTCCGTGGGCCCGTACGACGCGAGGAGGACGATCGCGTTCAGGTTCGGGTCCTCGGCGGGCGTCCCGGCGTCCTCGGGCCAGAGCACGCGGAGCACGAGCCCTCCGACCCGGAGCTCGTCGCCCTCCCTGACCACCCGGATCGGCACCCCGCGCTCGCGGGCGACGGCGACGGCCTCCTCCCGCTCCGGCCCCGTCACCACGAGCCCGGGGTCGAGCACCGCTCCGACGCGGACGCGCCGCAGGACGTCGGCCGCGCCGCCGACGTGGTCGCGCTGGGGGTGCGTGAGGACGAGCGCCGAGAGCGAGCGCACGCCCAGGCGCACGAGCTGACCGGCCACGTCGGCCTCCGGCGGCCCCTCGTCCACGAGCACCCGGGCGCTCGGCGTCTCGAGGAGCGTCGCGTCGCCCTGCCCGACGTCGAGGAACGTCACGCGCAGCCCGCCGGGCTGCGTCCACACGGGAGCAGGGCGCAGCGCCCAGGCGCCGATCGCGCAGACGAGCACCGCCCCGCCGGCGAGCGCCGCGGCGGCGGGGGCGCGAGCGAGGAGCCCCCCGCGGAGGCGAGATGCCCCGGCCCACGCGAACCCCGCGACGGCCAGGACGAGCGCGCCACCGCGCCAACCGACCTGCGCCGCGGGGAGCTCCGCGACCGCCCGCGCGACGAGCTCGAGCCAGGCCGCTCCCCACCCCGCGAGCCAGGCCAGAGCCGTCGCGGCGCCCGGCGACGCGGGGTCGGCGGCGGCCGCGAGCAGCCCGAGCGCCAGGACGACGGGGACTGCAGGCACCGCGAGCACGTTGGCGGGGACGGTGTACAGGGGCGCGCGCTCGAAGTGGGCAAGGACGATCGGCGCGGTGACGAGCCCGCAGGCGAGCGCCACGGCGAACGCGTCGGCGAGCCACGACGGCAGCGGGAGCCCGTCCGCCGCCCGCCGGACGCGGGGGACGGCGACGAAGATCGCGGCGACGGCGGCGAACGACAGCTGGAAGCCGGGGTCGAGGAGCGTCGCGGGCGTCCAGGCGAGGAGGACGAGCGCGCCGACGGCGAGGAAGTGCCAGCGGTCGGCCGGCCGCGCCGCAAGCCACGCGAGTGAGGCGAGCGCCCCGGCGACGCCCGCCCGGACGACCGACGGCTGCCACCCGACCGCGAGCACGTAGCCCGCGATCGCGGCGAGCGAGGAGAGCTCGAGGACCCAGCGCGTGAGCCCCACAGCCCAGCCGAGGACGTGGACGCCGGCCACGATGAAGGCGACGTTCTGGCCGGACACGGCGAGGAGGTGCGTCAGCCCCGCGGCGCGGAAGTCGTCACGCGTCGCGCGCGGGAGCCCCTCGTCCTCGCCGAGCACGATCCCGAGGACGATCCCGAGGCGCACGCCGTCCGCGCCGCGCGTCACTGCGCGCTCGACCCGGTCGCGGACACGGTCTCCGAAGCCGGCGATGCCGCCGCGGCGGCCGACCTGCGTCCACGAGCTCGCGCCCAGGACGACGTGGACGCCCTGGCGAGCGAGCCACGCGCGCTCGTCGAAGCCGCTCCCGGCTCCGGGCTCGCGTGGCGCGCCGACGCGGACAACGGCCTCGAGCACCGCGCCGCGCGGCGGCGCGCGCCCGGCCGGAAGGTCGAGGAGGACGCGCTCGCGGACGGGCGCGCCGTCGAAGGAGCGGGTGACGCCGATGGCCCTCACTCCCCAGGGCGACGAGCGCGCGCCCTGGGTCGTCACGACCACCGCGCGGCCGGACGACCCGATCCGCTCCAGGAGCGAGCTCGCCCCGAGCGCGTCCGCCCGCAGCGACCCCCACGTGAGCCCGACGAGCGCGAGCACGACGCCGAGCGCGAGCGCCCGTGCCCAGCCCGAGAGCAGCGCGACCCCGACGAGCCCGGCAGCGGCGAGCGCGACCCCCTGCGCCAGGCCGAGCGAGGCCCAGTTCGCGAGGCCGAGGCCGAGGCAGGCCGCTCCGACGAGGAGCGACGGCCATCGAAGCTCGACGGCGTTCCTCACGGGGTCACGAGGTCGCGCAGCTGCTCGATCCGCGCCGGCCCGATGCCGGGAACGGCGTCGAGGTCATCCACCGACGCGAACGGCCCGTGGGCGGTGCGGTAGTCGACGATCCGCTGCGCGGTGACCGGTCCCACCCCGGGAAGCTCGTCGAGCTCCTCGGCCGTCGCCGTCGAGAGGCTCGGCTTCGGCGTCGGGGCGACGGCGCCCGCACCGGCAGCGCCCCCGCCGGCAGAGCCCGTCGCTCCGCCCCGCGCGAGCCGCTCCGGCCGCGCCGGCACGAGGACCTGCACGCCGTCCACGAGCGGGGCCGCCAGGTTCAGGCCGGCGAGCTCGGCGTCGCGCGTCGCACCACCTGCGCGCGCGACCGCATCCGCGACCCGTGCGCCGTCCCGCAGCCGGTACAGGCCCGGCCGCCGCACCGCCCCGACGACGTGGACGACGAGTTGCGGTCGGGGCCGCTCCCGCTTGACCGGCTCGAGCGGCGCGACGACCTCCGGCGCGCTCGCCGCTCCCGTCTGCGCGAGGCGATGCCCCGCGAGCGCGAGCACCGCGAGCAGGACGCTCCCGGCGACGAGCGCGGTCGAGCGCGAGATGTCGAACGGCACCCGGTCAGGGTCGCCGCGAAGCGCTCACAGGTGGGTCACGCCTCCGTCACGAATGCGTGCCGACCTGCACGTGCGGCGCGGGTCAGGCCACGAAGTTGACGAGCTTGCCCGGCACGACGACCGTCCGCCGCACCTCGGCGCCGTCGAGGTGGGCCTGCACGCGCTCCGACGCCCGCGCCAGCGCCACGAGCTCGTCCTCCGGGAGGCCGGGCGGCACGTGCAGGCGGTCCCGCACCTTCCCGTTCACCTGCACGACGACCTCGACCGTCTCGACCTCGAGGAGCGCGGGGTCTGCCTGCGGCCAGGGCTCCTCCCACAGCCGGGAGTTGCCCAGGCGCTCCCAGAGCTCCTCGGCCACGTGAGGCGCGTAGGGCTGGACGAGCGACACGGCCGTCTCGGCCGCGAGCCGCGCGTCCGGCCCGCGCCGGTCCTTCGAGAGCTCGTTCACGAGCTCCATGATCGCGGCGATGGCGGTGTTGAAGGCGAAGCGCCGTCCGACGTCGTCGGTGACCTTCGCGATCGTCGCGTGCGCCTTGCGCGCGAGCGGCCCGCCCGCGGGGCCTCCCGTGGGAGCCTCCGCGGCGACCTCGTTCACCACCGTCCAGAGCCGCCGGACGAAGCGGGACATCGCCTCGACCGAGGGCTCCGTCCACTCCATGTCCTCGTTCGCAGGGCCGAGGAAGAGGATGTTGAGCCGGCAGGCGTCGGCGCCGTAGCGCTCGACGAAGTCGTCCGGGCCGACGATGTTCCCCGCGCGCTTCGACATCTTCGTCTTCCCGAGCGTCACCCACCCGTTCGAGTAGAAGCGGGCGAACGGCTCGCGGAAGCCGAGCATCCCCATGTCGTTCAGCACCTTCACCCAGAACCGCGCGTAGATCATGTGCATCGTCGCGTGGTCGACGCCCCCGATGTAGAGGTCGATCGGGTTCCAGTAGTCGACGGCCGCGCGGTCGAACGGCGCCGTGTCGTTGCGGGCGTCGCAGTAGCGGAGGAAGTACCAGGACGAGTCGACGAACGTGTCCATCGTGTCCGCCTCCCGGCGCGCCGGCGCGCCGCAGCGCGGGCACGGCACGTTGACCCAGTCCTCCGCCTGGGCGAGCGGCGCCTGCCCCTTCGGCCGGTAGTCCTCGATGTGCGGGAGCAGGACCGGGAGGTCCTCGTCGGGGACGGGCACGAGCCCGCACGCGTCGCAGTGCACGATCGGGATCGGGCAGCCCCAGTAGCGCTGCCGCGAGAAGCCCCAGTCGCGGAGCCGGTAGTTGACGGTGAAGCGCCCCTTCCCCTCGCGCTCGAGCCTCTCGACGATCCGGCGCCCGCCCTCCGGCGCGGGGAGGCCGTCGAACGCGCCCGAGTTGACGAGGGTCTCGCCGTCGGCGTGCTCGACGTACGCGACGCTCTCGTCGACCTCGCCGTCCGGGGGGAGCACCACCTGGCGGACGGGGAGGCCGAACGCCTGCGCGAAGTCGAAGTCGCGCTGGTCGTGCGCGGGGACGGCCATGATCGCGCCGGTGCCGTAGTCCGTGAGGACGTAGTCGGCCACGTAGACGGGCAGGCGCTCGCCGTTCACGGGGTTCAGGGCGTGGAGGCCGGTGAAGACGCCCGTCTTCTCGGCCGCCGCCGCCCGCTCCTCGGTCCGCTACGCCGAGGCGCGCTTGACGTACTCCCGCACGTCGTCCGCGTCGAGGCGGGCGACGAGCTCGTGCTCGGGGGCGAGGACGAAGAACGTCGCCCCGAAGAGCGTGTCCGGGCGCGTCGTGAAGACCGGGACGTCCTCGTCGAGCTCCTCGATTCGGAAGACGACCTCCGCGCCCTCCGAGCGGCCGATCCAGTTCCGCTGCCGGGCCTTGATCGACTCGGGCCAGTCGACCGTGTCGAGGTCGTCGAGGAGCGCCTGCGCGTAGTCCGTGATCCGGAAGAACCACTGCTCCATGAGGCGCGACTCGACCTCCGCGCCGCACCGCTCGCAGCGGCCGTCGTGCACCTGCTCGTTGGCGAGGACGGTCTGGTCGTTCGGGCACCACTTCACGGGCGCGCCCTTGCGGTAGGCGAGCCCGCGCTCGTAGAACCGGAGGAACTGCCACTGCTGCCAGCGGTAGTACTCCGGCTCGTGCGTCGAGAGCTCGCGCGTCCAGTCGTAGGCCCAGCCGACGCGCCGCATCGACCGCCGGATGTGCGCGATGTTGCGCTCGGTGCTCTCGCGCGGGTGCGTGCCCGACCGGATCGCGGCGTTCTCGGCGGGCAGGCCGAACGAGTCGAAGCCCTGGGGGTGGAGGACGCGCATCCCGTTCCGCGCCCGGAAGCGGGTAACGACGTCGCCGATCGTGTAGACGAGCATGTGCCCCATGTGGAGGGTCCCGGACGGGTAGGGGAGCTGCTCGAGGACGTAGCTCTTGGGCATCTCCTCCGTGCTGCCGGGCTCGGGATTTCGGACCTCGAACGCGTGCGCCTCGTCCCAGATCCGCTGCCACTTCGCCTCGATCGCCTGTGGGTCGTACCGCTCCATCGCCTCGTCTCGATTCATCCCCTGGGAACGAAAAAGCCTCTCGGTCGAGAGGCTTCACGAGAACGCCCGCGGCCGTCGCCGCGTTCGCTCCCTGACCTACCCGAGAAGCCGCTCCATCGGCCGAAAAGGGTAACAGGCAGAATCGCCCGATGCTGGACGTCCTCCCCCACTCGGCGCGCGTCGAGAACGGGGAGCTCACGCTGGGGGGCCTGAGGGCGAGCGAGCTCGCCGAGCGCTTCGGGACGCCGCTCGTCGTCTACTGCGAGGAGACGCTGCGCGGCCGGGCGCGCGCCCTACGCGCCGCGGCCGGCGCGGGGGGACGGGTCTTCTACGGGACGAAGGCGTTCCCGAGCGTCGCCGTGCTCCGCCTGTTCCGCGAGGAGGGCATCGGCGCCGACGTCGCCTCGCCGGGCGAGCTCGCCTTCGCCCGCGCGGCGGGGCTCACGGGCGACGAGCTCGTCGTCCACGGGAACAACAAGGACGGCGGGTTCCTCGCCCAAGCGGCCGCCGAGGGCGCGCCCGCCGTGCTCGACGCGCCGGACGAGGCGGCTCTCGCCGCGGCCGCGGGCGTCCGGCTGGCCCTCGTCCGCGTGACGCTCGGCGTGGACGCCGACACGCACGAGGCGATCGTCACCGGCCACCACGGCTCCAAGTTCGGCCTCCCTCCGGTAGAGGCCCGGTCGCTCCTCGGCGATGCGCTCGACCGGGGGCTCGACGTCCTCGGCCTCCACGTCCACGTCGGCTCGCAGCTGCCCGACTTCACGGCGCAGGAGGAGACGATCCGGCGGCTGGCGGCGTTCGCGGCGACCTGCCGGGACGAGCTCGGCTGGGAGGCGCGCGTCGCAGACCTCGGCGGCGGGTTCGGCATCCGCCACCACCCCGCCGACGACGTCCCCGACGCGGCGGAGCTCGCCGCGGCGGCGGTCGCGACCGCGCACGAGGCCTTCCGGGCCGCCGGGCTGGCGGAGCCCGCTGTCTGGCTCGAGCCCGGCCGCTGCCTCGTGGGACGGGCGGGGGTGACGCTCTACCGCGTCGGCGCCGTCAAGCGTCTCCCGGGGCGCACGTGGGTGGCGGTGGACGGGGGCATGTCGGACAACCCACGGCCCCAGCTCTACGGCGCGCGCTACACCGCCGTGAGCGCCGGCCGCATGGACGAGCCCGCCGACGAGATGGTCAGCGTCGCGGGCATGCACTGCGAGTCCGGCGACGTCCTCATCGACGACGTCGCGCTGCCACCCCCGCGCCGCGGGGACGTCGTCGCCGTCCCGGCGACCGGGGCGTACACGCTCGCCATGAGCTCGAACTACAACGGCGTCGGCCGCCCTGCCGCCGTTCTCGTCGGCGGCGGCGAGACGCGGCTCGTCCGACGCCGCGAGACCGCCGCCGACCTCCTCTCGCTCGAAGCCTGACGGCTCGCGAGGGACGCGGATGCGGGGGCCTGCTCGGTGCCCTTGACAGGCCCTGTCGTGATTCAGTACATTACCTCTACATACTCTATACAGAAAGGGGACACAATGATCGCGTCCACCCCGAAAGCGCACACGAGCTCGGCCAGGGCCCTGTCGACAGGTCTCTTCCTCGTCGCCGCAGCCGCCTCGTTCGCCCTCTCGGTCGTCCTCTGGTTCACCGGCAGCGAGCAGCAGGGGATCTTCGTCGGGCTGTGGGTGCCGTCCATTCTCGCGCTCGGAACGCTCCTCAACTCCGCCGAGGCGCGGCGATGAGCAGCGTCGCGCTCTTCGCCTATGGCGTGCTCGTCACGCTCCTCGTCGGCGCCGGCATCGGCCTCCTCGTGTGGGGCGCGATCCTCGACGGCCGGTACGACCGCGAGGTGCGAGAGGGCCTCCGCCTCCGCCCGGTCGCAGACGAGCCGACCACCGAGGACGACCCCCACCTCCAGGCAGTCTCGTAGCGCCGTGAACCGCCGGCGCGATGGCCGGAGGGGCGCTGCCGGCTCCTGCCCCTCCGGCCCCCTCCCCGCGCCGGGGCGCTAGCGTGCGAGCCGTGGAGCTCACGTTCTGCGACGAGCGCGGCGCGCATGGCTTCGGCTGGCTGGTCGAGGAGCCGATGACCCGGACGTCCCACGCTCTCGCCGACGGCGGCCGCGTCTGGCTCGTCGACCCCGTCGACTGGCCCGAGGCCGTCGACCGCGCCCTCGCCCTCGGCGAGCCCGCAGGCGTCCTGCAGCTCCTCGACCGGCACAACCGCGACTGCGCGGCGCTCGCCGAACGACTCGGCGTGCCGCACCTCGTCGCGCCCGACGAGCTCCCCGGGACGCCCTTCGAGTGCGTGCCGGTCGTGCGCCGCAAGCGCTGGCGCGAGACCGCGCTCTGGTGGCCCGCGCAGCGAACGCTCGTCGTCGCCGAGGCGCTCGGGACGAACCGCTTCTTCACGGGCGGGAAGGCGCCCGTGGGCGTCCACCTCCTCCTGCGGTTGACCCCGCCGCGCCGGCTCGGGGCCTACCAGCCGGAGCACCTCTTGACCGGGCACGGCGCCGGCGTCCACGGCCCGGGCACGGAGGACGCCGTCGGGCGGGCGCTCGCCGAGAGCCGCCGACGGCTGCCGGGCGTCCTCGTGCGCCTCCCGTTCTCGGCCCGCTGAGCCCGGTAGAGTCGGGGGCGACGATGGTGCGCATGTTCGTACGCCACGAGGTCGCCGACTACCACGCCTGGCGCCGCGTCTACGACGGCTTCGACCGGCGCGCGCTCGGCGTCGTCGCCGACGCCGTCTACCGCTCGCTCGACGACCCGAACGACGTCACGGTCGTGCACGACTTCGAGAGCGAGGACGTCGCCCGGGCGTTCCTCTCCTCGAGCGCCCTCGAGGACGCGATGCGGCAGGCGGGCGTCTCGAGCACGCCCGCCATCTGGCTCACGAGCCCGAGCTAGCGCCGGCGAGCAGGCCCGGCCGAACGAGCCGCGGCGGCGCGACGAGCCCCGCGTCCTTCACGGGCAGGCTCACGGGCTCCGCGAGCGGCGGAGCGCCGAACGAGGCGCGGACGCGATCCGCGGGCGGGTCTCCGTAGAGCGTCGTCCGCTGGCGCGGCACGCGGCCGGCGGAGCGGATGAGCTCCTCCATCGCCTCGGGCGGGAGCTCCTGCCCGAAGGCCGCGCCGGCGGAGCGCGAGATCGACTCGTTCATGAGCGTCCCCCCGAGGTCGTTCACGCCGGCGGCGAGCGCCTGCCTCGTCCCGTCGGGGCCGAGCTTCACCCACGAGGCCTGGACGTTCGTGATCTCCGGGTGCAGCGCGAGACGGGCGACGGCGTGCACGAGGAGGGTCTCGCGGAACGTCGGGCCCCGACGCGCGCGCCCCTGGAGGTAGATCGGGGCCTCCATCGGCACGAACGGGAGGGGGACGAGCTCGGTGAACCCGCCCGAGCGACGCTGCTGCTCCCGCGCGCGGAGCAGATGGCGGGCCCACGAGCGCGGGCCGTCCACGTGCCCGAACATGAGCGTGACGTTCGAGCGCAGGCCGACCCGGTGCGCAGCGTCGTGCACGGCGAGCCACTGCGCGGTCGTGACCTTGTCCGGGCAGAGGACCGCGCGCACCTCGTCGTCGAGCACCTCTGCCGCGGTGCCCGGGAGCGAGCCGAGGCCGAGGTCCCGCAACCGCGCGAGGTAGTCGCGGAGCGAGACGTCGAGCGTCGCAGCGCCCTGCCACACCTCGAGCGCCGAGAACGCGTGCACGTGGATGCCCGGGACGGCCTGCTTGATCGCCCGGACGACGTCCGCGTAGTAGTCGCCCGTGAACGCGGGGTGGATCCCGCCCTGGAGGCAGACCTCCGTCGCGCCGCGCTCCCACGCCTCCCCCGCCCGGCGGACGATCTCCTCGAGCGGGACGACGTACGGGGCGCCGCGCAGGCTGGCCGCGAGCCTCCCCTTCGAGAAGGCGCAGAACCCGCAGCGGAAGTAGCAGACGTTCGTGTACTGGACGTTCCGCGTCACGACGTAGGTGACGTCGTCCCCGCACACCTCGCGCCGGAGCCGGTCGGCCGCCGCGAACACGCGCTCGGCCTCGCTCCCGCGCGCCTCCAGGAGGCGGGTGACGTCGTCCTCGCCGAGCTCGGCGCCGGTCAGCCCGAGCGGCGGGGCGTCGCGGCGGACGAGGAACGGGATCGCGACCGGCTCGCCCGGCGCCCAGCGGTCGTCGCGCGCGAGCCCGCTCGCATCGGCCGCGCGACGGACGTGCGGGGCGACGGCCGGGTCGGCCCAGCGCTCGAGGTCGGCGACGTGCTCCGGGTAGAGCGCCAGCCGGGGCGCGAGCTCGAGCCCGCGCTCACGCGTCGCCTCGCGCAGCCGCGCGACCTCCGGCCACGGCGCCTCCGGGTTGACGTGGTCGACGGTGACGGGCGAGACGCCGCCCCAGTCGTCGATGCCCGCGTCGAGGAGGCGCGGGAAGTCCTCGAACGCGAGGTTCGGCGGCGCCTGGACGTGCCACCCCGGGCCGAGGAGGAGGCGCGCGACCGCGATCGTCCACAAGTGGTCGTCGAGGGAGGGCTCCGGGTGATCCGCCATGCGCGTCCCCGACTTCGCCCGGAAGTTCTGGACGATCACCTCCTGCAGGTGCCCGTGCTCCTCCCCGAGCGCCTTCAGGGCGAGCAGCGCCTCGATCCGCTCCTCCCGGGTCTCCCCGATCCCGATCAGGATCCCGCTCGTGAACGGGATCCGGAGCTCGCCGGCGAGCCGGATCGTCTCGAGCCGTCGCGCGGGGACCTTGTCCGGCGAGGCCCAGTGCGGCCCGCCCTTCGCGCCCAGGCGCTCGGCGGTCGTCTCGAGCATGATCCCCATGGAGGCCGACACGGGCCGCAGCGCCTCGAGCTCCGCGCGCGTCAGGACGCCGGGGTTGAGGTGCGGGAGCAGGCCCGTCTCCTCGAGCACGAGCCGCGCGCAGCGCTCGAGGTACTCGAGCGTCGTGGAGCAGCCGAGCTCGTGGAGCTCACGCCGCGCGACCTCGTAGCGGAGCTCCGGCTTGTCCCCGAGCGTGAAGAGGGCCTCCCGGCACCCGGCCTCCGCTCCCGCGCGCGCGATCGCGAGCACCTCGTCCTCGGTCAGGTAGGCCCGCTCGCCCCGGCGGGGCGGGCGCGCGAACGTGCAGTAGCCGCAGACGTCGCGGCAGAGCGTCGTGAGCGGGACGAACACCTTCGGCGAGTACGTGACGAGCCGCCCGGCGCGGAGCCTGCGCGCCTCCGCGAGGAGCTCGTCGAGCGGCGCGTCCAGGAGTTGAGCGACGTCCGTCACGGTGGACACGAGCATACGCACGGTGGCTTCGGGCGAGCGCGACCGCCACGCCGCGAGGGCACCGCGCCGGAGCGCGGGCCGGGCGCCTACGTCGTCTTCGACTCCCAGAGCGCGCCGACCGACACCCACCTGCCCTTCGTCCAGCGCTGGAGCTGGCCTTGCTGGAGCGGGAAGCCGTCGCCCGGCCCCGTCTTCACGACGACTCCGGGGATGAGGAACGGGTTCTTCCGGCTCGAGATCGAGCGCGCCGCCTTCATCAGGCCGGCGCGCGTCGGGTTGGCGCCGAGCCGCTGCAGGAGCGACACGACCTCGTACGCGACCGCCATCCCGTACATGTGGTTCGCGTCGTCCGCCGAGCCGCCCCCTCCGTACTTCGCCATGATCGAGCGGTAGAGCTTCATGCCGGCGTCCTTCTTCCAGCGGGCGTCGAGTGGGTCCTTCAGCGACGTCGTCGAGATCGTCCCCTCGACGGACCTGTTCTTCCCGCCCTCGGACGCGAGGATCATCGTGTTCGAGGTGCCGGAGACGGCGTTGTTGACGACGAGCGGGCGCCACTTGATGCGGTTCGCGAAGACGTAGGCGCGGATGGCGAACGGCGGCGTCGTGAACAGGCAGAGGACGTTCGCGCCCGAGGCCTTCAACTTCAGGATCTGCGGGCTGATGTCGGACGACGTCACCTCGTACGGCTCGGCCGCGATCACCTTCGAGCCCGACCGCCCGAGGCCGCGCTCGAGGTTCGCGAGGAGGTCCTTCCCGTAGTCGTCGTTCTGGAAGAGGACGGCGATCCTCGCCCTCTTCTGCGTCCTGGCGAGGTAGCGGCCGTAGACGAGGCCCTCGGCGGCGTAGCTCGGCTGGAAGCCGATCGTCCACGGATACTTCGCGGCGTCCCGTCCCCACGTCGTCGCGCCGGAGGCGGCGAAGAGCTGGGGGACACCGGCCTGGTTGAGGTAGTCGCGGATGGCGAGGTTCGACTCGGTGCCGAGCGAGTTGAAGATCGCGAACACGCGGTCCTGCTCGACGAGCCGGCGCACCGCCTGGACGGTCTGCGCCGGGTTGTACGCGTCGTCGACGATCCGGTACTCGATCTTCCGCTTCCTGACGCCGCCCTTCGCGTTCACGGAGTCGAAGTAGGCCTTCGCGCCGCGGGCGACCGACGCGTACGACGCCGCCGGGCCGGTGAGGGGGGACGTGCCGCCGATGAGGATCGTCGTCGAGTCTACGCCCGGGTCGGCCGCGGAGCCCGCGAGCGCGGACGGCAGGCCGACGGCGAGCGCGAGGACGGCTGCGGCCGTCGTGCGTCGGAGCCTCATGACGGTCGAGAGTAGCGGCGGCTCGCGATCGCCTGCCCGATCCTCCGGAAGAGGCCGCTCACGCCGGTCGGCAGCACGAACATGAGGAGGATGAGCACGACGCCGTACACGATCGCCGGCCCGCCGGGCTTCTGCGTCTCCGCCACGATCCGGTCGGGCAGGAGCGAGCCGAGGTCCTGGCCCTGCGCCCACAGGGGCAGGTACTGGATGAAGATCGCCCCGAAGACGAGCCCGGAGAGACCCCCGAGGCCGCCGACCACGATCCCCACGAGGAGGTAGATCGAGAGCGCGATCGGGAACGTGTCCGGGTTCACGAACGCGCTCGCGAGCGCGAAGAGGCCGCCGGCCACGCCTGCGAACGCCGCGCTGATCCCGAACGCGAGCGTCTTGTAGCGGGCGAGGCTGACCCCGGACGAGACCGCAGCGATCTCGCTGTCCCGCACCGCGCGGAAGGCCCTGCCCGTGCGCCCGCGCAGGACGAGCCAGGCGACGACGAACGCGGCGAGCGCGATCGACCAGCACAGGTAGTAGAGCCAGTCGTTCGGCGTCAGGGACTTCCCGAGGATCTCGACGTTCGAGACGCCGCCCGTCAGCTCGGGCACGCCGAAGAGCTGGATCCCCTGCCCGCCGCCGGAGAACTCCTCGAAGCGCTTGATCGTCGACGGCATGGCGACGGCGATCGCGAAGGTCGCGAGCGCGAGGTAGAGCCCGGACAGGCGCAGGGCCGGCAGCCCGAACGCGAGCCCCACCGCACCGGCGACGAGCCCCGCGAACGGCAGCGTCCAGACGTCCTTCAGGCCGCCGGAGATCGGCCCGCCGAACTGCTCGTTCCCGACCATGAGGATCGCCGTCGTGTACCCGCCGATCGCCATGAACGCGCCGTGCCCGAGCGAGATCTGCCCCGTGTAGCCGGTGAGGATGTTGAGCCCGAGGAGCGCGATGAGGTAGATGCCCACGTACGCGAGCTCGCGGGAGCGGAAGTCGTTGACGAACGAAGGCAGGATCGCGACGACGACGACGAACGCCGCGAAGGAGACGAAGCCGATCGTCCGGCGCGTGCGCGGCGTCATACGCGCGTCACCTCCGGCTTCCCGAAGATCCCTTGCGGCCGCACGAGCAGCACGACGAGGATGATGAGGAGCGCGATCGGGAGGCGCAGCTCCTCCGTGAACCAGTCGAAGGCCCCGTACTGGCTCCCGTAGCTCAGCATGTTGAGGAGCACGCCGAGAGAGAGCCCGCCGACGACCGCGCCCATGGGCGAGTCGATGCCGCCGAGCACCGCCGCGGCGAACGCGTAGATCAGGACCGGGGCCATCATGTTCGGGTCGAGGCCGACCGTGGGCGCCGTCAGCATCCCGGCCACGGCGCCGAGCGCCGCGGCGAGCCCCCAGCCGAGCGCGAGCATCCAGGAGACGCGGACGCCGACGAGACGCGCCTCGTCCGGGTTCACCGCGGAGGCCCGGAGCGCGAGCCCGACCTTCGTGTACTGGAACAGCACCCAGAGCAGGAAGACGATCCCGAGCGCGACCGCGAGCGCGCCGAGGTCGTGGGCCGCGACGATCACGCCCCCCACGTCGAACGTCCGCACCCCGAAGGGGCTCTCGAGCTGCTGCGGCTCGCCGCCCCACTTCCAGACGATGAAGCCGTTGATCGCGACGAGCAGGCCGATCGTGACGATCACGATCCGGAGGACGCTTCCGCGCTCGACCGGGCGGATCACGAGCCGGTGGATCCCGACCCCGCCCACGAACGAGAGCGCGAGCGTCCCGGCGAACGCGGGCCAGTAGCTCCAGCCGTGGGTCGCGATGAGCGCCCAGGCGAGGTACGCGGAGAGGGTCGCCATCTCGCCCTGGGCGAAGTTGATGACCCCGGTCGAGCGGTGGATGATCACGAGCGCGAGCGCCAGCAGCGCGTAGATGCCGCCCGAGGCGAGCCCGGACACCACCTGCTGCATGAAGTCCTGGAAGCCGGCGGCGAGCATCCTTCAGTACCCCAGGTAGCTCCGGCGGATGGACTCGTCGTCGCGCAGCTCCGAGCTCGGGCCGCTCAGCGCCACCCGGCCGACCTCGAGCACGTACGCGCGGTGCGAGGCGGAGAGGGCGATTCGCGCGTCCTGCTCGACGACGAGCACGGTCAGGCCCTCCTTCTCGTTCAGCTCGCGGACGATCCGGAAGAACTCGCGGACGATGAGCGGGGCGAGGCCGAGCGACGGCTCGTCGAGGAGGAGGAGCCGCGGGCGCACCATGAGGGCGCGGCCGAGCGCGAGCATCTGCTGCTCGCCACCGGAGAGCGTCCCGGCCCGCTGGCCTCCGCGCTCGAGCATCCAGGGGAAGTACTCCGAGATCCGCTCGATGTCCGCCTTCACCTCGCGGTCGCGCCGGACGTAGGCGCCGAGCTTGAGGTTCTCGAGCACGGTCAGGTCGACGAACGTCCCCCGGCCCTCGGGCACGTGCGCGATCCCCGCCTTCGCCGCCGCCTCGGGCCCGCCCTTGAGCGGCTTCCCCTCGAGCTCGATCGTCCCGGAGCGGGAGACGACGCCGGAGATGGCGCGCAACGTCGTCGTCTTGCCTGCTCCGTTCGCCCCGAGGACGGCCACCACCTCGCCCTCGCGGACGGTGAGCGAGACGTCGTGCAGGGCCTGCACCGGCCCGTAGTGCGCGGCGACGCGGTCGAGCTCGAGCAGCGTTGTCACGTCCCGCTCTCCCCGCCGGGCCCGGCGGGCTCGTCCTCGGCCAGCGGCTCCACCGGCTCCTCCTCGTCGTCGGCGCTCCCGAGGTACGCCTCGATCACGGCCGGGTCGGCCTGCACCTCGGCAGGCGTCCCGTCCGCGATCTTGCGGCCGAAGCTGAGCACGTTGACGTGGTCGGAGATGCTCATGACGAGGCTCATGTGGTGCTCGACGAGGAGCACCGTGAGGTCGAAGTCGTCGCGGATCTTCCTGACGAACGTCCCGAGCTCGGCGACCTCCTCGTGGTTGAGCCCGCCCGCCGGCTCGTCCAGGAGGAGCAGGCGCGGCCTCGCGACGAGCGCGCGCGCGAGCTCCACGCGCTTCTGGATCCCGTACGGCAGCGCGGCCGCCAGGACGTGCGCCCGGTCGCGGAGGCCGACGACGTCGAGCATCTCGAGCGCCTCCTCCTCCCGCGCCCGGCCGCGGCCGTGCGCCCCGACGAGGACGTTCTCGAGCACCGACATGGTGCGGAAGAGCTGGATGTTCTGGAACGTCCTCGCGACGCCCTTGCGGACGATCTTGAAGGCGGGCTGCTTCAGGAGCGACGAGCCGTCGAGCAGCACCTCGCCCGAGTCCGGCTTGTACAGGCGCGTGATGACGTTGAAGGCGGTCGTCTTCCCGGCGCCGTTCGGCCCGATGAGGCCCGAGATCTGCCCCTCCTCCACGTCGAACGAGACGCCGTCGAGCGCGACGATCCCGCCGAACCGGAGCGTGACGTCCCGTACCTCGAGGAGGGCCATCGGGTAGAGACCCTAATCCGCCTCCGCGCCCGATCGCAACGACGTCTCGCTCGGGACGCATTACGATCTCCCACGTGGACCTGCGCGACACTCCAGAGGAGGCGTCGTTCCGGGCGGGCCTCCGGGCCTGGCTCGAGGAGAACGTCCCCGAGCGGCTCCGCGGGCACCGTGGCGGCTCGGCGCGGTTCGACGACCCCGCGATGCGCGAATGGAGCCGCGCGCTCTACGACGCCGGCTACATCGGGCTGACCTGGCCCGAGGAGTACGGCGGCGCCGGAGCGCCGTACACGCACCAGGCCATCTTCCTCGAGGAGCTCGCCCGTGCGGAGGCGCCGCCCCACATCGGCGTCATCGGGCTCGGGATGGCCGGGCCGACGATCATGGCGCACGGCACCGAGGAGCAGAAGGCGCGCTACCTGCAGCCGCTGCTCGCCGCGGACGAGATCTGGTGCCAGGGCTTCTCCGAGCCCGAGGCCGGGTCTGACCTCGCCGGCGTCCGCACGAGCGCCCGCCTCGAGGACGGCCACTTCGTCGTCAACGGGCAGAAGGTGTGGTCGTCGTTCGCCCACCTCGCCGACTTCTGCATCCTCCTCACGCGCTCCGACCCCGACTCGACGCGCCACGCAGGGCTCACCTACCTGATCGTGGACATGCACGCCCCCGGCGTCGAGGTGCGCCCGCTCCGGCAGCTCACGGGCGAGTCGGAGTTCAACGAGATCTTCTTCACCGACGTCCGCGTCCCCGTCGAGAACGTCCTCGGCGAGGTCGGCGGCGGCTGGCAGGTCGCGATGACGACGCTCCTCCACGAGCGCGGCACGCTCGGGTTCGCCCTCCAGGCGGCGCTCGAGGTGCAGGTGCGGAAGCTGATCGCGCTCGCGCGGGACCGGGGCGCGGACGCGCTCCAGCGCGACCGGATCGCCCGCGAGTGGATGGAGATGCAGGCGCTCCGCTTCACGAACTACCGCTCGCTCTCGGCGCTGATGAAGACCGGGCTGCCCGGGCCCGAGGGCTCGATCTCGAAGCTCGTCTGGTCGGAGGCGAACCAGCGCGTCACCCACCTCGCCCTCGAGCTCCTCGGCCCCGACGCCGCGCTCGGCGAGGAGAACGCCCCGTACGGCGGCTACTGGCAGTACCAGCAGCTCCGCAGCCGCGGCAACACGATCGAGGCCGGGACCTCGGAGATCCTCCGCAACATCGTCGCCGAGCGCGTGCTCGGCCTCCCCAAGTCACGCTAGGAGAGGCACGTGGACTTCACCTTCACCCCCGAGCAGGACGAGCTCCGCGACCAGGCCCGCTCGTTCCTCGCCGAGCGGCCCGAGGCGTCCTGGGCCGAGCTCGCCGAGCTCGGCTGGACGGGCGTCTCGATCGCCGAGGAGGACGGCGGCGCAGGCCTCTCGTTCATCGAGGAGGCCGTGCTCTTCGAGGAGCTCGGCCGCGCCCTCTACCACGGGCCGTACCTCTCCACCGTCGGGATGACGCTGCCCGCGCTCCCGTCCGAGCTGCGCGCGGAGGTCGCAGCGGGGACGGCGAGTTGGACGCTCGCCCTCGGACCGCTCGTGCCGGATCTCGACACCGCGGACCGGGTCGCCGTCGCCGGCGGCGACGGCATCTACGAGCTCGAAGGCGCGGAGCGCGAGATCTTCGCGACGGTCGACGAGACCCGGCCGCTCGGCGTCGTGCGCGGCGGAGAGACGACGCGCCGCCTCGCCGACTCCACCGTGCTCGCCGAGATCGAGGCGCGCTCGCTGACCGCGCTCGCGCTCGAGGCCTGCGGCGTCGCCCGCAAGGCGCTCGAGCACGCGATCGAGTACGCCGCGTCCCGGGAGCAGTTCGGCCGGCGCATCGGCTCCTACCAGGCGGTCTCGCACCCGCTCGCCACGGCGTACACCCGACTCGAGCTCTCCCGCTCGCTCGCGCTCTGGGCCGCGTGGTGCGTCTCGACTGGGGACTCCCAGGCTTCGCTCGCGGCCGCGGCGGCGAAGGCGTCCGCGGCGGAGAGCGCGGTCGCGGTCTGCGAGACCGCGATCCAGACGCTCGGCGGGATCGGGTTCACGTGGGAGCACGAGCTCCACCGCCTGTACAAGCGAGCGCTCGGGATCGAGAGCTTCGGCGCCTCCGGGACCCGGCTCCGGGCCGAGGTCGCGGCGGCACTCGTCGAGGGATCGACCGACCGGGGGCAGGAGCCGAGCCTGGTCGCCACTTCATCGGAAGGAGGGGTCTGACGTGGAAGGCCTGATGATGGACTACCAGCTCAACGTCCCGGCGCTCCTCCGGCGCGCCGACGAGCTCTACGGGACGAACGAGATCGCGTCGCGGCTCCCGGACAAGAGCTGGCACCGCTACACGTACGCGGACTGCGTCTCCCGGACGAAGAAGCTCATCGTCGCGCTCCGAAAGCTGGGGCTCGAGGACGGCGACCGCGTCGGCACCTTCATGTGGAACCACTCGCAGCACCTCGAGGTCTACATCGGCGCGCCCTCGGGCGGGTTCGTGACGCACACGCTGAACCTCAGGCTCCACCCCGACGACAACACGTACATCGCGACGCACGGCGGCGACCGCGTCCTCGTCGTGGACAAGACGCTCTGGCCACTCGCGGAGCAGTTCGTCTCGCGCTGCAGGTTCGAGCACGTGATCGCGGTCGGCGCGGGCGCGACGCCGGACGGGGCGATCGACTACGAGGAGCTGCTCGCGGACGCGGACGAGTCGGAGTTCTCCTACCGCGACATCCCGGAGCGAAGCGCCGCTGCGATGTGCTACACGAGCGGCACGACGGGGCGCCCGAAGGGCGTGCTCTACTCGCACCGCGCGATCGCGATCCACGCCCTCACCGTCATCGGGTGCCTGGGGCTGTACGCCGACGACGTCTGCCTCCCCGTCGTCCCCATGTTCCACGCGAACGCGTGGTGCTTCCCGTTCTCCTGCATGATGACCGGCGTCAAGCAGGTCTTCCCCGGCCCCCACCTCGACCCGGAGAGCCTCCTCGACGCCTTCGAGCAGGAGCAGGTCACCGTCACCGCCGGCGTCCCCACGATCTGGATGGGGATCCTGCAGATGCTCGACGCCGACCCGAAGGGGTGGGACCTGTCGCGGATGCGAACGATGACCGTCGGCGGCGCCGCTCCCCCGCGGGCGATGATCGAGGCCTTCCAGGAGCGCCACGGGCTGCACATCACGCACGGCTGGGGCATGACCGAGATGAGCCCGGTCGGCACGCTCTCGGGCGCGCCCGGCCAGGAGACCGGCCTCTCGCCGCAGGAGGCGTACGACCGCCGCGCGATGCAGGGGCTCCCGATCCCGTTCGTCGAGATCCGGGCCAGAGGCGCCGAGGGGCTCATCCCGTGGGACGGTCAGACGATGGGCGAGCTCGAGGTGCGCGGCCCCTCGATCGCGTCCGCCTACTACGAGTCCGACGAGGGCGCCGACCGCTGGACGGACGACGGCTGGTTCAAGACCGGCGACGTCGTCTCGATCCACCCGGACGGCTTCGTCGAGGTGCAGGACCGGGCGAAGGACCTCGTCAAGTCCGGCGGCGAGTGGATCTCGACCGTCGCGCTCGAGAACGCGCTCATGGGGCACCCGGCGGTCGCCGAGGCGGCGGTCATCGCCGTCCCCGACGAGAAGTGGTCCGAGCGGCCTCTCGGCGTCGTCGTGCTGCGCGAGGGCGCGACGGCGACGGCCGCGGAGCTGCGCGAGTTCCTCGCCCCCCACTTCGCGAAGTGGTGGCTGCCCGACCACTTCGAGTTCGTGGACGAGATCCCGAAGACCGCCGTCGGCAAGTTCCGCAAGACCGCGCTCCGCGAGATGTTCGCGAAGCAGCCCGCGGAGACCGCCTGATGGGCCAGTACGTGACGACCGAGCGCGACGGAGCCGTCGCGCTCGTCACGCTCGACCACCCCCCGGTCAACGCGCTCTCGGCCGCGTTGCTCGAGGAGCTCGAGGCCGAGATCGAGGCGCTCGACGCCGACGACGACGTCCGCGCGCTCGTCGTCAAGGGTGCCGGCGAGAAGGCGTTCGTCGCCGGAGCGGACATCTCCGAGTTCCCCTCCCTTCGCGAAGCGGTCGAGGAGGCGCACGAGCAGGGCTCGGCCCGGGGCATCCAGAGGCTCGGCGCGCGCATGGACGCCGCCCGTACGCCCTTCGTCGCGGCGATCCACGGCTTCTGCCTCGGCGGTGGGCTCGAGCTCGCGATGTGCTGCGACGTGCGCGTCGCCTCCGAGGACGCGCTGCTCGGCCAGCCGGAGATCAAGCTCGGCCTGATCCCGGGAGGCGGCGGGACCCAGCGCCTCCCACGGCTCGTCGGGCTCGGGCGCGCGCTCCTGCTCAATCTCACCGGCGAGTTCGTCGACGCGAAGACCGCCTACGACTGGGGTCTCGTCGAGAAGGTCGTCCCCCGTGAGGAGCTCCACGACGCAGCGCTCGGGATCGCCCGGCAGATGGCCGAGCGCTCGCCGCACGCGGTCGCCGTGATCCGGGAGCTCGCGCGGACGACGCGCGACCTGTCGCTGGAGGAGGGTCTCCGCCGCGAGGCGGACGCGTTCCGCCGGTGCCTCGCGAGCGAGGACGGCGCCGAGGGCGTCGCGGCGTTCCTCGAGAAGCGGCAGCCGCAGTTCACGGGGCGCTGAGCCGAGCCGTCCGCAGCCTCCGTGCCGACCCCCTCGACCGACCGGACGACGCTCGTTACAACTTGCAACTTGCTCGTCCTTCTCCCTGCTCAGCGCGAGGAACCGCCGCCCGATCGGCGCGGGGTTCCACACGTTGCAAGTTGTAACTTGCGCACCTCTCGTGACACCCGGGGGGCGAGCTTGCGGTGAGAGCCGTCGTCCTCCGAGGCGTCGGCGGGCCGGATCAGCTCGCCGTCGACGAGGTACAGGAGCCCGAGGTCGGCGAGGGCGAGGCGCTCCTCGAGGTTCGCGCGGCCGGGATCAACTTCGCGGACGTCCTCGTCCGCCTGGGCGCCTACCCGCAGATGCCCGAGCTGCCGGCCGTGCTCGGCTCCGAGGTCGCCGGGGAACTGGACGGCGCGCGCGTGATGGGCCTCGTCCCCTCGGGTGGCGGCGGCTACGCGGAGCGCGTCGCGGTCGACCGCCGCTGGCTCCTCCCGCTGCCGGACGGAGCAACCTTCGCCGAGGGCGCGGCGTTCCCGATGGCGTTCCTCACCGCGTGGATCCCCCTGACCGAGCTCGTGCGCATCTCCTTCGGGGCGAGAGTGCTCGTGACCGCCGCAGCGGGGGCGGTCGGCACGGCGGCGATCCAGATCGTGCGCGCGCTCAACGGCCACCCGGTCGCCGCGGTCGGCAGCGCGGAGAAGCTCGAGCTTCCGCGCTCGCTGGGTGCGGTCGAGGCCGTGACGTACGAGGGCATCGGCGAGCTCGACCCCGTCGACGCCGTGTTCGACCTCGTCGGCGGCGAGGTCTTCGCGAGCTCGCTGTCGCTCCTCCGCCCGCTCGGCACCGCCATCGCCGTGGGCTACGCGGGTGGGCTCTGGCAAGAGGTCAGCCCGGCCTGGCTCGTCGGCCGGAACATCGGCGTCCACGGCTTCTACCTCGGCCGGCTCTTGGGCCGAGACCCCGACCTCGTGGCACGCGCCGCGCAGGACGTGCTCCGCCTCTGGGAGGCCGGCGCGGTGCGGCCGGTCGTGGGAGCCGAGTTCCCGCTCGAGCACGCGAGCGACGCACACCGCCTGATCGAGGAGCGACGCTCGACCGGAAAGGTGGTGCTGATCCCGTGAAGGCGCTCGTGACCGGCTCGGCCGGCGGCATCGGACGGGCGATCGTCGCCAGGCTCCGGGCCGAGGGGTTCGAGGTCGAGGAGCTCGACCTCGTCACCGGCTTCGACGTGGCCGACCCCGCGGCGTGGGAGGACGTCGGACCGGTCGACCTCGCGTGCCTCAACGCCGGCGTCCTGACCGGGAGCTCGGCGATCGAGGACCTCACGGACGAGCAGTACCGTCGCGCGGTCGCCGTGAACGTCGACGGCGTGGTCTTCGGGGTGCGGCGCCTCGCACACGTGCTCGAGCCTGGGAGCGCGATCGTCGCCACCGCTTCGCTCGCAGGTCTGACCGCGATCCCGGACGACCCGATCTACGGGCTCACGAAGCACGCGGTCGTCGGCTTCGTCCGCTCCGTCGCGGCCCCGCTCGCCGAGCGCGGCATCCGCGTGCAGGCCGTGTGCCCCGGCTGGGCGGACACTGCGCTCATGGACGACCGGTTCAAGGGCGACCTCGTCGGGCGCGGGTACCGCCTGCTGCGTCCGGAGGACGTCGCCGAGGGCGTCTGGGCCGCGTACCGGAGCGAGGGCAGCGGCGAGGCGTGGGTCGTCCAGCTCGGTCGCGAGCCGCTCGTGTACGGGTTCCGGGGCGTCCCGGGGCCTCGCTGACCCCTCTCCGGGAGGTCACTCGAAGCGGTAGACCCCGCCGTCGCGGAACGACCTCAGGATCCGGCGCGCGACGACCATCCGGTGCACCTCGTCGGGCCCGTCGTAGATCCGTGCGCCGCGAGCCATCGCGTACATGGCCCCGAGCGGCGACTCGTCGGTGAGCCCGCGCGCGCCGTGCACCTGCACCGCACGGTCGACCACGTCGTGGAGGACGCGGGCGGCGAAGAACTTGATGAGCGAGACCTCGACCCGCGCCTCGTCGCCCTGATCGATCTTGTGCGCGGCGTCGAGCGTCATCAGCCGGCAGGCCTGGATCTCCGCGGCCGAGTCCGCGATCCAGTTCTGGACGGTCTGCTTGTCCGCGAGCGGGCTGCCGAACGCCTCCCGCTCGAGCGAGTAGGAGCACATGAGCTCGAACGCGCGCTGCATCTGCCCGAGCCAGCGCATGACGTGGTGGATTCGGCCGGGGCCGAGGCGCTTCTGCGCGATCCGGAAGCCGTCCCCCACCTCGCCGAGCGTGTTCTCGAGGGGGACGCGGACGCCCGTGTAGCGAACCTCGCAGTGCGTCGTCCAGCCGCGGCCGCGGTGGCCCAGCGTCGGCACCGCCCGGACGACCTCCACGCCGGGCGTGTCGGCTGGGACGATGATCTGGCTCGCGCGGTGGTGGGGGTCGGCGTCGGGGTCGGTCACGGCCATCACGATCCCGAATGCGGCGCCTTCGGCGCCGGACGAGAACCACTTGTGGCCGTCGATCACCCACTCGTCCCCGTCACGAACCGCGCGCGTGCGCAGCGTCGTCGGGTCGGAGCCCGGAACCTCGGGCTCCGTCATCGAGAAGAACGAGCGCACCTCGCCTGCGACGAGCGGCGCGAGCCAGCGCTCCTTCTGTGCGTCGGTCCCGAAGTGCCACAGGATCTCGCCGTTCCCCGCGTCCGGCGCCTGACACCCGAAGACGAGCTGCGCCCAGACGGAGCGGCCGATCTCCTCGTTCAGGTGCGCGTAGACGAGGAAGCTCCCGCTCGTGCCGCCGGCCTCCGGAGGCAGGTGCGGCGCCCAGAGGCCCTCGGCCTTCGCCCGAGCGCGGAGATCGGCGACGAGCGCGTCGGAGGCCTCGTCCTCGCGGCCGAGCACGGGCTCGTTCGGGTAGAGGTGCTCCTCCATGAAGGCGCGGTAGCGCGCCCGAAGCTCGACGATCTCGTCGGTCGGGCGGAGGTCGGCGATCGCCATACCGTTAGCATCGCAGGCGTGAGCCTCGCCTTCCACCGGAGCCGTACGTGAAGCTCGGCTTCTACATGGGGTACGCGCCGCCGGGCACGAGCCCACTCGAGCCGATTGCCCTGGCGCAGGAGGCGGAACGTCTCGGCTTCGACTCCGCGTGGGCTGCCGAAGCCTGGGGAACCGACTGCGTCAGCGTCCTCGCCTGGCTCGGGGCGACGACCGAGCGGATCAAGCTCGGCTCGGCGATCATGCAGATTCCCGGGCGAACGCCGACCAACACCGCGATGACCGCGGCGACGCTCG
>CAZODN010000025.1:0-25677 GCA_964578545.1 uncultured Gaiellales bacterium
CGAACCAGGCCGGCGAGGACAACCGGAACGTCGCCCGCATGGCCGCCCTCCTCGCCGGGCTCCCGGATTCCGTGCCGGGGGTGACGCTGAACCGCCTCTGCGCGTCCGGCCTCTCGTCGGTCGTCAGCGCGTGCCACGCCGTCGTCGCCGGCGACGCCGAGCTCGTGGTTGCAGGCGGAGTCGAGTCGATGAGCCGCGCGCCGCTCGTCATGGCAAAGCCCGAGACCGCGTTTCCGCGGGGGAACCAGACGGCGTGGGACACGACGCTCGGCTGGCGCTTCCCGAATCCCCGGCTCGAGGAGCGGTTCCCGCTCGAGTCGATGGGGGAGACCGGCGAGAACGTCGCCGAGCGCTACGGGGTCTCGCGCGAGGAGCAGGACGCGTTCGCCCTTCGCTCGCAACGCCGCTGGGCGGCCGCGCACGCCGCGGGGCGCTTCGAGGACGAGATCGTCCCGGTTGGAGACGTCGGGGTGGACGAGCACCCTCGACCGGAGACCTCTGCCGAGGCGCTCGCGGGGCTCAGGCCGGCGTTTCGCAGCGGCGGAACGGTCACCGCCGGGAACGCGAGCGGCATCAACGACGGCGCCGCCGCGCTCGTCGTCGCGAGCGAGGAGAAGGCGGGTGAGCTCGGGATCGAGCCGCTCGGGACGTTCGTCGGCTCGGCGGTCGCGGGCGTCAATCCACGGGTCATGGGGATCGGGCCGATCCCCGCCGTGCGGAAGCTCCTCGAGCGCACGGGCATCGGGGTCGAGGACGTCGACCTCGTCGAGCTCAACGAGGCCTTCGCCTCCCAGAGCCTCGCGGTCGTCCGGGAGCTCGGCCTCGACGAGGAGCGCGTCAACGTCAACGGCGGCGCGATCGCGCTCGGCCACCCGCTCGGGATGAGCGGCGCGCGCCTCGTCGTCTCGCTGCTCCACGAGCTGCGGCGCCGGGACGGCCGCTACGGGCTCGCGACGCTCTGCGTCGGCGTGGGCCAGGGCGTGGCCGCGCTCTTCGAGCGCTCGAGCTAGCCGGTCATCTGCCCGCCCGAGCCGCGGAGCCCACGGGCGCGGAGCGGAGCGGCGCCGCCATGGGGCTCCAGCAGACCGCCCCCGAGAGGCGGCGGCATCGTCTCGGCGCTCGCCTTCGCCGGCGTGCTCGCGCTGCGGCCGCTCGGCGCTATCTAGGCTCCGGCCGTGCGCATCCAGGAGCGACTCGACGAGCTGTACGCGATCGGTGGCGGACCGGGCGCGAACCGGCCGCATCCGAGCCCGGCCGAGGACGAGGCGCACCGGCTCGCAGCCTCCTGGCTCGAGGAGGCGGGGCTCGAGGTGGAGGTCGACGAGCACGGCAACCTCCTGGGGCGCTCCGGGACGGCGGACGACGTCTGGGTCGGTTCCCACCTGGACTCCGTTCCTCAGGGCGGGCGCTTCGACGGCGCGCTGGGCGTCGTCGCGTCGATCGAGGCGGTCGAGCGGGTCGGCGCGGGCACCGTGGTCGCGTTCCGGGGCGAGGAGGTCGGATGCGTCGGCTCCCGCGCGCTCTGCGCGTTCGCGGGCGCCCTGCCCCGGGCGTTCCTCGAGCTGCACGTCGAGCAGGGCCCCCGGCTGGCGGAGCGAGGCGTTCCGGTCGGCGTCGTCACGGGAATCGTCGGATATGCGCGGGGCGAGCTCGTCGTCGACGGCCGCGCGGGGCACGCGGGGACGACGCCGATGGAGGGCCGTGAGGACGCGCTCGTCATCGCCGCGGGCGAGATCCTGCGGGTGCGCGAGGCGGCGCTCGGGATCCAAGACGCCGTCGCGACGGTCGGCATGGTCGAGGTCGAGCCCGGGGGCGCGAACGTCATCCCGTCGCGCGTCCGCCTGAGCCTCGACGTCCGCGCCCCGGACCGTGAGCGGCTGGACGCTCTCGTCGGGGCAATCGGCTTCGCGCCCGCCTACCGCGTCGAGCCGGCGCTCTTCGACGGTAACGCCCGCTCGGCGCTCCGGGACGAGGTCGCCGCGCGGGGGATCGAGGTGGTCGAGCTGCCCTCGGGGGCAGGCCACGACGCCGGCATCCTCGCGACGGCTGGAGTGGACGCGGCGATGCTCTTCGTCCGGAGCCTGAACGGGGGAGTCAGCCACTCCCCCGACGAGCTCTCGAGCCCGGAGGACGTGGAGCTGGCGGTCGAGGTGCTGGCCGGCGCGCTCCGCCGGCTCGTCAGCTCTCCCTGAACGAGATGTCCTGGGCGCCTTCCCAGAGCATCCGGCGGCCGAGCTCGCGGAGGCTCTCGTTCCCCTCCACGATCGTCGCGAAGTGGTTCCCCGCGAGCGCGCCGGCCTTGCTCGCGAACGCGACGTAGCCGTACGCGAGCAGGAGCTCCGTCTCGCTCACGCCGCCCGGGTAGAAGATGAGCTCGCCCGGGCTCGGGTAGCGCGTCGCGTTCTCGGGACCGAGCCCCACGTCGAGGTCGCCCATGGGGATCCAGCCGCCCTCGCCCGACCAGCGGACGTGGATGATCTTCGAGTCGAGCGGGAGCATCCGCCGAAACGCGGCGACCGTGCGCGGTGCCGCCTCCTCCTCGAGGCGCGCCGTGAACGCGAGCCCGCCTGCGGTGATCTCGAGCACCGGGCGACTCTACATCGGAGGGGTCGTCGGAGCCCGACCCCTCCGAGGTGTCACGCGTGGACAGGGGCGCCCGGCGCCACGTACGCGACCTCGCCCGCACGCTCGAGCGCCTCGAGCAGCTCCGCCTGCGTCATGAGGACGTGCGTCTCGAACCGGCGAAACGCACCGCTCGCCGTGATCGCGATCGAGAGAGCGCCCGCAGTCGTCGTGTCCGGAGCCTCGATGAGCGCGAAGCCGTCGCTCTCGCCGAACGCATACCAGATGCCCTCGAGCTTGCAGCCAGCGTCCTCGAGGATGCGGCGAACGGTCTCCTCGCGGTTCTCCGGGCTCTTCACGAGCCCTGCCCACGCCTCCGGCGTATAGCCGAACTCGACCATGTAGAGGGGCATGCCGGCCTCCTTCCGACATGTCGAAGGGGGAACGGCTCGATCATGCAGGATCGTGACGATCAGCGCAAGTACGGGCTCGGCTAGCCGCTCTGGGCGATCCAGGCGGCGAGGAGCGCGCGCTCGTCGTCGGTCATCCCCGTCGAGTTCCCGGGCGGCATCGCCTCGGTCTGGACGGCCATCCGGGCGATGTCCTGGGCGCGCTCCTCGATCTGCTCCTGCGTCTCGAGCCGCACGCCGAGCGGCGCGGACGCCCCCGAGTGACACGGCGCGCAGCGTTGCGCGACGACGCTCTCGACCTCGGCGAGCGTGACTTCCGCGGGGACGATCGGGGTCGTGTCGCCGGGTCGAAGCCAGACGGCCAGCGCGACGACCGAGATCGTCGCGACCGCGGGTGCCCACCACGCCCGGCTGCCCGCGTGCCAGCGGTTGAAGAAGACGCGCAGGAGCGCGGTGAGCGCCATGACGGCGACGAGGACGAGCCACGCGTCCTCAGCGCCGTACGTGAACGCGAAGTGCCCTGCGAGCATCGTGAAGAGCACGGGCAGGGTGAGGTAGTTGTTGTGCACCGACCGGGTCTTCGCCCGCCACAGCGGATAGGGGTCCGGCTCGCGATCCTCCTCCATCGCGGCGACGAGCTTCCGGTGAGCGGGGATGATGACGAAGAAGACGTTCGCCGCCATGATCGTCCCGAGCATCACGCCGAGCTGGAGGTATGCGGCCCGGGCGGCGAAGAGCTGTCCCGCGCCCCACGCCGCCAGGGCGACGAGCGCCGTCCCGATGACGACGAGCGCGACCTCGCTGCGCTCCGCGAGGAGGCGGCAGAGCCCGTCGTATGCCAGCCAGGCGAGCGCGATGCCGAGGATGCTCAGGCCGACGGCCTGCCAGGGCTCGAGGTCGGCCGTGCCTGGATCGACCAGGCGCACGTCCGCGTCGACGTAGTAGAGGAGGACGAGGAGCGCGAACCCAGAGAGCCACGTCGTGTACGCCTCCCACTTGAACCAGTGGAGCGGCTCGGGCATCTCCGGCGGCGCAAGCCGGTACTTCTGGGAGTGGTAGAGCCCGCCGCCGTGGACGCCCCAGAACTCGCCCGCGACGCCTGCGTCGGCGTCCTCCGGCCGCCTCGGCGGGCTCAGCGCGAGGTCGAGCCGGACGAAGTAGAAAGACGCGCCGATCCAGGCGATCCCCGCAACCACGTGGAGCATCCGGAGGCAGAGGTCGAGGACGTCCCTCAGGTACGGGTCCATCGATCCCTCGCGATCGCGACGAGCTCGCGGCAGCCCGTCGCGAGCTCCTCCTCGCGGGAGCGTCCGATCCGCGCGCGGAGGACCTCGAGGATCTCGCCCTTCGCTCGGCCGTTCACGAAGACGACGAAGCGGAACCCGAATCTCTCCTCGTACGCGGCGTTGAGCGCGGCGAGGTCGACGAGGACGCACGGGTCGGCATCCTCGCCCTGCTCCGCGGCCGAGCGCGCGGAGAGGCCCGAGCGCTGGCCGATCGCGGGGTGAGCCGCCAGCGCCTCGAGCTTTTCCTCCTCGTCGAGCTCGGCCAGCACCTCCTCCGCGCGGCCGAGCGGGTCCTCGAGCGCGGCGAGCCGCTCGACGAGGCGCGTCCTCCCCTCGAACAGGTCCGCCAGCTCCCCGACCGTCAGCTTCCGCGGTAGCTCGCGCATCCGTAAGGAGAGACGAGGAGCGGCACGTGGTAGTGCCCCTCGAGCAGCTCGACCTCCAGCTCGACGCGGGTGAAGAACTCGGACGGGGGGTGGAAGACGAGGGAGTACGTCCCCGGCTCGAGGCCCTCCGCGAGGGGCGAGATGCGCCCGTCGGCGTCCGTCTGGCCCGATGTGGCCGGCAGGCCGTCGCGGAGGAGCTCGACGAAGACGCCTTCCGCCGGTCGGCCCGTCCCGGTGTCCAGGACGTGCGTGGAGATCGAGACGCTCACAGCTCGAATCTTCGCGCCTGGAGCCGATGGGCGCGAGCGATCTCCCTCTCGTCGGCGTTGACGAGCGCGCCGCCGCGGACGACGTCCGCGCCGCCGACGACGAGGCGCTCGACTCGGTGCGGCGCCGAGAGGACGAGGCCGGCGACGAGGTCGTCTGCGCCCCCCAGCTCCAACCCGTCCGTGCGCCAGACCGCGAAGTCGGCGCACTTTCCCGGCTCCAGCGACCCGATGTCGTCGCGCCGGAGGACGGCTGCGCCTCCGCGCGTGCCGAGCCGGAGCGCCTCCCTCGCGGTCATCGCGCCCGGCCCTTCGCGCCCCCGGGCGACGAGCAGCGCCTGCTTCACCTCGAAGAGGAGGTCGCCGCGCTCGTTCGACGCGGAGCCGTCGACGCCGAGGCCGACGCGGATGCCCGCGTCGAGGTACTCGCGCACCGGCGCGACGCCCGCTCCCAGCCGGAGGTTCGATGCCGGGCAGTGAGCCACGCCCGTGTCCGACGCGGCGAAGTCCGAGCGTGCCTCGCTCGAGAGATGCACGCAGTGGGCGCACCACACGTCGCCGCCCAGCCAGCCGACGTCCGCGAGGTACTCGGCGGGAGTGCAGCCGTACAGCTCGAGGCAGTAGGCCTCCTCCTCGACCGTCTCCGCGAGGTGCGTGTGGAGCCCGAGTCCGTGCCTCCGGGCGAGCGCCGCCGACTCCGCCATCAGGCGCTTCGTCACGGAGAACGGCGAGCACGGAGCCACGGCGATCTGGACGCGTGCGCCGTGTCCCGGCTCGTGCAGCTCGGCGACGAGGCGCTCGGTGTCGGCGAGCACCGCGTCGACGTCCTCGACGAGCTCGTCCGGGGGGAGGCCGCCGTTCGACTCGCCGAGGTCCATCGAGCCGCGCGAGGCGACGATCCGCACGCCGAGCTCGCGCGCCGCCTGCACCTCCGCCTCGATCAGCCCTTCGCGACCGCGCGGGAACACGTAGTGGTGGTCGAACACCGTCGTGCACCCGGAGAGCGCGAGCTCGGCGAGCCCCGCTCGTGCGGCCGCGTACTCTGCCTCGGCGTCGATGCCGGCCCAGACGGGGTAGAGCTCCCGTAGCCATCCGAAGAGGTTGGCCTCCTGCGCCCGGGCCCGGGTGAGGGTCTGGTACAGGTGGTGGTGCGTGTTGACCAGGCCCGGGGTGACGACCGCGCCGTCGAGGTCGACCCGCTCGTTCGCCTCGGGCTCCTCGCCCGCTCCGACGGCGGCGATCACCCCGTCCTCGACGAGAAGCCAGCCCGACGCGTGCTCGGTGCCTGCGTCGTCGCAGGTGACGATCCAGCCGTTGGCGTAGAGAACGGACACGTCCCGGGGTCAGACCCCCGACCCGTCCGCGACGGCCAGGGGGACGAGCTCGAAGCGGTCGACGTCAACGAGCCCCCGGTCCGTGATCTTCAAGTGCGGGATCACGGAGAGGGCGAGGAACGCGATCGTCAGGAAGGGCGTCGCGCCCGTCCATCCGAGCTCGCGCGCTGCACCGTTGCAGGCGCGGCTCTGCTCGACGACCGTCGCCAGCGGAGCGTCCGAGAGCAGGCCGGCGATCGGCAGTGGGCACTCCGCGAGGACACGGAGCCCGTCGACGGCGACGATGCCGCCCCCGATCTCGGCCAGGCGCTCGACCGCGAAGGCCATGTCCCGATCGGTCATCCCGACGACGACGACGTTGTGAGCGTCGTGTGCGACCGAGGAGGCCAGGGCGCCGCGCCGGAGCCCCGACCCGGTGACGAAGCCGAGCCCGATGCGGCCGGTCGCGAGGTGGCGCTCGACCACGGCGATCTTCGCGAGGTCGCGGCCGGGGTCTGCGACGGCGTGGCCGTCCACGACGGTCGGCTCGCGCTCGACCGACTCCGTGACGACCTGGTCCTCGACGAGGCGGATGGCTCGCGCCGCGCCGCCACTCCAGGGGATCGCGAAGCGAGACGGGTCGAGGAGCCCGATGCGCACCGTCTGTCGCACCCAGTCCGGGATCGGGATCTGCGGCACGTCTGCGATCGGCCGGCCGCGCTTGAGGACCGTGTCGGGCCTGAAGCTCACGAGGTCGGGGAGGACGAGGAGATCGGCCTGGTAGCCGGGGGCGATCGCGCCGTGGTGCCGCAGCCCGTGCCAGAGCGCCGGGTGGTGCGAGGCCATGACGATCGCGTCCTCCGGAGCGATCCCGAACGCGACCGCCTCCCGAACCATGCCGTTGACGTGGCCCGAGTCCACGATGTCTTCGGGGTCGCGGTCGTCCGTGCAGAAGGCGATTCGTCCCGGCCCGTACTCGTGGACGAGCGGGAGGAGCGCCTTCAGGTTTCGGGCCATCGACGCCTCGCGAACGAGGAGCCACATCCCCGCGCGGATGCGCTCGCGACCCTCCTCGAGCGTGAGGGCTTCGTGGTCGGAGGCGATGCCCGCGGCGGCGTAGGCCTGGAGGCCCTTGCCGCGCAGCCCCGGCGCGTGCCCGTCCACGTGCTCGGCGCCCTCGAGGCCGAGCTTCTCGAGCTCGCTCGGCAGGCCCGAGACCACTCCCGGGAAGTTCATCATCTCCGCGAGCCCGAGAACCCTCGTCCGCCGCATGAGCGACTCGAGGTCGCCGGGGATGAGCGGGCGCCGTGGCGACTCGAACGGCGACGCCGGCACGCACGAGGGGGCCATGAAGAACACGTCGAGCTGGAGCCCGGAGGTCGCGTCGAGCAGCCAGTGCACGCCGTCGACGCCGAGGACGTTGGCGATCTCGTGCGGGTCCGCGACGACGGCCGTCGTCCCGAGCGGGAGCACGAGCCGCGCGAACTCGTCGACCATGAGCTTCACCGACTCGAGGTGCATGTGCGCGTCGATGAAGCCGGGCACGACGTACCGTCCGCTGGCGTCGAACGTCTCGCGTCCCTCGTACTGGCCGAGGCCTGCGATCGTCCCGTCCGCCACCGCGATGTCGACGTCGAGCCACTCGCGGGTGAAGACCGAGAGGACGCGCCCGCCGCGGACGACGAGGTCGGCGGGCTCGTCCCCGCGAGCCACCGCGAGCCGGCGCTGGAGGGGCTCCACGAGGCAAGCCTAGTACGGCGGGCCGCACGGCCTGTGGAGTGGCGCTCGCTGCGCGGCGCGCTGTCCTATAGTCGCCTCGGCAGGTCACCCAAGCGGGGATCGGAGGATTCGATGAGAAGGAAGCGAGCAGTACTCGGGCTCGCCGTCGGGCTCGCAGGGGCGGCGCTCGTCCTCGCCGCGAGCGTGTCGGCGCGCTCCGAGCAGTCGGCCTTCAAGGTCGCCTGGATCTACGTCGGGCCGCACAACGACGGCGGCTGGTCGCAGTCGCACGACGACGGACGGCTCGCGGTTCAGAAGGCGCTGGGGGCGAAGGTGAAGACGACGTACAAGGAGAACGTCCCCGAGGGGCCGCAGGTCGCGCAGGTGATCGAGAGCCTGATCCGCGACGGCAACAAGATGATCTTCGCGACGTCGTTCGGCTTCCAGTCGGCGATGGTCGCCGCGGCCAAGAAGCACCCCGACGTCTACTTCGAGATGGCGACGGGGACGGCCCAGTCGAAGAACATGGCCGAGTACTTCGGCGCCGGCGAGGACTCGATCTACCTCTCCGGCATGGCCGCGGGCGCGGCGACGAAGAAGAACGTGATCGGCTACATCGTCCCCTTTGCCATCCCCGAGGTCATCCGGCACGCCAACGCGTTCGCGCTCGGCGCGCAGGCCGTCAACCCGAAGGCGAAGGTCCGTCTCGTGTGGACGAACTCGTGGTTCGACCCGAAGAAGGAGCGGCAGGCGGCGGAGAGCCTCGTCGCCGCGGGCGCGGACGTGCTCGGGCAGAACGTCGACAGCCCCTCCGCCGGCCAGTACGCGGAGTCGAAGGGGATCCCGTGGGTCGGGTACGACTCCGACGCGCGCTCGTTCGCCCCGAAGCAGTGGCTCACGGCCGCGATCTACGACTGGGGCGTCTACTACGTGCCGCGGGTGAAGGCCGCGATCAAGGGGACGTGGAAGACCGGCTTCTACTACGGCTCCATCAAGGACGGCTTCACGGACATCGCGCCGTTCGGGCCGAAGGTGTCCGCGAAGACGAAGGCCGCGATCGCCGCGAAGCGGAAGGCGTTGATCAACGGCACCTTCTACGAGTTCACGGGGCCGATCTACGACCAGAAAGGCAAGCTGCGCATTCCGAAGGGCAAGCGGCCGGGCATCTGCTGCGGCAAGCAGACGCTCTACGGGATGGACTGGCTCGTGAAGGGCATCATCGGAAGCGCCAAGGGCTAGCCCGCGTGGAGGGGGCACGCACTCCTCTCCTGGACGACCAGCGAGCGAGAGGCGCCGGCACCGCCGGCGCCTCTCCCGTCCTCGCCGTCTCGATGCGGCGGATCACGAAGCTCTTCCCGGGCGTCGTCGCCAACGACCGCGTCGACTTCGAGGCCGAGGCGGGGGAGGTGCACGCGCTCCTGGGCGAGAACGGCGCGGGGAAGACGACGCTCTCGAACATCCTGACGGGTCTCTACCGGCCCGACGACGGCGAGATCGAGCTCTACGGCGAGCCCGTGCGCTTCCAGTCGCCGCGCGACGCGCTCGAGGCGGGGATCGGGATGGTGCACCAGCACTTCCGGCTGGTCGCGCCGTTCACGGTCGCCGAGAACGTGCTCCTCGGCGACCACCGCGACGAGGGACGCTCGTTCGTCCTCCACCCGCGGCGGATCGAGCAGCGCGTCGCGGAGCTCGGCGAGCGGTACGGCCTCGACGTGGACCCGCGGGCGCGGATCTGGCAGCTGTCGGTCGGCGAGCAGCAGCGCGTCGAGATCCTGAAGGCGCTGTACCGGGAGGCCCGCATCCTGATCCTGGACGAGCCGACCGCCGTCCTCACGCCCCAGGAGGCGGAGAAGCTCTTCGAGACGCTGCGCGCGATGGCGGCCGAGGGGCGCACCGTGATCTTCATCTCGCACAAGCTGCACGAGGTGATGGCGGTCTCCTCGCGCGTCACCGTGCTCCGGGGAGGCCGGACGGTGGCGACCGTCGCGACCGCGGAGTCGACGGCGCGGTCGCTGGCGGCGCTCATGGTCGGGCGCGAGATCGCGGAGGCGAGGCGGGCTCCCCGAGAGCGTCCACCGGGAGACGTCGTCCTCGAGGTCGACGGGCTCTCGGTCGCGGGCGATCGCGGGGGCCTCGCGGTGAAGGACGTGTCGCTCGCCGTGCGAGCCGGGGAGATCGTCGGGATCGCCGGGGTCGCGGGGAACGGGCAGCGCGAGCTGGCCGAGGCCGTGTACGGGATCCGGCCCGTGGAGCGCGGCACGGTGCGGGTGGACGGGAGGGCGCTGCACGGCGGCGACCCGCGCTCGGCGATCGCGGCCGGGATCGCTCACGTCCCCGAGGACCGGCTCGGGACGGGGCTGGCGCCAGGCCTCACGATCAGCCAGAACGTCTCGCTCAAGCGCTACCGGGAGGCGCCGGTCTCGCGAGGGCCCCTGCTCCTCCTCCGGAGGATGCGGGAGCTCGCGCTCGTGCTCATCGGGCGCTACGACATCAAGGCGCCCGGGCCGGAGACACCGGCGCGGAACCTCTCGGGCGGGAACCTGCAGAAGCTCGTCCTCGGGCGCGAGTTCGAGGGCCACCCCCGCATCCTCATCGCCGCGCAGCCGACGCGTGGCCTCGACGTCGGCGCGATCGAGGCCGTCCACGGCTACCTGCGCGATGCGTCCGCGAACGGCGTCGCGGTGCTCATGATCAGCGAGGACCTCGACGAGCTCATGGCCCTCTCCGACCGGATCCTCGTCATATACGAGGGCGAGATCGCGGGCGAGGCCGACCCTGCCGAGGCGAGCGTCGAGGAGATCGGCCTGCTGATGGCCGGAGGCGCGGGGTGAGGCTCGAGCGCCGGCTCGACCAACCGCGCTGGCTGTCGGTCGCGGTGCCGGTCGGATCGATGGTCGTCGCGTTCGGCCTCATGGCGGTCGTGCTGCTCGCGACCGGGCACGACCCGCTCACCACGTACCGGCGCCTGTTCGACTCCGCGTTCTTCGCGGACGGCGCGCTCACGTCGACGCTCGTCTTCTGCACGCCGATCGTCTTCACGGGGCTCGCCGCCGCGGCCGCGTTCCGCATGCAGCTCTACAACATCGGCGGAGAGGGGCAGTTCTACTGGGGCGCGATCGCAGGGGTGGGCGTCGCCCTCTACCTCGGCGACCGGGGCGTGACGTCCACGTGGCTCTTCGTCGGGGCGATGATCGTCGCGGGGATGCTCGCGGGCGCCGCCTGGGCGGCCATTCCCGGGATCCTCCGCGCGTTCTTCAAGACGAACGAGATCATCACGTCGCTGATGCTCAACTACGTCGCGGGGCTCGTCCTGACGTACCTCATCATCGACTCGAAGTCGTACTGGCGCGACCTCGAGAGTTTCGAGGGGCAGACGTTCCCGCTCGGCAAGAGCATCCCCGAGGAGGCGAAGTGGCCGAGCGCGGAGCTCGGCTCGCTCGTCGTCCCGCTCGGGTTCGGCGTCGCCGTCGTCACGGCCGTCGTGCTCTGGGCCCTCTACGGGCGCACGCGCTTCGGCTTCGAGCTCCAGGTCATCGGCGACTCGCAGCGCACCGCGCGGTTCGCCGGCATGCGGCTGCGCCGGAAGATCCTCGCGGTCATGTGCATCTCGGGCGCGCTCGCCGGGCTCGGGGGCGCGAGCTACGAGGGCGACTTCGCGTACCAGATCGACCCGACCGGGCTGCAGTCGTCGTTCTTCGGGTACACGGGGATCGTCGTCGCGGCGCTCGCCGCCTACAACCCGCTCGCCGTGGCGCCGGTCGGCTTCCTCCTCGGTGGGCTTCAGAACGCGGGCTTCACGCTGCAGGGGGCGGACTTCCCGTCGGGGCTCGTCGGCGTCATGCAGGGGCTCATCCTGTTTTGCGCGCTCGGAGGCGAGGTGCTCATCCGCTACCGCATCCGGCTCGGGCGGAGGGCGGTGGCGGTGGGCGCCCGTGCGGAGGCCGGGTCGTGAGCGGGCTCCTCGCGGCGGAGGTGAACGACAGCTTCCTCGTCCTCATCCTCGCCTCGGCGGTGCTCTACGGGACGCCGCTCCTCTTCGCGGCGCTCGGCGAGGTGCTGGCGGAGCGCTCGGGGGTGCTCAACCTGGGGGTCGAGGGGATGATGCTGGTCGGCGCCGTGACGGGGTTCTGGGCGGTCCAGTCGCTCGATGCAGGCGGCGCCTCGCTCGCGGCGGCCGTCGCCGTGGCCGCGCTCGCCGGCGCGTCGATGGCGCTCATCCACGCCTTCCTCGTGATCACGCTCAGGGCGAACCAGATCGTCTCGGGTCTCGCTCTCACGATCTTCGCGGGGGCAGCGGGGCTCTCCTCGTACCTCGGCAACGACCTCGGCCTGAGCGGCGCGCCGGCCGAGCACGTGTTTGCGCCGCTCGACGTCCTCGGGCTCGGCGACCTCCCCGTCGTCGGGCCGATCCTGTTCGACCAGTCCGCGCTCGTGTACCTCTCCTGGGGATGCGTCGTCGCGACGGGCGTCTACCTCGCGCGCACGCGGCCGGGACTCAACGTCAGGGCGGTCGGAGAGTCGCCCGCCGCCGCCGACGCCATGGGGATCAGCGTGACGCGGTACCGCTACGCGCATACGGCGGCTGGCGGAGCGCTCGCCGGTGTCGGCGGCGCGTGCTTCAGCCTCCAGATCACGCCGCAGTGGGTGAACGGCCTGACCGGCGGAGCCGGCTGGATCGCCGTCGCGCTCGTCATCTTCGCCTTCTGGCGGCCCGACCTCTGCCTCCTCGGCGCGTACCTCTTCGGCGCCTTCTCGGCGCTGCCGCTCCTCCTGCAGGCGCGTGGCTGGCTCACGGGGGTCCCGTCGGAGGTGTTCATCGCGCTCCCGTACGTGATGACGATCGTCGTGCTCGTGGCCGTCTCCTCCGGCGCGGCGAAGCGCCGCCTCGGCGCTCCGGCCGCCCTCGGCATCCCCTACGTGCGCGAAGAGCGATAGAACACGGTCGTGGACGTCCTCACTCCACGCTCCCTCGAGGAGGCGCTCGCCCTGAAGGCCGAGGTGCCCGGCGCCGTTCCGATCCAGGGCGGGACGGACGTCATGGTCGCGCTGAACTTCGACCGCGTGCGTCCCGAGGCGATCCTGAACCTGGGCGAGGTGCCCGAGCTCCGGGGCTGGGCGCGCGAGAACGGCTCGTCGCGGCTCGGCGCGGCGCTCACCTTCGCGGAGGCGCTCCGCGACCTCCCGGACGCCCACCCGGCCTTCGCGGAGGCGTCGCGCACGGTCGGCTCGCCGCAGATCCGGAACCGCGGGACGATCGGCGGCAACCTCGGCACGGCCTCCCCCGCGGGGGACGCGCTGCCGCCGCTGCTCGTCGAGGGCGCGGAGGTCGAGCTCGCGAGCGTGCGGGGAGAGCGGCGGGTGCCCCTCGAGCAGTTCCTCGTCGGGGTGAAGAGGACGGCGCTCGCGGAGGACGAGCTCATCCTCGCGGTGCACGTCGCCGCGACGGGCCAGCCCCAGACCTTCATGAAGGTCGGTCCCCGAAACGCGATGGTCATCGCCGTCAGCTCGCTCGCGCTCGTCGTCGACCGCGAGCGGGAGGAGCTTCGCGCCGCCTTCGGCTCGGCGGCGCCGGTCGCGCGCCTCGTGCGCGCGCCGCTCGACGAGGCCGATACCTTCCCCGAGGTCGTCGCGGCCGCATCGAGCCCGATCGACGACGTGCGCGGCACGGCCGCGTACCGCCGTCATGCCCTGCGCGTCCTGACCGCGCGCGCCCTCGAGAGGTGCCTCGCGTGAGGCCGCTGCCGTTCACCCCGGAACCGCCGAGAGCCCAAGTTACAACTTGTCACTTGCTCGAGAACGCGCTGCAACCGGCCGGCTTCGCGCCGGGCGAGGCGCGCGCCGAACCCAAGTTACAAGTTGTTACAAGCGCATCTCTCGTTGCGAGTTGGCGCCTCTCGGAGGTGGCGGGGTGAGGATCGAGCTCACCGTCAACGGCGAGCGCCGCGAGGTCGACGTCTGGGCCGGCGAGAGCCTCCTGGCGACGCTCCGCGACCGGCTCGAGCTCCCCGGGTCGAAGAACGCGTGCGAGCAGGGCGAGTGCGGCTCGTGCTCCGTCCTCCTCGACGGGGAGCTCGTCTGCTCGTGCCTCGTCCTCGCGGCGCAGGCGGACGGGCACCACGTCATCACCGTCGAGGGTCTCGCGTCTCCCGGCGGCCTGCACCCGATCCAGCAGGCGTTCGCGGAGACGGGCGCCGTCCAGTGCGGCTTCTGCACGCCGGGCTTCGTCGTCGCGGCCGCCGACCTCCTGAGCCGCTCGCCGAGCCCGAGCGACGACGAGATCCGCGAGGCGCTCTCCGGCAACCTCTGCCGCTGCACCGGCTACGCGAAGATCCTCGACGCGGTCAGGCTGGCGGCCGGGCGATGACGACGCTGACGGAGGCGCTGCGGGTCGGCCGGGCGGAGTCGCGCGCCCTCCGCTCCGACGCCGTCCCGAAGGTCACCGGCGAGTTCGCGTTCGCGAGCGACCTCCATGCGGCCGGGATGCTCTGGGGTAAGACCGTCCGCAGCCCGCATCCCCACGCCCGCATCGTCTCGATCGACGTCTCGGGTGCGCTCACCGTGCCCGGAGTGCGCGCGGTGCTGACCCACGGGGACGTCCCGGGGCGAAAGACGTTCGGCCTCGAGTTCCCCGACCAGCCCGTGCTCGCGATCGACCGTGTCCGCTACGTCGGCGAGCCCGTGGCGATCGTGGCGGCGGAGGAGCCCGAGCAGGCCCGTCGTGCCGCCGCAGCCGTCCGCGTCGAGTACGAGCCGCTCCCGGGCGTGCTCGACCCCGAGCGGGCGACCGAGCAGGAGCCGCTCCACCCCGACCGCCCGACGATGGGGCACGGCTACCGCGACGACCCCCGCCCGAACGTCGTGCGCTCGCTCGTGATCCGGCGCGGCGACCCCGACGTCGAGGCGGACGTGGTCGTCTCCGGGCTCTACGAGACCGGGCACCAGGATCAGGCGTTCCTGGGGCCGGAGTCGGGCATCGCGATCCCGGACGGGGAGGGCGGCGTCGACATCCACGTCGCGACGCAGTGGCTGCACGTCGACCGCGACCAGGTCGCGCCGTGCCTGGGCCTCGACCCGGAGATGGTGCGCATCCACCTCGCGGGCGTGGGCGGGGCGTTCGGCGGGCGCGAGGACCTGTCCGTGCAGATCCACGCCGCCATGCTCGCCCTCCGCACGGGACGCCCGGTGAAGATGGTCTACGCGCGGGAGGAGTCGTTCGTCGGCCACGTGCACCGGCACCCGGCGAAGATCTGGGCGGAGCACCGGGCGACGCGCGCGGGCCGGCTCGTGTCCGTGCGGATGCGGATCCTCATCGACGGCGGCGCGTACGCGTCGAGCTCGACGGCCGTGCTCGGGAACGCCTGCTGCTTCGCGGTCGGGCCGTACGCCGCGGAGAACGTGCTCGTCGAAGGCCTCGCCGTGTACACGAACAATCCGCCGTGCGGTGCGATGCGGGGCTTCGGCGCGGTCCAGACCTGCTTCGCGGCCGAGGGTCAGATGGACAGGCTCGCCGCCGAGCTCGGCATCGACCCGGTCGAGCTCCGCCTCCTGAACGCCCTCGAGCCGGGGGATCGGCTCGCCACCGGGCAGGTCGTGACGGGCTCGCTTCCGACCCGCGAAGTGATCCGCCGCGCCGCCGCGATCCCCGTCCCCGAGCCCGAGGAGCTCCCGCGCGACCCGCTCCGCCTTCCTGGCGGCGCCGGGAACACGACGCGCGGCGAGGGCGTGCGGCGCGGAGTCGGCTTCGCGGTCGGGTTCAAGAACATCTGCTACTCGGAGGGCTTCGACGACTCCTGCTCGGCGCGCGTCGTGCTCGCCGAGGACGGCTCCGCCGAGGTGCACGTCGCTTCCGCGGAGGTCGGTCAGGGCGTCACCGACGTGATCCTGGATGTCGCCCGGCGCGAGCTCGGCACGGACGACGTCGTCCTCGCCACCGGTTCGACGGCCCGTGTCGGGTCCTCCGGCTCGTCGTCGGCATCGCGCATGACGTGGATGGCGGCGGGTGCGGTGCGGGACGCCTGCATCGCAGCGCTCGAGGAGCGGGAGCGCCGTGGAGGAGGGCCGGTCGACGTCGAGCGCGTCTACCGACACCCGCGCACGTTCCCGCTCGACCCGGAGACCGGGCAGGTCGTGGATGGGCCCGCCCACGTCGCCCTCGCGGTCGCGGCGATGCGCGTCGTCGTCGAGGTCGACGTCGAGCTCGGCCTCACGCGGGTCGTGTGGGTGGGCACCGCGCAGGACGTCGGGAACGCTCTCCGGCGGACCGCGGTCGAGGGCCAGATCGAGGGCGGGACGGCGCAGGGCATCGGTCTCGCGCTCATGGAGGAGCTCCAGGTGCGGGACGGCGTGATCGCGAACGCGAGCTTCACGGACTACCTCATCCCCACCTTCCTCGACATGCCCCCCGTCACGGCGGAGCTCGTCGAGGTGCCCGAGCCGGATGCGCCGTACGGCGTCAAGGGCGTCGGCGAGCCGCCGACCGTCGTCTCGACTGCGGCCGTCGCCGCGGCGCTCCGTGCTGCGACGGGTCTCGAGCTGCCACGCGTGCCGGTGCGACCCGACGACATCGTCGGTCTCTGAGCCCCTCACACGACGAGGGAGGGCGCCAGAGCCCTCCCTCGCGCTCGGATGGACGATGGAGCTACCGGCGGAGCAGGCCGAGCTGCCACGAGAAGCGCAGCGTCTGTGCCCGCTGTGAGGAGACGCGCTGGGCTGCGAGCGCCGGGTTCGCACGCTGGCTCTTGACGAGCTGCGCCTGAACGACCTGCCTCGTGACCTGCGGGCTCGCCTGAGCCGAGCTCGCGGCCGACGCGACCGATGGGATCGCGAGGCCGAGGACGACGACTGCGATGGTGGCGATGCGCTTCATGGTGTGCTCCCTTCTCGTCCGCTCCGTCATGTGACCCAGCGTAGGAGGAGCTTCTCCCCGTGTCGTTCTCGGGCGCGACGTTGCGAGTGTCACGCTCGTGACAGAGACTTCTCGTCCATGGAGTGGCCGCTTCTCGCCGACCTGCCGCCCGAGGATGTGCGGCAGCTCCTGGCGATCGCGCGCAGGAGGACCTTCGGCAAGGGCGAGGTCGTGTTCCATCGCGACGACCCGGCCGACTCGCTGCACCTCGTGGTGCGCGGGCGCTTCGGCGCGCGGGTGCTGACGCCGCTCGGGGACAGCGTGCTCGTCGACGTGATCGCGCCCGGGCAGGCGTTCGGCGAGCTGGCGCTCCTCCTTCCCGACGCCCGGCGATCCGCGACCGTCGAGGCGCTCGAGCCGGGAGAGACGCGATCCGTGTTCCGGGACGACTTCGCGGCCCTCCAGCGCGAGCACCCCGGAGTGAAGGACGTCCTCCTCCGCCTCCTCGCCGAGCAGCTCAGGCGGTCGACCGACCGGGTGGTCGAGGCGCACTACGTCGATGCGGAGACGCGGGTACGCCGTCGTCTCGCCGAGCTGGCGCGAGCCTACGACGACGGTGTCGTGCCGCTCACGCAGGAGGACCTCGCCGCGATGGCGGGGACGTCTCGCGCGACGGTGAACCGCGTCCTTCGCGAGGAGGAGAGACTCGGCACGGTCGCCCTCTCGCGCGGGCGAACCGCCGTCCTCGACCTCGCCGCGCTCGAGCGGCGCTGCGGGCGCCCTCTCTAGCGGGAGAGGTCGTCGAGGAGCGCGCCGAGGAGGCGGTAGAAGCGCTGCGTCGAGGAGACGCTCACACGCTCGCCGGGCGCGTGCGGGCCCTCGATCGTCGGCCCGATCGCGAGCATGTCGACGCCCGGGAGCCTCTCGCCGATGACCGCGCACTCGAGGCCTCCGTGGACGACCTCGAGCCCAGGCACGGCGTCGAAGACGCGCTCGAAGGTCGCCCTCGCCGTCGCCAGGAGGCGGGAGCCGGGATCGGGCCGCCACGGCGGGTACGACCGGACGACCTCGATCTGCGCGTGTGTCAGACGCGCGAGCGCCTCGAGGGAGGCGACGACGTCGTCGAGCGCAGGTCGGCTCGCGCTCCTCGTCATCGAGGCCAGGCTGAGGACGCCGTCCTCGGTGGTCGCGACGTTGAGGCTCGTGCTCGTCTCGACGGCGCCGCTCGCGAGCGGGCTCATGGCGACGACGCCGGTCGGGATGGCGGCGACGAGATCGAGCACCCGGGCCGAGGTCTCGGGGTCAGCCGCCTCCGTCGCGCTCGCCACCTCGACGGAGATCGCGACCGCGTCGTCGGTACCCGCATGCTGCTCCCGGATCGCGGCGAGCTCGAGATCGACCGCGTCCTCGAACGCCCGCTCGGAGCCGGCCGCGACTGCGACCGTCGCGAGGGCCTCCCGAGGGATCGCGTTGCGGCTCGCTCCTCCGTCGAGGGAGGCGAGCCTGAGAGGAACGGCCCGGCTCGCGGCGGCGAGCGCGCGGACGAGCGCCTTGATCGCGTTGACGCGTCCGCGGGCGATGTCCCCGCCCGAGTGCCCGCCGCGCGCGCCGTCGAGCGCGACGGCGAGCGTGGCGCAGCCGTCGGGGACACGCTCCGGCGAGAGCTCGACGCGGATGAACGCGTGGGCGCTCCCGGCGCAGCCGACGGTCAGCGCACCGTCGCTCGTCCCGTCCAGGTTCAGGAGGATACGGCCGTCGACGAGCGCGGGGTCGAGAGCCTTCGCCCCGTCCAGTCCCTGCTCCTCCGAGACCGTGAAGAGGAGCTCGAGCGGGCCGTGGGTAACCTCGCCGTCCTCGGCGGCCGCGAGCGCCGCCGCGACGCCGATGCCGTTGTCCGCGCCGAGCGTCGTCCCCTCTCCGACGATCCAGTCTCCGTCCCGGACGACGTGGATCCGGCCCTCCCTCGGGTCGAACGGGCTGTCCGGGTCGCGCTCGCAGACCATGTCGAGGTGGGACTGGAGGACGACGGTCGGCGCGCTCTCCCGTCCCGGCGTCGCGGGCACCGCGATGACCACGTTGCCCGCCGCGTCCACCCGGGAGGCGAAGCCGTGACCTGCTGCCCAGGCGAGGACGTGCTCCCTCGCGGCGGCCTCGTCCTTCGAGGGCCGGGGGATTCGGGTGAGCTCCGCGAACCGCTCCCAGACGAGAGCCGGCTGGAGCCCCGCGAACGCGTCTGTGTCGTTCACGGTGCGATCGTAGTGGCTCGCCGGATGTTCGCCTCGGCCGGGTTCGGCGCCCAGGGCTAACGCCGCAGGGTGAGCGCAGCACCGACGAGGAGCAGCGAGATCCCGAGGACACGGGGCCACGTCACCGGCACGCGCTCGACGCCGAACCAGCCGAAGCGGTCGATCACCGCTGCCAGCCCGAACTGGGCGGCGATGAGGAACGCCGACGTCGCGACGATGCCGATCTTCGGTCCGGCGACGGTGATCGAGAGCACGATGAAGACGCCCATCACGCCGCCGAGGAGCTGCCACTTGGGCCCGCCGATCGCCTCCCCGATTCCCGCGAGCGAGCGGCGGCTGGCGAGGAGCACAGCGAGGACGAAGACGAGCCCGACGACCGCGGCGGTCGCCACGGCCTCGATCGAGCCGACGCGGTCGCCGAGCCGCCCCTGGACGGCGATCTGCACCGCGCCGCCCAGCCCTGCCGCGAAGGCGAGGACGGCGGCGAAGGCGGTCGAGCTCACCGCGCGGACGCTATACGCTCAGCGCCGTCCCACGTGAAAGGAGTGATCAGGTGATCCGAGCGATCGTCCAGTACGAGTCCGAGCCCGATCCCGAGCGCTACCAACGGCACGTCGAGGAGTACGTTCCTCCCGTCCAGTGCTCGGCGTTTCGGCACGGCAGAGTTCTCGGAACGCCCTTCGGCGAGCCGACGTTCCGCTACTTCGCGGAGTTCGAGTGGGAGGACGAGGAGGCGTTCCAGGCCGCCGTTCGCTCGGACGCCTTCGCCGCGTCGGGGCGCGATGCGATGGCGATGGGCGTCCCCTTCACGGTTCACTTCGTCGAGGTGAGATGAGCGAGCCGACCCACCCACGCCCCGTCGATCCATCCGAGCTCGACTTCGAGGCGATCGTCTACGAGAAGGCGCCGCCGCGCGCGACGATTCGCCTGAACCGGCCGGAGGTCCTCAACGCCTTCGACTTCCGGATGCTGCGGGAGATCGCGCGCGCCTGCGAGGACGCGTCGTGGGACGACGACGTGCGCGTCCTCGTCGTCACCGGGACGGGGCGAGCGTTCTGCGTCGGCGCGGACCTCCGCTCCTGGGACGAGGAGCTCCTCGGCAACTCGAGCGAGTACTGGAAGTGGTTCGGGGCATTCAAGGACATGCACGACCGGATCCGCGAGATCGGCAAGCCGACGATCGCTCGGATCAACGGGATCGCGGTCGGTGGCGGGAACGAGCTCCAGATGGCGTGCGACCTGTCGGTGATCGTCGACACGGCGTTCATCCGGCACGTCGGGCTCCAGCACGGCTCGGTCCCGGCGGGCGGTGCGACGCAGTGGCTGCAGCTCATGGTCGGCGACCGGCGGGCTCGCGAGATCGTCTTCCTCTGCGACGAGATCCCCGCCCCGCAGGCTGCGGACTGGGGCCTCGTGAACCGGGCCGTCCCGGAAGGAGAGCTCGACGCCGTCGTGGACGAGTGGGTCGAGAAGCTCGCGGCCCGCCTCCCGCAGACCACGCGGTACGCGAAGCAGCAGCTCAACGTCTGGCGCGACCTCGCCTGGCACCAGACGGTCGGGCACGCGCGCGACTGGCTCGCCATGTCGATGCTCGGCGACGAGGCGCAGTCCGCCGTTCGGGCGTTCCTCGAGCGGTCGAAGGAGGGGTAGGGTTTCGCGTATGAGCGACGCTGTCGTCACCGCGCGCGACGGGGCCGTCCTCACGATCACGCTCAACCGTCCGGACGTCTACAACGCGATCAACCGCGCACTGCACGAGGGCCTTGCGGGCGCGCTCGACGAGGCGGCGGTGCCGGAGGTCCGGGCGGTCGTGCTCACCGGCGCCGGCCGCGGCTTCTGCGCAGGCCAGGACCTGCGCGAGTTCTCCGAGCTCCCAGGGGGAGTCGGCCAGGCGCTCGAGGAGACGTACCACCCGAACGTCCGGCGTCTCCGCGCGCTCGAGAAGCCCGTGATCGCCGCGATCAACGGTCCCTGCGCGGGCGCCGGGCTCTCGCTCGCCTGCGCCTGCGACGTGCGCATCGCGTCGTCCGAGGCCAGCTTCGTCCCCGGCTTCGTCGGGATCGGGCTCGTGCCGGACGCGGGGAGCACGTGGTTCATCCACCGGCTGCTCGGCTTCTCCCGCGCCTTCGAGTGGATGGTCTCGAACCGTCGCCTGAGCGCCGACGAGGCGCTCGTCTGGGGGCTCGTGTCCGAGGAGATCCCCGCGGAGCGGTTCGCGAAGCGGACGGCCGAGCTCGCCGAGTGGTACGCGGCGCTGCCCACGCGGGCCGTGGCGATGACGAAGCGACTGTTCGAGCACGCGTACACGGCGTCGCTCGAGGAGCAGCTCGCCCTCGAAGCGGAGCTGCAGCATGCGGCGTCCGAGACCGCGGACTTCCGCGAGGGCGTGCAGGCGTTCCTCGAGAAGCGGGTTGCGAGGTTCGAGGGCCGCTGAACACCGGTGTCAGACACGCGAACTCCGCGCCAACCACCTCGCTCGAACCGGACGGATCCGATCTGGACCTGGCCGGAGCCCCTCTTCCGCACGGATACGGGGACGTGGCTGGGGACTCTTCGTATCTCCTTTGGCACACCTTCCTCTTGACAGAAAACGGTGTCTGACACCGGACGCATCACGGCGGTCGACTACCACACCGGGGGGGAGCCGTTCCGCATCGTCACCGGCGGCGTCGAGCCGCTTCGCGGGGCGACCGTCCTCGACCGGCGACGGGACGCGCTCGAGCGTCTCGACCACGTGCGGCGGCTTCTCGTCTTCGAGCCGCGCGGGCACGCGGACATGTACGGCTGCCACGTCGTCCCACCGAACGACGAGGGCGCCGATCTCGGCGTCGTCTTCTTCCACAACGCGGGGTACTCCACCGCGTGTGGGCACGGGACGATCGCGCTCGTGACCTGGGCGCTCGACGAGGGCATCGTCGCGAGGGCCGAGGGTGAGAACCGCATCGTCGTCGACGTCCCCTCCGGACGGCTCGAGACGACGGCCTTCGTGGAGGACGGCCGCGTGAGGTCGGTCCGCTTCCGGAACGTCCCCTCGTTCGTCTGGGCGGAGGGCGTCGAGCTCGGCTCGCGCACCGTCGACCTGGCCTTCGGCGGCGCGTTCTACGCGTCGGTCGAGGAGCGCGTGGAGCCGGGCGAGCTCCCGCGCCTGATCGAGCTCGGCCGGCAGCTCAAGCGGGAGATCGAGGCCTGGCAGGACGTCGTGCACCCGCTCGAGCCCGAGCTTCGCGACGTCTACGGCGTGATCTTCTGGCAGGAGGAGGGAGAGAGCCCGCTCACGCAGCGGAACGTCACGGTGTTCGCGGACGGCGAGGTCGACCGCTCTCCGTGCGGGAGCGGGACGTCCGCACGCCTCGCGCTCCTCGACCGCTCCGGCCGGCTCCCCCGCGGCGAGACGCTGCGCCACTTGAGCATCGTCGGCTCGGAGCTCACCGGCCGCGTCGTCGGAGACGCCGAGGTCGCGGGCATCCCGGCGGTCGTCACCGAGGTCGAGGGCAGCGCCTTCCGCACGGGGGAGCACGTCTTCATGCTCGACCCCGACGACCCGCTCGGCGAGGGCTTCCTGCTCCGCTAACGCGCGCCCAGGAGGCGTCCGAGGATCTCGGCGTCCTCGGGGAAGCGGCCGACGTCCGCCTTCGACCAGACGAGCGCACCGTCGACGAGAACGTCGAACTGCCCTCGCCCGCCCGGTATGGTCGTCGCCGGGATGCCGGTCAGTGCAGTGATCTCGGCCGCGAGACCCGCAGCGCGTGTGTCGTAGCCGCTTCAGGTGGGGCAGTAGAGGATCTCGACCTGCACGACGCCAGCGTAACGACGCTTGAACCGCGCGCGTGAGTGCAACGAGCTCCAGGACGAGGGCGACCGTTTCGGAGACGGCGAGGGGTCTCCCGAAGGTCGCGCGTACCGCGTGCGGTTCGGGTCCTGGCGACCGGCCTGACCGTCACGCCTCGTCCGGGCCCAGCCTCCGCTCGATCGTGAGCTCGGCTGCGACGAGCCACCTCGCTGCGCTCTTCAGGTGCTGCTCGGTGGACGCGAGGGCGGGGGAGCCGTACCGCTCGTAGACGGCGAGGGCGCGCTCGACCTCGGCGCAGGCGACGGTCGCCTCCTCGAGGGCACGGTCGAGGAGCGAGGGGGGCTCGCCGAGCTTCGCGAGCGTGGGGCCGCACCGCTCGAGGGCGGGCACGAGCGACTCGTCCAAGCGCTCGCCGCGCGACACTCCGATCGAGACCTCGGCCCCGTCGATCGTGCGGCGCATGTCGGCGCTCCACGCGTCGAAGGCCCTCACCCACGCGCGGCCCTGCGCGTCGAGAGTGCGGTCCGGCGGGCGGGTGACCACGTACATGGCGACTCCGCCCCCGATGAGGAGGACGGCGACGAACGGCGCGATCCACCTCACGGGTCTCAGCCACCACACGTGGAGATCGTAGGGGCGGGGCCCCTGTCGCCGCGGTCCTGCGAGCGCCGCCCGCAAATTGCGAGAGTTTTCGCGCGGCTGGGCCTTGACCCGCGCTCGGCGGGCCTTTAGGTTCCTCCATGCACCGAGTACGGAGCGTCCGAGGTTGATGGCTCTCCGAGTGGCAGTCGCTTCGGCGGCGGTCAGTCGGGAAGCCGGACGAGGTCGCCACCGACTCGGTGCATTTTCGTCTGCCGCGACGTCGTGACGGCTCGGGCTCCGGGCAGCCCGATCGGCGTGGCCTACGCGGCGAGCTGCGGGCGGTGGCGCTCCACGATCGCGCGGGTGTCCACGCCGCGCGGAAGCGTCCCGTAGACCCGCGCCCCGCCCCCGAGGCGCGTGGCGCAGAACGCGTCCGCGACCTCGTGCGGCGCGTCGCGCACGAGGAGGGAGCCCTGGAGGCAGAGGGCGGCGAGGCCCGCCACGTCTCGCGCTCTCGACTCGCGGTCCTCGGGGTCGGCCAGCTCCGTCCGCAGCCGCGCCAGCGCCCGATCCAGGTGCGCGTCGCCGCCCTCCGCGAGAGCGATCTCCGCGAGCAGCGCCTCCGCGCTCGCGGGCTTTCTCGCCACGGCTCGCCAGAGGTCGAGGGCGTTGACGTTCCCCGCTCCCTCCCAGAGCGAGTTCAGCGGGCTCTCCCGGAAGAGGCGCGGCAGCACCGACTCCTCGACGTACCCGTTCCCGCCGATGCACTCGAGGGCCTCGGCGACGAGGGACGGGGCGAGCTTGCAGATCCAGTACTTCGCAACCGTGGTTCCGAGGCGGCGGAAGTCGTCGTCGCCCTCGTCCACCGCGCGCGCGAGTCGGAGAGCGGTGGCCGTCGCCGCCTCCGAGTCGAGGCAGAGGTCGGCGAGCACGTTCAGGTGGAGCGGCTGCTCGAGGAGCAGCTTCCCGAAGGCCGCGCGGTAGGCGGCGTGGTGGGTCGCCTCGGCGACCGCGCGTCGCATCAGCGCGGTCGAGCCGAGCACGCAGTCGAGGCGTGTGTGGACGACCATCTCGATGATCGTCGCGACGCCTCGGCCCTCCTCCCCGAGACGCGCGGCCCACGCACCGTCGAGCTCGATCTCCGCCGAGGCGTTCGAGCGGTTGCCGAGCTTGTCCTTGAGCCGCCGGAGGTGGAAGCCGTTCCGCGTTCCGTCCGGGAGCACGCGCGGGAGCACGAAGCACGTGAGGCCGCCGGGCGCGTGCGCGAGCACGAGGAACCCGTCGCACATCGGCGCCGAGCAGAACCACTTCTCTCCGGTCAGCGCGTAGCCACCGTCCGCGAGCGGCTCCGCGCAGGCCTCGTTCGCCTGGACGTCCGACCCGCCCTGGCGCTCGGTGAGGGACATCCCCATCAGCGCCCCCGCTTTCTCGCCGAGCGGTCGCAGGCCGGGCTCGTACCGGGTGCTCACGAGCCGCGGGCGCCACTCGGCGAGGAGCCCGTCGTCGTGGCGGAGCGCGGGCACGGCGGCGTACGTCATCGACAGCGGGCAGCCGACCCCCGCCTCCGCCTGCGCCAGCATCATGAACCTGACCGCGCGGGCGACGTGCGCCGCGGGCTCGTCGTCCGCCCACGGGAACGCGTGCAGGCCGTTCTCGACGCCGATGCTCAGGAGCGCGTGCCAGGCGGGATGGAACTCGACCTCGTCGATCCGCTCCCCGAAGCGGTCGAACGCGCGGAGCTCGGGCGGGTGCTCGTTTGCCAGCCGGCCGAGCTCGAGCGGCTCGCCTCCGCAGAGCCGGCCGAAGGCAGCGCACTCCTCCTTGCGCGAGGCCGCTCCCTCGCGCGCAAGCGCCTCGCGGAGCGGTCGGTCCTCCGTGAACAGGTCGTAGCCCTCCAGCGGCGGCGGCTGGTTCGCTCGGCGGAGGTAGGCGGAGGTCGCCACGGCCTGGGTGGTCAGATCAGATCGTCTTGAACTGCTCGAACGGCTGGCGGCAGCCGTTGCAGTAGCGGATCGAGCGGCACGGCGTGGGGCCGAAGATGTTGTCCAGCCGCGTGTCCGTCGAGCCGCAGTAGGGGCAGCGGAAGCCGCGTTGCAGCTGGACGAGCTCGAGCTTCCCGGCCGGGCGCGGCGCCGGCGGCGAGAAGCCCGCGAGGCGAAGCTTCTCCCGGCCCTCGGGCGTGATGCGGTCGGTCGACCACGAGTCGTCGAGGAGGACGCGAACCTCGGGCCTCCCGCCGAGCGCCTCGATCGCCTGGGCGAGCTCGAGCCGC
>CAZODN010000025.1:25687-26515 GCA_964578545.1 uncultured Gaiellales bacterium
GCATGATCGCGGCGATCACGGTGACGAGGATGATGAGCCGCATGCGCTCGAGCGCGGGGCAGCCCATGAACGTCGGCGTGAACTCGACGACGACGTCGCGCCCGTCCACGGCCACGCTCTTGATCACGCCCAGGTCGACGAGCGAGACGTCGGGTATCTCCGGGTCGGGGACGCCGGCGAGGGCCTCCCAGACCTCTTCCTCCGAGAGCGCGGTCGAAGCTACCACTGCGTCCCGGCCGGCTCGGAGCGTCGAACCATCGTCATCTCCTCCCAGAGCTCGGCCAGCTCGGCCTCGTGGATGCTGCGCGGGACGGGCTCGACGTCGGGGAGCTCGCGCCCGAGGCGCCCCTCGGCGCGGCGGCGGAGCTCCGGGCGGAGCTCGTCGTCGAGCATCCCGAGCGCGTACGGCCAGAGCTCGTCCACGGCCTCGTGGAGCCGCGCGCGGCCGTCCTCGGAGGCGAGGAGGCGGTCGACCCACATGTCGGCGTGCATGCGGTGGTAGGCCTCCTCGCGATCCATCTTCGCCGCGACCCCCGCGATCTCCGGGTCGTCGGAGGCCTTGAGCGCCTCCAGCCGGATCTCGTCGGCTGTCTCGTAGAGCCATCGGCGCGCGATCGTCCGCGCCCACTCGAGGCGCCGGAGCTGGACGAGCGGCGCGCAGCGGTACTCCTCCGGCCTCCGGTCGAAGGCAAGCTCGTCGGCTGTCGTCCCGAGCTCCGCGGCCGCGAGCTCGTAGAGCGCCCGCGCGTGACCGATCTCGTTCTGGGCGATCGAGGAGAACGCGACGTCCTCCTCGAGGAAGGGCGCGATCCCCGTCCACTCCGAGTC
>CAZODN010000026.1:0-26152 GCA_964578545.1 uncultured Gaiellales bacterium
TACAACGCCGTTCCGTCGAAGCGCGCGAGCGCCCAGTCGTCCTTCGGGAAGTGCGCGGGAACCCAGTCGAGGACGACGCCCAGCCCGGCGCGGTGGAGCCGGTCGACGAGGCGGCGGAGGCCGTCGGGGTCTCCGAACCGCGAGGTCGGGGCGTAGAAACCGGTCGCCTGGTAGCCCCAGGACCCCGAGAAGGGGTGCTCCATCACGGGGAGGAGCTCGACGTGCGTGAACCCGAGGTCGCTCGCGTAGGCGGCGAGCTCCTCGCCGAGCTCGTCGTACGTCAGCGGCCGGTTCCCCTCGAGGGGGTTGAGGCGCCACGAGCCGAGGTGCGCCTCGTACACGCTCATGGGCTCGTGCCACGGATCGCTCGCCGCACGCCGCGCCAGCCACTCGCCGTCGGCCCAGGCGTGGCGCGAGCGGAACACGACGGAGGCGGTCTTCGGCGGGCGCTCGGCCGCGAACGCGAGGGGATCGGCCTTCAGGCGCAACGAGCCGTCGGGTGCGCGGACCTCGAACTTGTAGCGCGCGCCCTCCCCGGCGCCGGGGACGAAGATCTCCCACACGCCGGAGCCGCCGAGGGAGCGCAGCTGGTGAATCCGGCCGTCCCAGCCGTTGAAGTCGCCGACGACGGAGACCGAGCGGGCGTTCGGCGCCCAGACCGCGAAGGCGCAGCCGTCCACTCCGTCGACGTTCCTCGGGTGCGCCCCGAGCCGCTCGTAGAGCTCCTCGTGGCGCCCCTCCCCGGCGAGGTGGAGGTCGAGCTCCCCGAGCGTCGGCGCGAAGGAGTAGGCGTCGCGCCCGCGCACGGCGTGGCCGCCCGGATACGTCGCCTCGAGCTCGTAGTCGAGCGGGAGCGTGGCGCCCACGACGCTCCCGGCGAAGACGCCGGCTGGATGGACGCGGCGGAGCCGGACCGGCTCGCGCCTGGAGAGGTGGACGACGACGCTCTCCGCTCCCGGGCGGTAGGCGCGGACGACGACGCCGCCCGCCGCCGGGTGCGCGCCGAGCACCGAGTGCGGGTCGTGGTGGTCGCGGCCCGCGATCCGCTCGATCGGCGAGGTCACGTGCGAGGTCGGAGAGTCAGCACGGGCGACCTCGAGACCGAGCCGTCGCTGGCGACGGCGACGGCGACCACTGACACCTCTTCCCCGCGCTCGAACCCACGCGGGTTCAGGTAGGCCCGGAACGGGGCCCCGTCGTCGACCGAGACGCGGCGCCACGCCTTCGTTCCGGCTCGTCGGACGGCGAAGGTCACGGACAGCGGGTCGAGAGAGGCGGGCGTGGCGGTCACGCGCAGGAGCTCCGTGTACAGATCCTGGCCTGCCTTCAGCGTGAGCCGAGCCGCACCCCGCTTCGGGAGGTCGGATCCCGCCCGGAAGAGGAGGGACGTGAGCGCCGGGATCCGAAGCGACACGCGGCCGTTGGCGGCCGACGTCGCGCTCGTGGCCGGGCCGAGGAGCTGCGTCCACGTCGAGTCCGGGGTCGCCGTCTGAACCGTCACCGTGACCGGCTCCTCGGAAGCGTTGAACGCAGCCAGGTACTCGCGGCGGGCGACGCGGTCGATCCGGCTGAGGACGAGCACGCCCTGGCTCGCGTGCCGGACGTACGAGCCACCGGTCGAGAGCGCGGGGTGCTCGTCCCGCAGGCGCGCCAGGGCGCGCAAGTGCTCCGAGACGGGGTGCGCCACGAGGTCGAACGACGAGCCGGTGCCGATCGGGGGCGAGCCCACGCGCCGCTCGGTTCGCCACTCGGAGACCTGCGTCGGGAACATGTCCTGGCGTGCCGCCTTGTCCCCGCCGCGGCCGATCATGCCGACCTCGTCTCCGTAGTAGACGACGGGCGCGCCGCGCAGGAGGTAGAGGAGGCTGTGGCCGAGGAGGTCGCGGGCGAGGAGCTCGGCGCCCTCGCCACCGCCCTGCTCGGCGATCTTCAACGCCGTGCGGCCGACGTCGTGGTTGCCGATGAAGGTCGCGGGCGTCGGCGCCACGCCGCTCGGCCCTCGGAAGTAGTCGTCGTCCTCGAGCCTCGAGGAGATCGCCTTCGCGCCGGCCGACCCGCCCGCGAAGCGCATGAGCGCGTCGTGGAGCGGGAAGTCGATGACGTTCGGCAGCCCGCGGGCCTTCTGGAACGCGGCGAGCTCGGCGGCGTCCGAGAGCGTGACCTCGCCGAAGATCTCGAAGTCCTCGACGCCTGCGGCGAGCGCCGCCGCCCGGATCTGCGGCACCCAGGCCTTGAAGAAGGCGCGGTCGACGTGCTTGGCGGTATCCACCCGGAACCCGTCCAGCCGGTACCGCTTGATCCAGTCGCCGTAGACCGTCGCGAGCCCGTTCACGACGAACGGCTGCTCCGTGAAGATGTCGTCGAGCCCGAAGAAGTCGCCCTGCTCGAAGCACGCGGGCGAGCAGCTCCCCCAGTTGATGTCGCCGCGGTTGTGGTAGCGAACGACGTCGTTGAGCCACGCCGGGCGCTTGAGCTTGCGGTTCTGCGGCAGGACGATCGGCGCGCGCGGCTGGTACCTGGCCGACAGGCAGGGGAAGGTCTTGCCGCCCGCGTACTTCGCCGCCGAGAAGGGCCGGCCCTTGCAGTCACGGTACGGGACCTCGTCCAGGCCACGGAAGGTCGTCCCGCCCGTGAGCAGGATGACGTCTGCCGTGTGGTTGACGACGATGTCGAGGTAGACCTTCAGCCCGAGGCTGTGGGCGCAGTCGGCGAAGGCCGCGAAGTCCTCGTCGGAGCCGAGGTGCGGGTCGACCTTCGTGAAGTCGAGGCCCCAGTAGCCGTGGTAGGCGGCGCTGTCGCCCTGCACCCACTGCTGCACGACGATCGGCGTGACCCAGATCGCGGTGAAGCCGAGGCTCCTCAGTCGCGCGAGGCCCGTCTTCTCGTCGGTGCAGATGCCCGTCAGGCCCTCGAGATCGCCCCCGTGGTACCAGCCGATGTCGGTCGGCTGGAAGCCGGTGACCGAGGGAAGCCCCTCCACGCCACCGCGATCGTTCGCGGGGTCGCCGTTCGCGTAGCGGTCGGGCATCACGAAGTAGATCCGCTGGGACGCGAACGCGGAGTAGGTGGGCGGCTTCGCGAGCGCCTCGAGCGCTCCGCCCGAGGGCGGCGCGACCGCGTCGGGCGCAGCCGTCGCCCCGCCGACCGCCGCCGTAGCCACCGCGGCGGCGACGTACAGGGCTCGGCTACCGAAGCGCAGCGCCCGTCTCCCGATCGAAGAAGTGGAGCCCCGCCGGGTCGACCGCGACCGGGATCGTCTCTGCGATCCGCAGGTCGATCCGAGGCGGGAAGTGAGCGACGAGATTCGGACGCGCGCCCGCGACGCCTTCTTCGCCGACGACCTCGTCCTCGTCGGCCCCCTCGGGTCGCACGCGGCGCGCGTCGATCGCGAGGTAGACCATGAGCCCGGAGCCGAGCGCCTCGACGAGCTCGACGCGGGCCTGTACGGTCGGGAGGTCCGGCCGTGCGGTCGCGGGGTGGACGTCCTCCGCCCGGACGCCGACGACGACGTCCTTCCCGTCGAGGCCGCGAATCGCCGGGTAGCGCTGCGTGCAGATCGCCGCGACCGGGAGGGTCGCGGATCCGATCGTCACGCTCACCTCGTCGCCGGTCGCGTGCACGATGCCCTCGAACAGGTTCATCGGCGGCGTCCCGATGAAGCCGGCGACGAAGAGGTTGAACGGCTCGTCGTAGAGGTGCTGAGGGCTGTCGACTTGCTGGAGGAGGCCCATGCTCATGACGGCCACCCGGTCGCCCATCGTCATCGCCTCGACCTGGTCGTGCGTGACGTAGATGGTCGTCGTGCCGAGCTCATGCTGGAGCTTCGCGATCTCGGCGCGCATCTGGACGCGCAGCTTCGCGTCCAAGTTCGAGAGCGGCTCGTCCATGAGGAACACCTGGGGCTCGCGGACGATCGCGCGCCCCATCGCCACGCGCTGGCGCTGGCCGCCCGAGAGCTCGCGCGGCTTGCGGTCGAGGTACGCGGTGAGGTCGAGGAGCTTCGCGGCCCAGGCGACGCGCTGGTTGACGACCTCCTTCGGGGTCTTGCGGAGCCGAAGGCCGAACGCGATGTTGTCCGCCACCGAGAGGTGAGGGTAGAGCGCGTAGTTCTGGAAGACCATCGCGATGTCGCGGTCCTTCGGCGAGAGGTTGTTGACGACCCGGTCGCCGATCGTGATCACCCCGTCCGTGATCTCCTCGAGGCCGGCGATCATGCGGAGCGCCGTCGTCTTGCCGCATCCGGACGGTCCCACGAGGACGAGGAACTCGCCGTCCTGGACGTACAGCGAGAGGTCCTGGACGGCGTGCACCCCTCCCTCGTAGACCTTGTCCACCTCTTTCAGCTGCACGTCAGCCATCGGGTCGCTCCTCTCGGTCCCTCATCCGACTCGCCAGGCGTGGAACGAAGGCCCGGTCGCGGGTAGCACTGCGTCGTCACCGTCGATTGTCGCCTCTTCGCCCCAGAGCGTGTCGAGGGCAGACGCCTCCAGGGAGGCGAGGGGCACGCGCACGGGCTCGTGCTCCGCCCGCGCGGCGAGGCAGAGGAGGGTCTCCCCGGGCGCCTGCCGGAGGTAGGCGATCGCGTCGGCCGAGACGTGGACGTACCGGATGCCGCCGCGCGCGAGCGCCTCGCTCGACCGGCGCAGCCGGATGAGCCCGCGGTAGCACTCGAGGAGCTTCGCGTCCCAGGTCTCCGGCCGGTCCCAGGGCATCGTCCGCCGAGCGTCCTCGCCCCACTCCCCCTCGAGGCCGAGCTCGCCGCCGGCAAACACCAGCGGGACCCCGGGCGTCGTCATCTGGAGCCCGACCCCGACCACCTGGCGCTCGCGCGAGCCGGCGATCGTCCGGAACCGGGCCGTGTCGTGGCTGTCGAGGATCACCCACGAGTGGAGTACGGAGTCCCACGGCACGCCCGCCCGGAAGCCGCGCATGCCCTCGACCGCCCCCTCGCCGGGCAGCTCCGGAACGCCGACCGGGAGCTCCACGAACTCCTTCGACGGCGTGGTCGGAAGGATGCTCGCGCGCAGCCACGACCAGACGGGACGCGTGAAGCCCGCGTAGTTCATCGTCCCGTGCCAGCCCCCCGAGCGCAGATCGGCACGCGCGTCGTGCCCGTGCTCGGCGACGACGAGCGCGTCGGGCCGAACGTCCGTGGCGGTCGTCCGAATGCCCTGCGAGACCTCGGCGAGGAAGTCGTCGTCGTGGCGGCGCGCGGTCAAGTGCGCGACGTCGATCCGCCAGCCGTCGAGGGCGAACGGCTCGGCGAGCCAGCGAGCGACGACGGACGACGGCCCCTCGTACATCCGCGTGCGGAGCTCGCGCGACCCGTAGTCGAGCTTCGGGAGCGTCGGGACGCCCGCCCAGCACTCGTAGCCGTACGGGAGCGAGTCGTCGAAGTAGAAGAACCCGCGCTCGGGCTCCCGCCCCTCCCGCGCCGCGAGGAACCATTCGTGCCCGGAGCCGACGTGGTTCGTCGTCAGGTCGCCGAGCACGCGGAGGCCTCGCTCGTGCGCGGCCCTCGTCAGCGAGGCGAGGGCCTCGTCGCCGCCCAGGAGCGGGTCGACCGCCTCGAACGTCGTCGCGTCGTAGCGGTGCGTGCTGCGCGCGGGGAAGAACGGTGTCAGGTAGATGACGTTCGCCCCGAGCGAGCCGATGTGGTCGAGGCGCTGCTCGAGGCCGACGAGGTCTCCCCCGAACCACTCGACCGACGTCGCGCGGCCTCTCCCGGTGGGGAGCGCCGACCAGTCACGCGCGACGGCCCAGTCGGGCGGAGCAGCGGCGGCGCCGGACGAGGCGAACCGGTCCGGGAACACCTCGTAGACGACGGAGCCGAGGTGCCACTCGGGGCCGCCCGGCCGCAGCGACGCGGCGAAGTCGTCGGCGTCCGGCACGTCGTACGCGTGGACGCCCGTCCCCGTCAGCCAGGCGTAGCCGAAGTCGCCGTCCCAGAGGAGCCAGCGGTACGACGTCGTGGTCGTCCATACGGGGAACGTCGCGCGCCACCAGACGTCCGCCGCCGTTGTGCGATCGACCGTGGCCTCGACCGCCTTCGGCTCCCCGTCGCGGAGGTAGCGGAGGACGACACGCCCGACAGCCGTGCCGCGGGGGACCCGAAGCAGGACGGTCGTCGACTCGCCGAGCGCGGTCGCTCGCTCCGGGACGTACACGTCCGAGCCGTCGTGATGCGGCAAGGCGAGGGGCTCGCGCATCTCCTACCCCTTGACCGCGCCGCGCGTCAGGCCCTCGGCGATGAACCGCTGCAGGAAGAAGAAGAGGATGACGACCGGGATCGCAGCGAGCACGACGCCCGCGCAGAACGCTCCCCACTGCTGCGCGTACTTGTCGTTGATGAACGCGTACAGACCGACGCTCATCGTGAACTTGTCCGTCGTGTCGAGGAGGACGCTCGCGACGACGAACTCGTTGATCGTGGCGATGTACGAGAGAAGCCCGATGACCGCGAGCACGGGCGTCGCCAGGGGGAGGATGATCGCCCAGAAGACCTGCGCCGGGGTCGCCCCGTCGACGCGGGCGGACTCGTCGAGGGAGTCGGGGATCGAGTCGAGGAACCCCTTCATCAGCCACGTGTTGACCCCCAGCGCGCCCCCGAGGTAGACGAGGACGACGCCCGAGAGCGTGTCGAGCCCGATCGCGGGGAAGACGTCGCCGATCTGGAGGACGAGCCGGTAGATGGCGACGACCGCGAGGAAGGTCGGGAACATCTGGATGAGGAGCAGGGACATCATCCCCAGCCGCCGCCCCTTGAACCGGTAGCGCGCGAAGGCGTAGGCGGCGAGCGCCCCGAAGAAGACCGAGATGATCGCTGTCATCCCCGAGACGAAGAGCATGTTCAGGTACCAGTTCTTGTACGGGATGTCGAGCGCCGCCTCGCTCGTCCCCTCCTCCCCCGGCGCGCCGCTCAGGATCGCGCGGAAGTTGTCGAGCGTGACCTCGTCCGGCACGAGGCCGGATCCCGAGAGCGAGTTCACGGGGTTGAAGGCGGCCGAGACCACGTACAGGATCGGGAAGACCGCGAACGCGATCGCGAGCAGGCTCACGAGGTAGCGCCACCAGTTCCCGCCGCGCCGACGGCCGCGCGGCCGGGCGGCCTCGACGGCCGTCGCCTTGTACGCGGCTTCAGCTCGATCGAACGTCGTCATCGAACGGTCTCCAGTCCCTTCGTGCGCCAGAAGGAGAAGGCCGAGATGCCGGCGACGATGAAGAAGATGAAGATCGAGACCGCTGCCGCCAGCCCGTACTGCGCGCCCTGACCGGTCGAGAACGCGAGCTTGTACGTGTAGCTGATGAGGATGTCGGTCGAGCCGGCGACGCTCTGCTCGACGCCGTAGGGCCCGCCGCCGGTCAGGAAGTAGATGTTGTTGAAGAGGTTGAAGTTGTACGCGAACGAGGCGATCAGGAGCGGCGCCGTGACGACGAGGAGCAGGGGCAGGGTCACCTTGCTGAAGACCTGGAGTGGGCCTCCCCCATCAACCCGGGCCGCCTCGGTCAGCTCCTCCGGCACCGCCTGCAGCGCGGCCGTGCACACGAGGAACCAGTACGGCCAGCCGATCCAGACGTTGACGAGGACGCACGACACGCGTGCCCAGAACGGATCGAAGAGCCACGGGATGCTCGTGCCGAGGGTCTGGTTGACGACCCCGAACTCGTCGTTCAACAGCCCCGCCCAGACGAGCACGGACAGGAAGGCCGGGATCGCGAACGGGAGCACGAGGAGCGAGCGCTGGATCCGCTTCAGCTTCAAGTCGGGCCGGTTGAGGACGATCGCCACGAAGAGGCCGAGCGCGAACTGGATGCCGACGGAGAGGAACGCGTACGCGAACGTCCACAGGAACACCCGGACGAACGGGTCGCGGACGAGCGGGTCGGTGAGGATGGTGTTGAAGTTCTTGAGCCCGATGTGGGTGCGCCAGCCGGGCTCGAGCACGGCGCCGGCCTCGGACTCGTACGAGCCTTCGCCGTTGTCGGAGAAGACCGTCCCGGTCTCGATGTCGGTGAACGTGTCCGCCTCCGCGTCGTACGTGAGCGTCGGCTGCACCTCGGTAGCGATGGTGAGGCCTTCCGCCTTGATGTACCTGTCGCCGCCTGTCGGGATGACGAGCGCGTTCAGCTCCGCGTCGATGCCCGCGAGCGCCGTGCCCTGAACGACCTCGTAGCCCTCGGCGGCGGTGATCGCACCGGCCTCGACGGTGACGCCCTGTGACGGAAGAGGCTCGAGGCCCTCCTCGGAGCCCACGTAGAGATCGCCGGTCGCGTCGTCGACGAGGAGCAGCACGAGCTCGCCGTCCTTCGTCGCGGGCGTGGAGGTGTACGTCGAGGCGTCCGCCGGAACGACGAGCGAGACCTCCTGGATCGCGGTGATCGCCTCGTCCTTCGTCAGGTTGTGCCCCGTCGACCAGTTGGTGAGGGCGATGTTCGCATTCGAGATGATCGGGACGACGACGAACGCGACGAGGAACACCGATCCGGGGACGAGGTACTTGAGCGGGATCAGCCGCTTGTCCGGCGTGAGGTAGACGAAGTCGATGAAGACGAGCGCCGCGCCGATCCCCACGGCCGCGATCCACTTCCCGTCCGCGAGCAGGACGCCGACCGCCCAGAGGCCGAGAGCGTTGACCGCGCCGAGGAGGACGAGCTTGATCGCGAGCCCGACCGGCCCCGAGAAGACGTCGACGGCTCGAACGAGGAGCGATGGCCTCGGGACGACGACGTCGGCTGCGTGCGGGGCGCTGGTCACGGTGTCCGCCGATTCTCGTCGAGGGGGCGCGGCGGACGCCGCGCCCCCTCGATCGTTCCTCCTACCCGATCTTCTGCGCGATGCTCTTGGCCGCGCCGATGAACGACTTGCGTGCGGGGATCGAGCCCGGGCCCTTCGTCGAGCGCACCCAGGCCGCGCCGAGGTCACCCCAGACGCTGGACATCTGCGGGATGTTCGGCATCGGGACGCCGCCCGCGGAGGCAGCTCCGAAGGCCTTGAGGTCGGGATCCTTGACCTGCTTGCCCGCCAGGGTGTTCGCCGGGAAGCGGCCGTTCGCCGCGGCGAGCGCGAGCTGCGAGGCTGGCCGCGCCATGTAGCTCGCGACGAGATCCTTCGCGAGGCTCTCGACGCCGTGGGCTGCCGAGAACTTCGTGACCATGAAGCCCTGGACGCCGAGGAACGGCACCGGCTTGATGCCCGGCACGATCGTCGGGAAGGCCGAGATCTTGTAGCTCACGCCGGCCTTCTTGATGTCGCTCACGAACCACGGGCCCGTGATGTAGTAGGCCACCTTGCCCTTCGTGAACAGGTCGCGCGCGGTGTCCCAGGCGACCTGCGAGCGGATGAGCCCCTCCTTGTTCCACTTGTCGATCAGCCCCGCGTTCTTCAGGAACGTCGGGTTCGCGACGCCGATGTCCGACGGGTCGAGGTTGCCCGCTTTGTTCGTCCCGAAGATGTAGCCGCCGAGACCGGAGAACATGGGGTACATGTGGTACGCGTCGCCGCCGGCGCCCTGCTGGACGGCGAGGCCGACCTGCGCCTTCGTCTTCTTCTTCACGGCGAGCGCCTGCTTCTCGAGGTCTGCCCACGAAGTCGGCACCTTCGCCAGCTTCGTGTTCGTGATGAGCGCGATGTTCTCGAGCGCGACCGGCGTGCCGTAGAGCTTCTTGATCGCCGTGCCGTAGGAGAACGAGTTGAGCGCGTAGGCGGGGAACTGCTTCTTCGTCGCCGCGGACATCGTCAGCGGCATGATCGAGCCGTTCGCCGACAGCTCGCCGATCCAGTCGTGCGCGCCGACGATGACGTCCGGCGCCGTCTCGGTCGCGACCGTGGTGAGCTGGGAGCGGATGTCGCCGAAGTTCTTCTGGACGACCTGGACGGTGACGCCCTTGCCCGCTGCCCACGCGTTCGCGACCTGCGTCACGGCGGGCACGCGATCCGCGTCGGCCCAGATCACGACCTTCGCGGACTGATTGGTGGCGGATGTGCCGGTCGAGACGGCCACCACCGCCGAGAGGGCGGCGAGGGCCAGCCCGGCCAGCACGCGCACCCTGCGACTACTCGACATCGATCTCTCCTCCTTGCTGGACTGTGTGATCAACCATGCTGCGCCCTCTGGGCGGAGTTCGTGTGGAATGGCACCCGGATCCTAGATCCCTGGGCGCCGGCATCGCTTCGGCTTCGCCGCAGCCTCGCTGCGGCTTCGCCGCAGCGGCCGGCGCCGGATCCGGCAGCACCCCGCGACGCAGAGCCTGCCGACCGTCTGCTGTTCACTTCGAGCCTTCGTCCGAACCGACGCACAACGTCAGACGCCACCGCTCGCTCCTGGTTAGCGGTGAGCCGTCGCCCAATCGTCAACCTCGGGCCAGCGCACGCTCGAGCTCGACGAAGTCGGTGAAGGCCTCGAAGGGGCGGCCGAGCTCCTCCAGGTAGCGCGCGAGGCCGTCCCGGGCGAACACGCGGCTCGCCGCGAGCGAGACGCAGCGGTCCGAGTACCCGTCGCCGACGTACGCGAACGGCCCGAGCCCCGCGACGTCGGCGCGCTTGCACGGCTCGCCGCACACGGGGCACGGACGGGAGTCGCGGAAGCGGGCGCGCCAGCCGTCCGGCGCGGGGTCGAGGCGGTTCGCGCGCAGGACGACGTCGATGCCCTCCCGCTCGAGCACGGGCTCGATCAGCTCGTGGAAGCCGCTCGAGACCACGAGCGGGCGGTGGCGGCGCACGAAGTCCCCGAAGCCCTCGCGGACGACGACGTGCTCGCGCACCCAGCCGACCACCTCCTCGAGCGGCGCCCGCACCGTCTCGAACTCGAGCGCGATGACCTCGTGCAGGGAGAGCTTGCGGCCGAGCCGCTCCTCCGCGGCGTGGTAGACGCTCACGTCGCCGAACTCCTCGAGCACGAGGTGGAGGCTGTCCACCTCGGTGACGGTCCCGTCCCAGTCGAGGACGACCTCCACGCTCAGCCGATAGCGACGACGTGGTCGAGCACGCCGATGCCCTCGACCTCGAGCTCGACGGCGCTCCCCGCGGCGACCTCGACGACGCCGAGCCCGGGACCGGCGAGGAGGTCGCCCGCCTTGAGCACGGTTCGCTCCCCCGCGAGCGCGACCGCGGCGGCCCAGTCGAAGCCGACGAACGCGCCCGACTCGGACAGCCTTCCGTCCACGCGCACGATCGCGCCGAGCCCGTCGGGCTCGAGCGCGTCCGCCGTGCAGACGCTCGGCCCGAGGCCGAGGGCGAAGTCGCGGTCCTTCGGCGGCGTGCGGGCGGGATCGCGCCACTCCGCGAACGCGGTGAAGCCCGCGACCGCCCCCTCGGCCCCGATAACCGCCGCCAGCCGCGGGACGAGGAGCAGCCGGCCGGCCGGCGAGACCGGGATGCGCTCGCCCGGGCCGACGATCGCCGCCGGGTTCGCGAACGCGAACGAGCCGCTCGCGTCGAAGACCCTCACCGCCGGGGGGTGGAGCACGGGCGCGAGCAGCCGGACCTCCTCGCGCGGGTACTCGGCGTGCTCGCGCGCCGACCCGCCGCCGGTGAAGAACGACTGCAGCGTCTGCGCCGCGAGGTGGACGACGCGCCCGTCGTCGATGCGGCCGACCCACCCACGCTCCATGGGATGGCCGACCGGGTGGAACATGCACAGGCGCGTCACGGCTCCGTGTGTATCACGACGTCGGCGATCCCCGGGACGGCCGCGCGGATGCGCTCCTCGATGGCGCTCGCCCGCTCGTGCGCCTCCGTGAGCGACTCGTCTCCGTCGAGCGCCAGGGTGAGGAAGGCCACCAGCCCGTCGTCCGTGCGCACGAACCGGATCTCGCGGGGAGCGCGGCCGAGGCTCTCGCGCACGACGTCCTCGATCGCCGCGGGGTCGAGATCGACCTCCTCTCCGGCCGCGGCCTCGGACAGGGGCTCGAGGTGGGTCTGGACGGACTCCACCTCGGGGACCCCGTCGAGGATCGCACGCTCCACCTGCTCGGCGATCTCGTGCGCCTGCTCCAGCGGCAGCTCGCCCGGGAGCTTGAGGTGCAGCGACACCTCGCGGGCGCCCCCCACCTCGAGCACGGTCAGGTTGTGGATCTCCCGCACGTGGGAGACGGTCAGCGCGGCGGCCAGCGCTCGCTCCCGGACGCCGCCGTCGGCTCCCCGCGGCTCGACGTGGACCACGACGTCGATCCCCGGCAGGACGTCGTGCAGCGCGCGCTCGACGCGGTCGGCGGCGGCGTGGCCCTGCCCGACCGCCGCGCCCGGGGCGACGCCGATGACGACGTCCGCGAAGTGCTCCCCGCCGGAGCGGCGGAGACGGAGCCTGCGGAGCTCGACCGGGGGCCGGAGGCCGGCGATCGCGCGCCGCGCGACGCGCGTCTCCTCCGCGGGCGAGCGGTCCATGAGCACGCCGACGTTCCGGCCGGCCAGCCGAAGTGCAGCGAGCACGACGAGCGCCGAGACGAAGAGCGCCGCGATCGAGTCTCCCGCCGGGAAGCCGGCTGCGGCCGCTCCCAGCCCGGCGAGGACGGCGAGCGTGCCGGCGAAGTCGCTCGCGAAGTGGAGCGCGTTCGAGAGGAGCGCGTCGCTCCTGTACAGGCGGGCGCTTCGCAGCGAGACGAGCGTCCTCGAGGCGTCGATCGCGAGCACGAGGGCGATCGCGACGAAGGTCCACCCCATCGGCTCGACCTGGAACTCGACGACGCCCGCCAGGCGGAGGATCGCAGCGACGGCGATGCCGATGCTGACGAGGATGAGGAACCCCGCCTCTGCGAGGGCGGCGAGGTTCTGTGCCTTCCCGTGGCCGTACGGGTGCCCGCGGTCGGCGGGCCGCACCGCGACGGAGACCGCGAAGAACGTCAGGAGCGCCGCGGCGAGATCGGTGCCGGAGTGCGCCGCCTCGGCGAGGAGGCCGAGGCTCGAGCTCGCGAGGCCCGCCACGAGCTTGATCGCGATGAGGAGACAGGCCGCGCCGACCGAGACGAGCGCGGTGCGCCGCTGGGGGGACATGGCGGAAGGCTAGGCTGCCGCGCCGGCCGGCGCACGCCGGGCAGCGGCGGACTACGTTCTCCTCGATGGACGCCCACCCGACCGTGGAGCACCTGCCCGAGCCGGAGGAGTTCGCGGAGCGTCGGCCGTTCCGGCCCTGGGTGCTCGCGATCGCGATCGGCGCCGCCGTGCTCGGCGGGCTCGTCGCCCCGGAGGACTGGCCGACCGGACCGGGCTCCGTGCGCGTCGACTACCAGGATCAGACGATCGTGGAGGCGCGGGTCGAGATCGGGACGAGCGGCGCCGTCACCGTCTCCGGCCGGAGAGGTGCCGTGCGAGCCGTCGTCGAGCTCCCCGACGGCATCCCGGTCGACGACCAGATCAGGGCGACGCTTCGCCTGAGCCGGCTCGGCCGGCCGGTGGAGCCCGACCTCGAGGACATCGCGCTCGAGCTCGTCTTGCCGGACGGCCGCGCGGAGCCGGTTCCCGTCGTGTCTCAGGACGAGCAGACGAAGGAGCTCGAGGCTCAACGACGCCCACCCGTCGACGCGTCCGTCGTCCTTGCGCTGCTCGGCCTGGTCGTCGTGCTCTGGGTCACCGAGCTCTTCCCGCTCTTCGTGACCTCGCTGCTCATCCCCGTCGTCCTCGTCGTCGCGGGCGTGACCGACGCGACGGCGGCGACGGCGCCGTTCGCCAACCCGATCATCGTCCTCTTCTTCGCCGGGTTCATGCTCGCCGAGGCGATGCGCCGGCACGGCCTCGACCACCTGGCGGCGATTGCGATCGTCGCCAGAGCCGGGCGGGGGCCGGTCATCCTGTTCGCGACGATGCTCTGCGTCGCCGCGGGCCTCTCGATGTTCATGTCGAACACGGCCGCGGTCGCCGTGATGGTGCCGGTCGCGCTCGCCATCACGGCGCCGCTCAACCACCTCGGCTACCGCAAGGCGCTCGTCCTCGGCATCGCGTACGCCGCGACCATCGGCGGCGTCGGAAGCGCGATCGGAACACCGGCGAACCTGCTCGCCATCGAGTTCCTGGACGAGTTCGCCGACCGCTCGATCTCCTTCGCCGAGTGGTTCGCGTTCGGGCTGCCGATGGTGATCCTCTTCCTCCCGCTCATGGGCGTGTACCTCTGGTGGCGGGCGGGCGTGGACATCGAGCACGACGGGTTCGTGGAGGCCCGGGCCGAGGCGAAGAGGGAGCTCGCGGAGGTCGGGCGACCCGACCGGGCGCAGTGGACGATCATCGTGGTGTTCGTGGGCATCGTCGCCGGCTGGCTCACGCAGACCATCCACGAGGTCCACCCCGGCATCGTCGCGCTCGCCGGCGTCGTCGTCCTCGCGATGGTCGGGCTCGTCGACGCCGAGGACCTCCGGCGCATCTCGTGGGAGTCGCTGCTGACGTTCGGGGGCGGGCTGACGCTCGGGCTCGCACTCGTCGAGACGGGCACGTCGGACTGGATCGCCACCCGGCTCGCCGACCTCGCGGGCGCGCCGACGTTCGTCGCGGTCGCCGCGGTGGCCCTGATGACGCTCGCGCTCACGACGGTCGCCTCGAACACCGCGTCCGCGGCGATTCTCATCCCGCTCGCGCTCCCGCTCGCCGGCGTCCTCGGCGTCGATCCCACCCTGCTCGTGGTCGTCGTCGCGATCGCGTCGTCGATCGACTTCGCGCTCGTCGTCGGGACGCCGCCAACGATGCTGGCCTACTCGACGAACCTCTACACCGCGCAGCAGATCTTCCGCATCGGGATCGTGCTCGACCTCGTGGGCGTGACGCTCCTCGTCACGGTCGTCGTCTGGATCTGGCAGCGGCTCGGGCTCGTCTGAGCGCGCTCGCCGCGCTCAGACGACGGCGTACAGTGCCCACGGATCGGGAACGCCCTTGAGCTCGTGCTCGCCGCGCTCCTCGAACGCGATGCCCGAGCCGGCGACGAGGTCGCGCACGGTTCGGGTGACCAGCACCTCGCCGGGCGCTGCCAGCGCCGCGACGCGCGCACCGATGTGCACGGCGATACCGGCGATCCCACCCGCGCCCCGCGTGACCTCGCCGGTGTGCAGCCCACACCGCACCTCGAGGCCCTGCCGCCGGATCTCCTCCACGAGGCGCGCGGCACAGCGCACGCCGCGCGCGGGACCGTCGAACGTGGCGAGGACGCCGTCGCCGGCGGTGTCTTCCAGCCCGCCCTCGTACGCGCCGAGCACCGCGCCCGTCCTCTCCCTGAAGCGGCTCAGCATCGTCGCCCAGCTCCGATCCCCCGCACTCCGCGCGTGCTCCGTCGAGCCAACGACATCGACGAAGAGCACCGTCGCGAGCGACCTGCCCTCGTCCCGCGACTCGGACCGTGCCCCCGTCACGAACTCCTCGATCTCGGCGAGCAGATCCGGATCGGGTAGCGGGTAGTGATCGGCGCTGTCACGTTCGACGAGCCGGGCGCCAGGAATGTGCTCGGCGAGGTACCGGCCGTGGCCGACACGCACGTAGGCGTTGTCCCGGCTGTGGATCACGAGCGTCGGCGTCGACACGTGCGGCAGAAGGTTGCGAACATCGAGCTTGAGGACGGCCTCCATGCGGGCGCGGGCGAGCCGCGGTGTCGCCCCGTAGCGCTCGACACGCCCCCACCACTCCTCGCGCCCCGGTCGTCCTGCGTGGGAGGGACCGAAGAGCACGACGAGCGATCCCGTTCCCCACTGCTGCTCGATCTGGTCGAGAACGGCTTCGTGGATCTCCGGGGGCATCCCGGGCTCGTAGTCGCTGGCGCGCGCGAGTCGAGCGAAGCCGTTGAGGACGACGAGCGACGCCACACGGTCCGGATGCGTCGTCGCGGCCATGACGCCCATCTGTGTCGCCTGACCCTGCACCACGAGCGTCGCGCGCCGCGAGCCGGTGACATCCATGACGGCGAGGAGGTCCTCGACCCAGGACTCGACCGGCATGACGCCACCTTCGGCGGAGTCCGACATCCCGATGCCACGCGGGTCGAACCAGATGACCCTGCCGAACCGCGCGAGAGAGCGAAGGAGATCCTCGAACTCCGGCAGCTCCGTGACCGCCTCGAGATGACTCGCCCAGTCGAGCACGACGACGAGGTCGCGCTCGCCCTGGCCAATGACCTGGTACGCGATGTCGGCATCGCCCGAGCGGGCGTACTGCGTCTTCGCGAGAGCCACGCGCGGCTACAGGTTTCCACGGAGCGCCTGCTCGCGCTCGATCGCCTCGAAGAGCGACTTGAAGTTCCCGAGCCCGAACCCGCGCGAGCCGTGCCGCTCGATGACCTCGAAGAAGAGCGTCGGGCGGTCCTGGACGATCTTCGTGAAGAGCTGGAGCAGGTAGCCCTCCTCGTCGCGGTCGACGAGGATGCCCATCGAGCGCAGGTCGTCCCAGTTCTCCTCGATCTCGCCCACGCGGTCCTGCACGACGTCGTAGTACGTCTCCGGCGTCGCGATGAAGAGGACGCCGTGCTCGCGCAGCCAGGCGACCGTGCGCACGATGTCGTCGGTCTGCATGGCGACGTGCTGGACGCCGGGGCCGCCGTGGAACTCGAGGTACTCCTCGATCTGGCTCTTCCGCTTCCCCTCGGCGGGCTCGTTGATCGGGAACTTGATCTTCCCCTGGCCGTCCGTCATGACCTTCGACATGAGCGCCGAGTACTCCGTCGAGATGTCCTCGTCCGAGAAGTGACGGAGCTGCGTGAAGCCGAGGACGCGGGCGTAGAAGTCCACCCACTCGTCCATGCGGCCGAGCTCGACGTTGCCCACGACGTGGTCGATCGCAACGAGGCCCGCGCCGCGCGCGGGGCCGCTGCCGTTCTCGAGGAGCGACTGGTAGCCAGGGAGGTACGCCCCCGCGTACTCCGAGCGGTTGACGAACGTGTGGATGTTGTCGCCGTAGGTCGCGATGGCGGAGAGCTCGACGCGCCCGTGCTCGTCCTCGACCCAGTGCGGCTCGACGACGCCGCGCGCTCCGCGCTGCACCGCTTGGCGATAGGCGTGCGTCGCATCGGGGACGGCGAGCGCGACGTCGCGCACGCTGTCGCCCTTCACCTGGGCCCACTTGCAGATGTCGCTGTCGGCGCGGAGGCCGGACGTGAGCACGAACCGGATCTCGCCCTGCTCGAGGACGTACGAGGCGCGGTCGCGGACGCCCGTCTCGGGGCCGGCGTAGGCGGTCCGGGTGAAGCCGTAGGCGTGCTCGTAGAAGTACGCCGCCTGCTTGGCGTTCCCGACCCAGATCTCGATGTGATCCCACCCGTCGATCGGCATGAAGTCGTGTTCGCTCATGGGCCGGATCTTACGGTGCCTGCGGAGCGGGGGCACGCCGGCGCGCGACGAGGATCCCCGCGGCGATGAGCGCACCGCCGGCCACCTGCAGGAGGCTCAGGGGCTCGGAGAGGAGAACGACGGCGAGCACAGCGGCGACGAAGGGCTGGAGGTTCGCGGCCAGGGTCGCCTTCGCCGGGCCGATCTTGTGGATCGAGCGGAACCAGAGGACGTTCGTGAGGACGAGCGGGCCGATCGTGGCGAAGAAGAGGAGCGCCCAGACCTCACGGCCGACGTCCCAGTCCTGCTCCTGCAGCTGGCCGAGGCCGCTCACGGTGAGGAGCGCCCAGGTCGCGGGGAGGACGAGCGCGCTGATGCGGGAAGGCGAGTACGTGCTCATGAGCGGCGCCACGACCACCGAGTACGCCGCCCACGTCGCGCCCGTCGAAAGCCCGAGGAGGATCCCGAGGGCACCACCGGACACCTCGGCGCCCGATCCCGCGGCGACGAGCGCGACGCCGACGAACGAGATCGCCGCGGCGAGCCAGAAGCGCCGTGACGGATGCTCCGTCCCCAGGACGAGGCCGAGGAGGGCCGCGAAGATCGGGATCGCTCCGAGCAGGAGCCCGATCGTGGAGGCAGTCGTCCGCTCGAGGGCGAAGACGAACGACATCTGGTTGAGCCAGAGCGCGACGACGGCGAGCCCGATGAGCGACAGGTGCCGCCGCTCTACGCGAAGCGCGCGCTCGGCGAAGAGGGTCAGCCCCACGAAGATCGCCGCGGCGAGGCCGTAGCGCACGCTCGCGTACGAGAGCGGGAGGAGCCCGTGCGTGAGGATGTAGCGCGTGACGCTGAGGTTGAGCGCCCAGAGCAGGATCGTCGTGAGCAGCATGAGCTCGACGGTCGTCGGCCTGCGCACCTTCGTGACGCTACAGATGCCGGTGTCAGACACCGGCCGCAGACGTGCCTCGCCCGTGCCTCGACGACGCCCGGCCGTTTCGTACATGCCTCGACGACGAACACGAGTGGGCATCCTCGTTCCCGTAGTGGAGTGATTCGCACGGTTTCGTGACCCATTGCTCTTGACACGAATCGGTGTCTGACACCGGGGTAGTCTGACACCGGGGTAGTCTGTGCGGGACATGGCAGAGCCGACGCGCGACGACATCGACGCCCTCGTCGGGCCTGCGACCCCGCACTTCGCCTACCAGCTACGGGCGCGCGTTCGCGAGCTGATCGAGGGCCTCCCCGAAGATCACCCGGTCCGTAGATACGGCGAGGAGAAGATGGAGCTGCTCGACCGGCTCGGGCACGCGTCGTCCCGGGCCGAGGAGGGTGAGCGCGAGCCGCGAACGCGAATCGGCTGGGAGACGATCCCCTCCTCCGCGCCGGCCTACGAGCCGCTTCCGAAGCGCGGATGAGCTTCGAGGGCGCCTCGATCCTCGTGACCGGCGGGTCGCGGGGCATCGGGAAGGCGATCGCGCTCCGCTTCGCGAGCCTGGGAGCGGCGAGGATCGCGATCGGCTACTTCCGGGGCGATCGCGCGGCGGAGGAGACGGCAGAGGAGCTGCGCGCGCTCGGCGCCGAGCCCGTCCTCATCCGCGCAAACATCGCCTCCGAGCGGATGGTCGAGGAGGTCACCGCGCTCGGGCCGCTGAACGTGATCGTCCACTCCGCGGCCACCGGCGTGATCAGGCCCGCGCTCGAGACGACGGACAAGCACTGGGACTGGACGCTCGGGGCCAACGCGCGGGCATTCCTGGCAGTCGTCCGCACCGCCGCCCCCCGGATGCCGGAGGGCTCCGCGATCGTCGCCCTCTCCAGCCTCGGCTCGACCCGTGTGCTCGAGAACTACGCAGTCGTCGGCGCCTCGAAGGCCGCCCTCGAGGCGCTCGTCCGCTACCTCGGCGTCGAGCTCGCGCCGCGAGGAGTCCGCGTCAACGCGGTCTCGGCGGGCGTCGTCGAGACCGGCGCGCTCGAGCACTTCCCGAACCGGGAGGAGATGCTCGCGATTGGGCGCCTGGCCCCGGCCGGACGGCTCGTGACGCCGGAGGACGTCGCTGCGTGCACGACGTTCCTCTGCTCCCCGGACGCCGAGATGATCGTCGGCCAGACGATCGTCATCGACGGCGGCGCCGGTCTCGTCCTGGCGGCGCCTCCGGACGTGACGTCAGGCGCTGCGCCCGGGGACGACGCGTAGGAGCGTCGCCTTCGCGATCATCCCCGCGAGCGCCGGGTTCTCCTGCAGGCGGCGCAGCGAGTACTCGTACCAGCGGTCGCCGTAGGGCACGTAGACACGGAGGCGGTGCCCCGCCTCGACGAGCTCCGTCGCCCGGTCCTCGCGGACGCCGAGGAGCATCTGCAGCTCGTACGCGTCGGGCTCCATGCCCGCGACCCGCTGCAGCGAGCGCCCGAGCAGCCACTCGTCGTGCGTGGCGATCGCGACGTACGACCCCGCCTCGAGGAGCGCATCGAGCACGAGCAGGAAGTTGTCCCTGATCTGCTGCCTCCCGGTGAACGCGATCGAGGACGGCTCGACGTAGATCCCCTTGCACAGCCGCACGCTCGGCCGCAGGTCGGACAGGGCGTCGACGTCGGCGAGCGTGCGGCGGAGATACGACTGGAGCACGACCCCCACGTTGTCGCGCCCGGACTCGCGGAGCTCGCGGTAGAGGCGGAGCGTGTCGTCCGTGCAGCCCGAGTGCTCCATGTCGATGCGCACGAAGATGCCGCGCGCGGCCGCGTCGGCGACGACGGTGGCGAGGAGGGACCGGCAGAGGTCGAGGTCGATCTCGAGCCCGAGGGCGGTGAGCTTCACCGACACGTGCGAGTCGAGGTGGTCGGCGGCGATCGCGTCGAGCACCGCGTGGTACGCGGAGGCCACGGCCTCGGCCTCGGCGGGGCGCGTGACCTCCTCCCCGAGCACGTCGACGGTCGCGAGCTTCCCCTCCGCGTTCAGCCGCGCGACGACGGCGCGCGCCTCCTCCAGCGTCGCTCCCGCGATGTACGGGGCCGACAGGCGCTGCACGATCGACCGGGGCACGGTCGGGAGAAGCCGCACGATGGCCCGGTCCGCGACTCGCACGTCGAGGCGATTCTACGGAGAGCTCCGAAGCCCCCAGTCAGTAGTTGCCCGCCGCGCGAATAGGCGCGGACGCCGATGCCGCAGGCCGGCCCCGCGGGCACCACTAGAGACATGCGGAAGGTCGTGATCATGGGCGCCGGCGGGCGCGACTTCCACGACTTCAACACGGTCTTCCGCGAGGACCCCTCCGTCCGCGTCGTGGCGTTCACGGCCACCCAGATCCCGGGCATCGCCGACCGCCTCTACCCTCCGTCGCTCGCGGGCACCCTCTACCCGCACGGGATCCCCATCCGGCCGGAGGAGGAGCTCGGCGAGCTCATCCGCGGCGAAGGGGTGGACGAGGTCGTCCTCTCGTACTCGGACCTGAGCCACGAGGACGTCATGCACCGCGCGTCACGCGTGCTGGCCGCGGGCGCCGACTTCACGCTCCTCGGGCCGCAGGGGATGATGCTGGAGGCGGCGAAGCCGGTCGTCGCCGTGACCGCCGTCCGCACAGGCTGCGGGAAGAGCCCGACGAGCCGGCGGATCGGCTCCGTGCTCCTCGCCGCCGGCCTCAGGGTCGGCCTCGTCAGGCACCCGATGCCGTACGGCGACCTCGCGGCGATGGCGGTGCAGCGCTTCACGAGCATCGAGGAGATCGACGCCGCGCACCCGACCATCGAGGAGCGCGAGGAGTACGAGATCCCCGTCTCCATGGGAATGACCGTCTACGCGGGGGTGGACTACGCAGCCGTGCTCGAGCTGGCGCAGTCGGAGTCGGACGTCCTCATCTGGGACGGCGGCAACAACGACCTCCCCTTCTTCCGCCCCGACCTGCACGTCGTCGTCACCGACCCGCTCCGCGCGGGGCACGAGGTCACGTACCACCCGGGCGAGACCAACCTCCTGCGCGCCGACGTCGTCGTCGTGAACAAGGTCGACAGCGCGGAGCGGGACGAGGTCGAGAAGGTGCTCCGGCACGTCGAGACCGTGAACCCGCTCGCGACCGTCGTGACCGCCCGCTCGCCCGTCACGCTCGAGCCCGGGCCGTCGCTCGCCGGCAAGCGCGTCCTCGTGGTCGAGGACGGGCCGACGCTCACGCACGGCGGCATGGCCTTCGGCGCCGGGACGGTCGCGGCGCTCCAGGAGGGCGCGGCCGAGCTCGTCGACCCCCGGCCGTTCGCGGTCGGCTCGCTCTCCGCGCTCTACACGACGTACCCGCACATCGGAAGGGTGCTCCCCGCGATGGGCTACTCGGACGAGATGCTCGAGGAGCTCCGCGAGACGATCGACGCGGCCGACGTCGACGTCGTCGTCGTAGGCACGCCGATCGACCTGGCCCACGTGATCACGACGCGGCACCCGATCAGGCGCGCGCGCTACGAGATCGAGGAGATCGGCCGCCCGACGCTCGCCGACGTCCTGGCGCCGATGCTCCGGCTCGTCCGCGGGCCGGGACGGCTGGCGGAGCAGCGGTCGTGAGCGCCGTCGCGCCGCCGATCCCGAGCGACCTCCTGCGCATCTCCGACCTCGAAGCCACGACGCTCGAGGCCCTCCTCGATCTCGCCGCGGACATGAAGACCCGGCCGCACGGCTTCGTCGAGGCGCTCCGAGGCGACACGCTCGTGTGCTTCTTCGAGAAGCCGTCCACCCGGACGCGCGTCTCGTTCGCCGCCGCGGCCGAGCGGCTCGGGATGTTCCCCCTCCTCCTCCGGCCCGACGAGCTCCAGCTCGGCCGCGGCGAGACGATCGAGGACACGGCGCGCACCCTCTCCGGGTACGCCCAGGCGATCGTCGTCCGCACGTACGCGCAGGAGACCGTCGAGCGGCTCGCGGAGGCCGCCTCCGCACCGGTCATCAACGCGCTCACCGACGAGCACCATCCCTGCCAGGCACTCGCCGACTTCCTCACGCTGCGCGAGCGCTTCGGCCGGCTCGAGGGCCTCAAGGTCGCCTACGTCGGCGCGGGCAACAACGTCGCGACGTCGCTCGTCGAGGCGGGCGCGCTGACCGGCACCGACGTCGTCGTGAGCTGCCCGCCGGGCTACGAGCCGAGCGTGGAGGGCGCCCACGTCGTCCACGACCCGCGGGAAGCCGTGGCCGACGCGCACGCCGTGTACACCGACGTGTGGGTCTCGATGGGAGAGGAGAGCGAGCGAGCGGAGCGCCTCCGGGCCCTGGAGCCGTACCGCGTGGACGCGGCGCTGCTCGCGGCGGCACGCCCCGACGCGGTGTTCATGCACTGCCTGCCCGCGCACCGCGGCGAGGAGGTGACCGCGGAGGTCATCGACGGGCCCCGGTCGGTCGTCTGGCAGCAGGCCGAGAACCGGCTCCCGACGGAGGAAGCGCTCCTGCTCGCGCTCGTCTCGAAGCGCTGGCAGCTCTGAGCCGCCGCCGCTCCGCTACTGCCGCATGAAGCCCTGACGGGCCGCCGAGACGAGCGCCACCGCCTCGGGGAAGAGCACGCGCATGGCGTCGCGGAGCGCGAGCGCCTGCGCGTCCGTCGGCCCCTCGACCTGCATCTGCCCGAGCGCAGCCGCAGTCAGCTCGACTGCCGTGTTCAGGGTCAGGGTCGCGAACTGCTCGCGCTGGGCCTCCTGCACGGACTCCGCCTGGCGCTCGGCGAAGTCGCGAAGCGCGCCGAGGAGCTCCTCGGGGTCGCCGCCGCCGAACGGGAAGAAGCCACCGCCCTCCATCGCCGACAGCCTACTCGAGCTCGACCCGGTAGCCCGCCTCGATCTCGCGCTGCAGCTCGCCGACAACGCCGTCGGCCGCCCGCATCGTCGCGACGAACGGCGAGGGAGCGGTGGGGCTCAGCTCCTGCTCGAGTCGGCGGGCGGCGGCCCCGATCGCGTCGAGGCGCGCGGGCGACGCGAGCTGGGGAGGGTCGCCGATGACGTCACGCAGAGCGCGAGCCGCGGCCTCGGCCTCCTCGATCCCCTCGGGCGCCTCCCGCTCCCGCAGCTCGGCGAGGCGGGCGACGAGCTCGTCGAGGTCGCCCCCGCCCGCCCCGTCCGCGGCGAGCTCGCACATCGCGGCGATGGACACCGCGGCGCGGAGCTCGGCACGCGCGGTCACGGGGCTGCCGTCCTCCCTGACGGCGAGCCAGCTCCGCAGCCCGTCGGCGCCGTCGAACGAGCAGACGTAGACCCGCGAGCCGCCGACGGGCTCCGTCGCGAGGATCCCGGACACCGCGTCGCCCTCGTCCGCGAACGCCCGCGCGAGCGCGGCGATCCGCTCGAGGTCGTCGGAGAGGGTCATGTCGCCCAGAATAGGCGCGTGCCGACGATCGACGCCCGCCAGCTGTTCGCCCCGCTCGGGCCGACGTACGACCGCGTGGGGGCGACGCTCTCGTTCGGCCAGGACCCGCGGTGGCGGCGCTTCCTCGTCTCGCGGCTCCCGCCGGGCGGGCACGTCCTCGACGTCGCGTCGGGAACGGGCCTCGTCGCGGCGGAGCTCCGGCGACGCGGGTTCGCCGTCACCGCGGTCGACCAGAGCCCGGAGATGCTCGCCGTCGCGCGCCGGCGCTTCGGCGACGCCGTGGAGCTCGTGCAGGCCTCGGCCGAGGAGCTGCCCTTCGCCGACGCCGCCTTCGACCACGTCACGGTCACGTACCTCCTCCGCTACGTGGCCGATCCTCGCGCGACGGTGGCCGAGCTCGCGCGCGTCGTGCGTCCCGGCGGCGTCGTGGCTTCGCTCGAGTTCGGCGTCCCGGGCGGCATCGCCCGTCCGCTCTGGAACCTCTACGTCGACGTCGGCCTCCCGCTCGCGGGCCGGCTCCTCGGCCGGGGCTGGCGCGAGGTCGGGGACGTCCTCGGGCCCTCGATTCGCGCGTTCTGGGAGGAGAGCCCGCTCGCGCGGCAACTCGCGTGGTGGCGCGAGGGCGGGCTCGAGAGCGTCGAGTACCGTCGCCTGAGCCTCGGCGGAGGGGTCGTCGTCTGGGGACGGAAGCGTGGCTGAGGGCGGAGGTGTCGGCAGGCCTGCGTTCTACGCGCTCTCCCCCGGCGGCTGGCGCGACTACGTCACGCTGCTCCACCTCCCGTACACGGCCTGGCACCTGTCGTACGTCGTGATCGGCGGCTGCCTCGCGCCAGTCGTCGCCTGGGGGCGGCTGGGCGCGGCGGTCGCGGCGTTCGCGCTGGCCGTGGGCGTCGGCGCGCACGCGCTCGACGAGCTCCGAGGCAGGCCGCTGAGAACGGCGATCCCGGACCGCGTCCTCGTCGCGCTCGCGGCCCTCTCGATCGCCGCCGCCTGCGCGATCGGCGTCGCGGGTGCGATCGCCTTCGAGCCCTGGCTCGTCGTCCTCGTCCCCGTCGGCCTCCTGCTCGTCCTCGCCTACAACCTCGAGCTCTTCCACGGCCGCCTCCACACCGATCTCTGGTTCGGGCTCGCCTGGGGCGGGTTCCCCGTGCTCTGCGGCTACGCGGCCGTCGCCGGCGAGCTCGGGCCGGTCGCGCTGCTCGCAGCCGCCTTCGCCGTGCTCTACTCGCTCGCGCAGCGCGCGCTCTCGAGCCACGTTCGCTTCGTCCGGCGTCGGGTCGCCGCGGTGGACGGTCGGCTCGAGCTCACGGACGGCTCGAGCCTCGAGCTCGACGCGGCGCAGCTGATCGCCGCCGACGAGCGGGGGCTCCAGCTCCTCACCGCGGCGGTCGTCCTGCTCGCCGCCGCCGTGGTCGCGTTCCGTCTCTAGAGTCACACCGTGTCGGGTGTCGCTTGGATCCTCGCCGCCGCGCTCGCGGCGGCAGCCGTCCTCGTCGCTCTGCTCGCGCTCGCCCTTCGGCGTGCACGGGTCCAGGCGGCCCGGACGGACACGCTCGTCGCCGAGGCGCGGCGCGCCGTGCGCGCGGCGGCGGAGGAAGAGGCCGCGTCGCAGACGGAGCAGCTCCGCGTCGCGATCACCCGCGCGCACGCCGACGCGCTCTCCGGCTACGTGGCCGAGGAACGCCGGCTCGGCGACCAGCACCGCGGGGAGCTCGCCGTCAGGGAGCGCGAGCTCGCCGACCGCATGGCCGAGATGCTCGCGGCCGTCGAGCAGCGTGTCGAGGACCGCCTCCGCTCGTGGGAGGCCGACCTCGAGCGGGCGCAGCACGGGCTCGAGGGAGCGATCGGAGCGATGGAGCAGCGTCTCGTCCAGCGGCTCGCAGAGGTCGAGGCGAAGGTCGAGGCCGAGGCGTCCGAGCTCGGCGCCACGGTCGACGAGCAGCGCGTCGCCGCCGCCAGGCTTCGGGAGACGCTCGAGACGAGCGCGCGGGACGCGCTCGCACAATCGCTCGAGGAACTCCAGTCGCAGGCGGACGACCGGCGGAGGGCGATCGACGACCTCATGGATCGCCTCCGCCAGCACGAGCACGCGCTGTCCGAGCAGGCCGAGCGGGCGGAGAGCGACGCGCGCGCCCGGGTCGAGGCGGCCTTCGCCGAGCTCGAGCGGCGGCAGGTCGAGGCGCTCGAGCGAGCCCTGGCGCGCGAGGTCGACCGGGTGAGCGAGGCGGGGGCGCTCGAGTTCGAGAACCGCATGAAGGCGATCCGGGAAGAGGCCGCGAAGCGGCTGCGCGACGAGCTCGACCGCACCGGCCAGACCTTCCTCCGGCAGGCGGACGGGCTCATCGCGGAGCAGCTGCAGGAGGCCGTAAGAGCGGCGGCCGAGCGCCTCGACGAGCGCATCGTCGCGCTCGCCCGCGAGCGGGGGGTTGCTCCACCGCGGGACGACGAGCCCTCGTAGCCCGCCGCGCCACAGCGCGACGGGACCGGAAGGGAACGCCTCGCCGAGCGCGAATGAACCGCGCATGGCCGAGACGACCGAGGCGCCCCTCTGGTTCGAGGGCGAGGGCACGAAGGTGGAGAGCTGGCGCCTGCACGTCCTCC
>CAZODN010000027.1:0-25939 GCA_964578545.1 uncultured Gaiellales bacterium
TCGTCCTGCGCGCGCCCGCGACCGCGGCGGTGACGGGCGTGGGCGACTCCGTGGCCGTGAACGGCTGCTGCCTGACGGCGGCCGCAGCGGAGGACGCGCTCCTCACGTTCCACGCGGTGCCGGAGACGCTCTCCCGCACGACGCTCGGCGACCTGCGGCCCGACGACCTCGTGAACGTCGAGCCGTCCCTGCGCGCCGGCGACCCGCTCGGCGGCCACTACGTGCAGGGCCACGTGGACGCCGTCGGACGCGTGCAGTCGGTCGAGGCCGAGGGCGAGGGCCTGCGCGTCTTCGTCGAGGCGCCGGAGGACGTCCTCCGCTACTGCGTCGTGAAGGGCTCGGTGACCGTGGACGGCGTCTCGCTCACCGTGGCGGAGCTCGCGCCCGACGCGTTCGCCGTGGCGCTCGTCCCCCACACGATCGAGGCGACCACGCTCTCCGCGCTGCGCCCGGGCAAGCGCGTGAACCTCGAGGCGGACGTCCTCGCGAAGTACGTCGAGCGGCTTCTCGGCGGGAGCGCGACCCGTGGGGCGTGACGTCCGTCGGGCTACGATCCGGCCGTGAGCGTGGAGATGAAGGAGGCGAGGGCCGCGTCGCCCTTCGCGACCATCGAGGAGGCGATCGAGGACATCCGGTCGGGCCGCTTCGTCGTCGTCGTCGACGACGCCGACCGCGAGAACGAGGGGGACCTCACGATCGCGGCGCAGTTCGTCACGCCGGACGCGATCAACTTCATGGCCACGCACGGCCGGGGGCTCATCTGCCTCTGCCTCACGCCCGAGCGCTGCGACGAGCTCGAGCTCCGTCCGATGACCGACCGCAACGAGACGCCGCACGGCACCGCCTTCACGGTGTCCATCGAGGCGCGCGAGGGCGTCTCGACGGGCATCTCCGCGCACGACCGGGCGCGCACGATCCAGGTCGCGATCGACCCGCAGTCGGTGCCGCACGACCTCGTGCAGCCCGGCCACGTGTTCCCGCTCCGCGCCCGCCCCGGCGGCGTGCTCCAGCGCGCCGGCCAGACGGAGGCGGCGGTCGACCTCGCCCGCCTCGCGGGCCTGATCCCCGCGGGCGTCGTCTGCGAGATCATGAACGACGACGGGACGATGGCCCGCGTGCCCGACCTCGTCTCCTTCTGCGAGCGCCACGGGGTCAGGATGGTCACGGTCGCCGACCTGATCGAGTACCGCCGCCGGCGCGAGAAGCTCGTCGAGCGGGCCGTCGCCGTGCGGCTCCCGACCGAGTTCGGCGACTTCCAGGCCGTCGCCTACCGGGAGCTCCTCACCGACAAGCAGCACGTCGCGCTCGTCAAGGGCGACGTCGCGGGCGAGGAGAACGTGCTCGTCCGGGTGCACTCGGAGTGCCTCACGGGCGACGTCTTCCACTCGCTGCGCTGCGACTGCGGCGAGCAGCTCGAGCAGGCGCTCGCCTGCATCGAGGCCGAGGGCCGGGGCGTCCTCCTGTACATGAGCCAGGAGGGCCGCGGGATCGGCCTGCTCAACAAGCTCCGTGCGTACGAGCTCCAGGAGAACGGCCTCGACACGGTCGAGGCGAACCTCGAGCTCGGCTTCCCGGCGGACGCGCGGGAGTGGGGGATCGGGAACCAGATCCTCGCCGACCTCGGGCTGACGACGATCCGGATCCTGACGAACAACCCTCGGAAGCTCACCGGCCTCGACGGGTACGGTCTCAAGGTCGTGGAGCAGATCCCGATCGAGGTCGAGCCCAAGCCCGAGAACGAGGGCTACCTCACCACGAAGCGCGACAAGCTCGGCCACACGATCACGCGCCTCCACCACCAGGGGGCGCGGCTCGAAAGCGACCCGTCCGAGGAGAGCCCATGACCGACCGAGACATCGACTCGTCCAGCGAGAACGTCCTCTCCGACACGCTCACCGAGGACGACGCGGAGCCCGGCGAGGTCTTCGCCGTCGCCTCGTCGGTCGAGCTCGTCGAGGACGAGCCGGTCGAGGTGGCCGAGGAGACCGGCGAGGGCGAGGCCGGGCCGGAGCTCTTCGCGGAGGACGGGGAGCCGACGCCGCTCCCGGTGGAGCTCTCGCACGAGCACGCCGCGGGCGACCTCCACATCCCCGACGGCTACGCGGTGCTCGAGGGAGTGCCGGAGGGTGGGCGCCGGGCGGTCGGAGTGGTCGTCGCCCGGTTCAACGGGAGCGTGACGACGCGCCTGCTCGAGCGCGCGCTCGACGAGCTCTCCGAGGCCGGGGTGAGGCAGGAGGCGATCACGGTTATGGTCGTGCCCGGCGCGTTCGAGCTTCCCCTGGCGGCGACCGCGCTCGCGAAGACCCGCAGGTTCGCCTGCATCGTCGCCCTCGGCTGCGTCATCCGCGGCGACACGCCCCACTTCGACTACGTCGCGAGCGAGACCGCGAGCGGGCTCCAGCTGGCGGCGCTCGAAACCGGCGTCCCCGTCTCCTTCGGCGTCCTCACGCTCGACCGCGTGGAGCAGGCGGAGCCACGGATCGAGAAGGGCGCCGGGGCGGTGCGCAGCGCGCTCGAGATGGCAGACCTCTTCGCGCACCTCCGCGCCGCCGCCACGCGGTAGCGGCGTCTCCGCCGCGGCCGACGGTCAGAGCGCCTTCTGGACCTTGCCGGCCTTGAGGCAGCGCGTGCAGACGTACGCGCGCTTCGGGTGACCGTCGAGCAGCACGCGTACGCGCTGGAGGTTCGGGTTGAAGCGCCGCTTCGTCGCGACCATCGAATGGCTCCGACTGTTGCCGAAGCCGGGCTTCTTCCCGCAGATTGCGCAGACCTTCGACATGCGGCCGCGGAGTGTACCGGATCCGGCTCGTCCTGTTCCGCGGGCAGGCGAGCTGCCGCGGGACGGTTAAGCTCGCGCGGTGGAGCGGGAGCGATACGAGGTCTCGAGGTCCGAGCACGGCAGCGTCTCGGTCACGCACGACGCGATCGTGGGGCTCCTCGGGAACGCGGTGGCCGAGAGCTACGGCGTGGTCGCGCTCTCCGGCGAGCGCCGCGTCTCCAGGCTCTTCCCGTGGGGGGTCCGGAAAGGGATCGACGTCGACCTCCGCGAGGACGGCCTCGCGATCGAGGTCCGCGTCGTGGTCGAGCACGGCCTGAAGCTCGCCGAGGTCGCCGACGCGGTTCGCGAGCGCGTCCTGTACGAGCTCGAGCGCATGGTCGGGCTCCCGGTCGCCTCGCTCGAGGTGCGCATCGAGAAGGTGCGGTCCGGCTGATGCAGCTCGAGATCGTCAGGCACCTCTCGCGGTCGGCGCTCCGGAACCTCGAGGCGCACCGCCAGCGCATCGACGACCTCAACGTCTACCCGGTCCCGGACGGCGACACGGGCACGAACCTCGTCTTGACCCTCCGCTCGATCGTCGAGGCGCTCGACGCGTCCACCGCGACGACGAGCGAGGACGTCGCGCGCGACGTGACGCGGGCCGCGCTCATGGGCGCGCGCGGGAACTCGGGCGTGATCTTCTCGCAGATCGTCCGCGGCTTCGTCGACGTGCTCGGCCGGCAGGAGGAGATCTCGACGCCGCTCCTCAAGCGGGCCTTCCGCGGAGCGAGCGACGCGGCCTACCGCGCGGTGAAGCGGCCGGTCGAAGGGACGATGCTCACCGTCGTCCGGGAGATGGCGGAGGAGGCGGAGCGCAAGGAGAACCGCCGGCTCGGCCCCGGCGAGCTCCTCGCGGCCGTGCTCGCGCGCGGGGAGGACGCGCTCGCCCGAACGCCCGAGCTGCTCGACGTGCTCCGGGCCGCGGGCGTCGTGGACGCCGGTGGCGCCGGGCTCGTCGAGATCGCGCGCGGGATGGTGTACGGCGTCACCGGCGAGGAGCTCCCGGAGGCGCCGGTCGAGACGGAGCCGCTCGGCCTCGAGGCGATCCACCTGGAGGAGTCGCGCTACCGCTACTGCACCGTCTTCCTCGTCGAGGGAGCCAGGCTCGACCAGGGGTGGCTCGAGCGCGAGCTCGAGCAGATCGGCGACTCGCTGCTCGTCGTCGGCGACGAGTCGGCGCTCAAGGTGCACGTCCACACCGACGACCCGGGCGTCGCCCTCTCGCTCGGCACCCGGCTCGGGGTCGTGGAGGGGGTCGAGATCGCGAACATGCGCCACCAGGCCAGCCAGCGCGAGGAGCGCCTGCTCGAGGGCGTCGCCGCCCTCGACCTGAGCGCGCTCCAGGCGGCAGTGGTCGCCGTCTGCCCGGGCCGCGGCAACCGCAGGCTCTTCGAGAGCCTCGGGGCGGTGCGCGTGATCGAGGGCGGGCAGACGATGAACCCGTCCGCCGCGGACATCCTCGAGGCGATCGACGCGGTGCCGACGGACGACGTCATCGTCCTGCCCAACAACGCGAACGTCGTGCTGACCGCGGAGCAGGCCGCCGCCCTGAGCGAGAAGACGGTGCATCTCGTGCCGTCGCGGTCGGTGCAGGCCGGGCTCGCCGCCATGATGCGCTACGTCCCGACGGTCTCCGCGGAGGAGAACGTCGCGGCGATGCTCGACGCGCTCGAGACCGTCTCGACCGGCGAGGTCACGGTGGCCTCGCGCGACGCCGAGCTCGACGGCGTCAGGATCGAGGAGGGTGCGTACCTCGGGCTCGTGGACGACGTGGCCGTGATCTGCGATCCCGACCTCGAGACCGTCGCCCGGGCGGTGGTGGAGCGCGTGCTCGAGGGGGATCGAGAGATCCTCTCGATCCTCACCGGTGAGGGCGCGCCGCCGCTCGAAGGGCTCGTCGACTCGCTCCAGCGCGACCACCCCGACGTGATCGTCGACGTACACGACGGCGGCCAGCCCCACTACCCGCTCCTCGTCGTCGCGGAGTGACCGCAGCCGAGCCGCCGATCCGCGTCCTGCTCGTCGAGGACAACGACGTCTACCGCGACTCGCTCGTCTACCTCCTCCGGCGCCTCGGCGGGCTCGAGGTGGTGGACGCGGTCGGGAACGGCCGGGCGGCCGTCCGCTCCTGGCGCGAGCACGGGCCGGACGTCGCCGTCCTCGACCTTCGCCTCCCGGACGTGGACGGCGCGCAGGTCGCCGCGGAGCTCCGCGCGCTCACGCCGGACGCCGCGATCGTCTTCCTGAGCGCGTCCGCGGGCGAGGACGAGTACGATGCCGCGACGAGCGCCGGAGCCGCGCTCGTGCGAAAGGACGCGGGAGTCGAGGCGCTCGTCGGCGCGGTGCACGCGGCGGCCGGGAGGTGACGGAATGGAGCTGACCACCGAGAACACCGCCGTCGTGCTCGACTCCGTCTCGGACTACCCGGAGGCGCCGTCGCGCTTCCCGAACATGCGCGTCGTGCCGCTCTACGTGCGCTTCGGGGACGAGACGTACCGCGACTACGTCGATCTCGGCCCGGCCGAGTTCTACGAGAAGCTCCGGCTCTCGCAGGTCACCCCGACGACCTCGCAGCCGACGCCGCAGGACTTCATCGCGGCGTACGAGGGGCTCGCGGGGTACGACCGGATCTACTCGCTCCACGTCTCCTCCAAGGTCTCGGGGACCTTCCAGAGCGCCGACCTCGCCGCCCAGGAGATCGGCGGCGACAGGGTACGCACGGTGGACACGCTCACCGCGTCGCTCGCGATCGCGCTCCTCGCCCACGCCATCCAGCGCCGGCTCGCCCGCGGCACGACCGATGAGGAGATCGAGGCGCTCGTCGCGCGGTTCACGCGCGACAACGGGGTCGTCTTCACGGTCGAGACGCTCGAGTACCTCCAGCGGGGCGGGCGGATCGGCAAGGCTGCGGCGCTCGCGGGCTCGCTCCTCAACGTCCGCCCGATCCTCTCCGTGGACGAGGGCGTCGTCACCGCGGTCGCCCGTGTCCGCGGGCGGCAGAAGGCGATCGCGGAGTTCGAGCGCCGCTTCGAGGCGGCGACGGGGACGGGCGGCGCCGGCCTGCGCGTCGCGATCGCGCACGCGGACGCCCCGGACTGGGTCGGGACGCTCAGCGAGCTCGTCTGGCGCGTCCGTCCACAGGCGGAGATCGAGTTCACGTCGTCGCTCGGCGCGGTCGTGGGAACGCACGCCGGCCCGGGCGCCGTGGGCTTCTTCTGGTTCCAGGACGAGTAGCCTCGACGACGACCGGGCGGCATGCGGCGCGGACGCGAGTCGACGATCGCGATCACCTTCGAGGTCCACGCGACGACGGTCGACGACGCCCGCTGGCTCGCCTCCGGGTGGGGTGACGCCCGGCTCTCGGCGACGGGGCGGCGGCAGGCGCAGGAGCTCGGCGAGCGCCACGCCGACGACCCGGACCTGGCCGCGGTCTTCACCTCCGACCTCCCCGGCGCGGTGGAGACGGCCCGCATCGCGTTCGGCGAGCGCCGGATCCCCGTCTTCCACGACTGGCGGCTTCGGGGATGCGACTACGGGACGCTGACGGGCGCACCGGTCGCCGAGCTCGAGGCGACCCGACTGCAGCACCTCTACGACCCGTACCCGGGCGGGGAGAGCTACGGGGACGTCGTCGCGCGCGTGCGCCGCTTCCTCCAGGACGTGCCGGCGCGGCTCGTCGACGAGCACGTCGTCGTCGTCGGCCATCGCGAGACGAAGTGGGCGTTCGACCACGTGCTCGAGGGCATCCCCCTCCCCGAGCTCGTCGAGCTCTCGTTCCGCTGGCAGCCGGGCTGGCTGTACACGCTGCGCGTGGACGCCTGACGGCCGTCCGGGTCCGGGACCTATCATCGAGCCCGTGAAGGGGACGCTTGCCCGCGCGCCCTTGCCGGCGGGGTTCGCCGGAGGCGCCCGGCCCGAGGCGTGGCCGCGCCCGGCCTCGGCCCCGCGCCGCGACCGTCTCGAGGCGTCCGTCGAGTCGCTGCACGGGGTCGGCCCGACCCTCGCGCGACGCCTCGCGAAGATCGGGCTCGTCACGGTCGGGGACGTCCTGCGGCAACGGCCGCGCCGGTACGAGGAGCCGGCGCCGGCGCGGCGGATCTGCGACCTCTTCGGCGACGAGGAGGCCGTGATCGAGGGTGTCGTCCGCTCCAGCTCGAGCCGCCGGCGTGGCCGGCTGGCGATCCTCACCGCCCGGGTCGCCGACGAGACGGGCGAGATCAGGGCGACGTGGTTCAACCAGCCCTGGCTCGAGCGCAGGCTCGTCCCCGGCGCCCGCGTGCGGCTCCGCGGCCGGGCGGGCCGGCACGGGTTCGCGGTCACGTCGTACGACCTCGACGGCGAGGCGGAGACGGCCGACTTCGCGCCCGTCTACCCGGCGACGGAAGACCTCGCGCAGAAGCGGCTTCGCGACATCCATGCGCAGGCGCTCGAGCTCGCGCGCGACGAAGGCGAGAAGCTTCCCGCGTCGCTTCGCTCCTCCGAAGGGCTGCCGCTCCGGGCCGACGCCCTCGGAGCGCTCCACCGCCCGCGCTCGCTCGCCGAGGCGGAGGTCGGCCGCAGGCGGCTCGCCTTCGAGGAGCTGCTCGTCCTCAGGCTCGCGCTGGCGCGAACCGCCGCCCTGCGCGAGCGGGCCTCCGCCGAGCCGCTCGGCCCGCCGGGGGAGCTCCTCGAGCGCTACGTCGCGTCGCTCCCGTTCTCGCTCACGTCCGACCAGGAGCGCGCCCTGCGCGAGATCGACGCCGACCTCGACCGCCCGGTCCCCATGCAGCGCCTCCTCCAGGGGGACGTCGGCTCGGGGAAGACGGTCGTCGCGCTGTACGCGCTCCTGCGCGCCGTCGAGCGCGGCCGACAGGGGGCGCTGATGGCGCCGACCGAGACGCTCGCGGAGCAGCACTTCCTCACGATCGAGGAGCTCTGCGCGCCGCTCGGGGTCCGGGTGAGCCTGCTCACGAGCTCGCTGCCGGCGAAGGAGCACGCGGCCGTGCGCCGGCTCGTCGCGTCGGGCGACGCGCAGGTCGTCGTGGGGACGCACGCGCTGATCCAGCGCGAGGTGGACTTCGCCGACCTCGCGGTCGCGGTCGTTGACGAGCAGCACCGTTTCGGCGTCGCGCAGCGGAGCGCCCTCGTGGAGGGGCGCAGCCCACACGCCCTCCACCTGACGGCCACGCCGATCCCGCGCACGCTCGCGCTCACCGTCTACGGCGACCTCGAGGTCAGCGAGCTCTCGCTCCCTCCGGCGAACCGCAAGCCCGTGATCACCGCCTGGGTCACGGACGAGCGGAGCTCCGAGGCGTACACGCGCCTCCGTCGGCACCTCGACGCCGGGCGCCAGGCGTACGTCGTGTGCCCGCTCATCGAGGAGTCGGAGACGCGGATCGCGCGGGCGGCGGAGGCCGAGGCCGAGCGGCTCCGCTCGGCCGAGCTCCGCGGCTACCGCGTGGGCTGCCTGCACGGCCGCCTCGCGACGGCGGAGCGCCGCCGGATCATGGCCGAGTTCAAGGCCGGCGACCTCGACGTGCTCGTCGCGACGACCGTGATCGAGGTCGGCGTGGACGTCCCGAACGCGACGATCATGATCGTCCAGGAGGCGGACCGGTTCGGGCTCGCCCAGCTCCACCAGCTCCGAGGCCGCGTCGGCCGCGGGGCGGAGCAGTCGTACTGCCTCCTCGTCTCCCGCGCGCGGGAGGAGCTCTCGGAGAGCGCCGTCGAGCGCCTCGAGGCGATGGTGGCGACGACCGACGGGTTCGAGCTGGCCGAGCGCGACCTCGAGATCCGCGGCGAGGGCCAGCTCCTGGGCGCACGCCAGTCCGGCTACTCCGACCTCCGGTTCGTCCGCCTGCGACAGGATCAGCGCCTGCTCGAGCGGGCGCGCGACGCCGCCCGCGAGCTCCCCGACGAAGGGCTCCTCGCGGAGGACGTGGACCGGCTGCTCGGCGAGGCCGAGCACCTCGGCGACTCGTAGCCCCAGGGCACGCTGTGCGGATCACCGAACCCCCGGACACCTGGGCGCCGCACGGCCCGGGGCCTCGTGGGCGGACACCATCGGGGCATGGTCGTCCCTTCCGTTCCTCTCGTCGGCGAGCGCCGCTCCCCGATCGGCATCCGGCAGCTCGCCGCGGGCGAGAGGCAGGCGGTGCTCGAGGTCTTCCGTGGCCTCTCCGACCGCTCGCGCAGGCTCCGGTTCCACGGCGCCAAGCCCGCCTTGCTCGATCGCGACCTCGACGAGCTCGTCCGGGTCGGTTGCTGCGGGCGCGAGGCGGTGGCCGCGGTCGAGGTCGCGAGCGGCCGCGCCATCGGTGTTGCCCGCTTCGTGCGCGAGCCGGGCACGGCGACGGCGGAGATCGCGTTCGCGGTCGTGGACGAGTGGCAGGGGCGCGGGATCGGCCGTGCTCTCGTCGAGGAGCTCGCTTCGCTCGCCAGGCGGGAGGGGATCGAGCGTTTCCGCGCTAGCGTGGTCGCGGGCAACGACGCGGCCCTTGCGCTCCTCCGCGGCCTGGGCGCGGTCGTCTCGTCGACCATGGACGGCGCCGTGCTCGAGATCCTCGTCGAGCTTCCGCCGGGCGTGCAAGCCTTCTTCCATGAGGATCGTCGCGGGCTCGCGCAAGGGGCATCGGATCGCGGCGCCGAAGAGCGCGGCGACGAGGCCGACCGGTGACCGCGTCCGCGAGGCGGCGTTCGCGCTCGTCGGGCCGGTCGAGGGCGCCGCCGTGCTCGACCTCTTCGCGGGGTCGGGCGCGATGGGGCTCGAGGCGCTCTCGCGCGGAGCCACGAGCTGCGTCTTCGTCGAGCGCGACCGAGAGGCGTGCCGGGTGATTCAAGCCAACCTCGAGAAGCTCCGCCTGACGGGCGCGGTCGTCTCGAGCCGCGACGTCGCCGGGGCGCTGCGCGAGGAGCGCGCGCGCGGCCGTCGCTTCGACCTCGTCCTCGTCGACCCGCCCTACGGCGAGTGGGCCGAGCACGCGCCTGCGCTGGCCGAGCACCTCCCCGAGCTGCTCGCGGCGGGCGGGATCGTCGTCGTCGAGACGTCGGAGCGGATCGAGCCCGAGCTCCCCCTCGACCTCGTCACCACGCGCCGATACGGTTCGGCACGGATTACGGTGTTCGCCAGGTGATCACAGCCATCTGCCCCGGCAGCTACGACCCCGTGACGAACGGGCACGTCGACGTCATCCGTCGCGCGGCCGCGATCTTCGACCGCGTCGTCGTCGGGGTCGTCGGATACCCGTCGCACAAGGAGACGCTCTTCTCGGTCGAGGAGCGGGTCGCGTTCCTCGAGGACGCGCTCGCCGGCCTCGAGAACGTGGTCGTGGACGTGTTCTCCGAGCTCGTCGTCGAGTTCGCGCGCAAGCACGAGGCGAAGACGATGGTGAAGGGCCTCCGCGTGATCTCGGACTTCGAGTGGGAGTTCCAGATGAACCACCTGAACCGCCAGCTCGCCCCGGAGATCGAGACCGTGTACGTCATGGCGAGCCCGGCGTACTCCTTCGTCTCCTCGAGCGGGGTGAAGGAGATCGCGTCCTTCGGCGGCCGGGTCGACGCCCTCGTCCCCGCCGCCGTCGCCCGGCGGTTCGCCGAGATGTACCCGGACGGGCGCCCCGGCGCTCCCGTCTCGCCACGGGAGTAGCGGCCCCGATCGCCGCCCCCGTCCAGAACCGCCAGTAGACTTCCCGACCCATGGACGTACTCGTGCTCATCGACAGGCTCGACGACCTCGTGCACAACGCGAAGGCCGTGCCACTGACCGACCAGGTCCGCATCGACCGCGAGGAGGTCTACGAGATCCTCGACCAGATGCGGGCGACCATCCCCGAGGAGATCAAGCAGGCCCGCTGGATCGTCAAGGAGCGCCAGGAGATGCTCGCGGAGGCGAAGCGGGAGTGCGACCGGATCATCCAGGAGGCACGCGAGCAGGCGGTCCGGGAGGCGTCGCAGACGGAGATCGTGAAGATCGCCGAGAAGCAGGCCGACGACATCATCGACGACGCCCGTCGGAAGGCGCGAGAGACGCGGCTCGAGATGGAGGACTGGGCCGACGCGATCCTCTCGACGCTCGAGCTCAACCTGGACAAGTTCCTGACCGCGGTCAAGCGCGGCCGCGAGCGCCTCCACGAGCGCTCGCAGGAGACGGTCGTCGCGGGGATCGGGCCCGAGCCCATCGAGCCGGGCGAGCCCCAAGAGTTCGACCGCTTCGCGTAGCGGCTACGCGGCCGCGGGCTCGGCCGAGAGGTCGCGGCAGACCGCGACCGCCGACGCGACGAACGCCTCCGCGGCGGGGCTGCGGTGGCGGTCGCGGTGCCAGACGAGCCCGATCGTGCGTGGCTCGATCCGGCCGTGCAGGTCGATGACCTCGACGCTCGGGTCGTCCTCGTCGACGGTCAGCCGCGGCGAGACGCTGATCCCGACGCCCGCGCCGACGAGCCCCTGCACGGTGCCGTTGTTGTCGGAGCGGAACACGTAGTTCGGCGCGCGCCCGGCGGCCGAGAGCTGGAGGTCGACGTGCGCCATCGCGCTGCACTGGTTGAACCCGATGAGGGGCTGGAGGACGATCTCCTTCAGGGTCGGCGGTCGCTTCAGCTGTGCGAGCGGCGACCCCGTCGGCACGACGAGGACGTAGGGGTCCCGGAGCAGCTCCACGGCCTCGTACGGCCCGCCGATCACGGGCAGGGTCCAGAAGGTGAGGTCGAGCTCGCCGCGCTCGATCAGCTCGAGGAGCTCGTTCTCGTCCTGCGACTCGCGGAGCACGACCTCGACGTCCGGGTGCGCCTCGCCGAAGCGGCGGAGCAGCGTCGGGACGATCTTCGCGCCGACGCTCTGGAACGTGCCGACGCGCACCCGTCCGGCGTCGCCCGCCTCGAGCGCGGCCATGTCCGCCTTGGCCGCGAGGAGGCGCGCCTGGATGGCGTCCGCATGGCGGAGGAGGATCGCGCCCGCCTCGGTGAGCGAGACGCGCCGCGGTCCGCCCGGGCGCTCGACGAGCCGCAGCCCGACGATCCGCTCGAGCGCCGCGATCTGCTGCGAGACGGCGGACTGCGTGTAGCCGAGCTTCTCCGCCGCTCGTCCGAACGAGCCCTCGTCCGCGATCGCCTTCAGCGCGACGAGGTGCCGCAGGTCGAGGCCGAGCCAGCGATCACTCTCCATGATCGAAGAGTACCGGAGCACCAGCACGGCTAATCTCGGTGCCGCGTGCGGGGCGAGCTACGCTCTCCCCATGGAGACGCTCGACCTCCGTCGTCTGCGGCTGCGCCCGGGAGAGGTGCGCCGCGAGCGGCTCGACGTCGCGCTCGAGCCGTTCCTGCTGGGCGGGCAGCGTTACGCGGCGAGCCCCGCGACGATCTCGGTCGCGCTCGAGCTGTCCCAGCCGGGGAGCGCGACGATGATCGACCTCCGCGTCCACGCTCGTCTCGTCGGCCCGTGCATGCGCTGCCTCGGCCACGCGGAGCTCGAGGCGGACGTGGCCGCCAGGGAGTTCCACGACCCGGACGCCCGCCCCGGCGACGAGCTGCGCTCGGACTACGTCGTGGAGGAGCAGCTCCAGCTCGGTGCGTGGACGCGCGACGCGGTCGCGCTCGAGATCCCGGAGCAGGTCCTCTGCCGGCCCGACTGCGCGGGCCTGTGTCCCGTGTGCGGGAAGGACCTGAACGTCGAGCCCCACGAGCACGTCGAGGAGGAGCTGGATCCTCGCTGGGCCGCGCTCGCGGAGCTGCGGGACGAGCTGTAGGAGCGCCGCTCTGGCTATACTCCGCAGCCGCTCATGGCCGTCCCGAAGCGAAAGACGTCGAAGGCGAGGCGCGACAAGCGCCGCGCCCAGCACGGGATCTCCGTCCCGCGTGTCCAGGTCTGCCCGACCTGCCGGCAGCCGAAGCTGCCGCACCGCGTCTGCCCCACGTGCAAGACGTACCGGGGGCGCGAGGTCGAGCCGATCCGCATCGAGGCCTCCTAGCCCTCCGGCCCGATGACCGTCCGTGTCGCGGTCGATGCCCTGGGTGGCGACCGCGCGCCGGACGAGATCGTCGCGGGAGCGGCCGCCGCCGCCTCCGAGGGCATCGAGCCCGTGCTCTACGGCCCTGCCGGCCTCGACACGCTCGGCCTGAGGCTCGTGCCTACCGAGGGCGCGATCGAGATGGACGACCACGCGGTCGAGGCCGTGCGGGCCAAGCCCGAGTCGTCCCTCGTCCGGGCGGCGCGCGCGGTCGGGGACGGCGAGGCGGATGCGGTGGTCTCGGCGGGGAACACCGGCGCGATGCTCGCGGCGTCGCTCCTCCACGTCCGTCGCCTGCCCGGCGTGCACAGGCCGGGGATCGCGGTCGTCATCCCGACGACGCGCGGCCCGAGCGTCCTCATCGACGCGGGGGCGAATGCGGACGCGCGGCCCGAGCACCTCTTGCAGTTCGCGCACATGGGGGCGATCTTCGCCGAGGAGATCCTCGGGATCGGCGATCCGGAGATCAGGCTCCTCTCGATCGGCGAGGAGGACGAGAAGGGGAACGGGCTCACGCTCGAGGCGAACGAGCTCCTCCGTGCGAGCTCGCTCCGCTTCGCGGGGAACACGGAGGGGCGGACGCTGCTCGCCGGAGGCGCAGACGTCGTCGTCGCGGACGGCTTCACGGGCAACGTCGCGCTGAAGACGCTCGAGGGGACGATCACGACGCTCCTCGGGATCCTCCGCGACGAGCTCGCCTCGTCCGCACGGGGCAAGGCGGGCGGCCTCCTGATCCGCCCCGCAGCCGGCCGCATCCGTGCCCACCTCGACCCGGAGACGTACGGCGGCGGCTACCTGCTCGGGCTCAACGGGCTCGTCGTGATCGCGCACGGCTCGAGCACGCGCGTGGCGATCGCGAACGCGATCCGGATGGCCGCACGGGGTGTGGAGCACGGGGTCGTCGAGCGCCTGCGTGAGCGCCTGTCCGCGGGCGTGTTAGCATCGGCGCGCTCTACGACCCAGACCCCGGAGAAGTGAGGTTTCAAGGTGGCGCACTCGCGTGAGGAGATCCTCGAGCAGGTGAAAAGCGCGCTGAGCGAGAAGCTCGGCATCGACGAGAGCGAGATCACGGAGGACGCGTCCTTCGAGGAGGATCTCGGCGCCGACTCGCTCGACCTGGTGGAGGTCGTCATGGACCTCGAGGACCAGTTCGGGCTCAAGATCCCGGACGAGGATGCCCGCGAGCTGACGACCGTCGGCAAGGCGATCGACTACGTCATCGCGCACCAGGGCTGAGTCGCTGGACGCCGCCGGGCCGGACGAGCTCGGCCGGCTGATCGCGGAGCTCCCCGCCGAAAGGCTGGAGCAGGTCTTCACCCACGCGTCGTGGGCGGAAGACCGCGCGGAGTCGTACGAGCGGCTCGAGTTCCTCGGGGACAGCGTCCTCGAGCTCGCGATCGCGCGGGCCGTCTTCGACCGCTTCCCCGAGGCCTCGGAGGGCCGGCTCGCCAAGGTCCGCGCGCACGTCGTCTCGCGCCAGAGCTGCGCGGCGGTCGCGAAGGAGCTCGGGCTCGGCGAGCGGCTCGCGGAGCTCGGGGGCGACATCCCGGCGGACGAGCTGCAGCGCATCTCGCGGAGCCGCAACGTCCTCGCGGCGGTGCTCGAGGCCGCGATCGCCGCCGTCTACCTCGAGCACGGCTTCGAGAAGATCGAGCCCGCGATCGTCGCCGCGTTCTCGGAGCGGATCGAGTACGCGCGCTCGAGCCACGTCGACTACAAGACCGAGCTCCAGGAGGCGCTCGCGCGCTCGGGCAAGCAGGTGCACTACACCGTGCTCGAGGTCGAGGGCCCGCCGCACGACCGCCGGTTCGTGTGCGCCGCGCACGTCGCCGGCGCGCAGCTCGGGATCGGCCGCGGCTCGACGAAGAAGGCGGCCGAGCAGGAGGCCGCCCGCCAGGCGCTCGACGCGCTCGGCGTCGTGCCCGAGCGGATCTGACGCTCAGCGCGGGGAAGCGACCGGGAGGCCGAGAGCCTCCGCGGCCTCGAGTTGTTGTCGGTCGTAGCTGACGAAGGCGATCAGCTGCGATCTGATCCGCAGAGCGCTCGCCAGGTGGACAGCGTCGAGCGCGCGGAGCGGCACGGGTTCGACGGTGACGGCAGCGACGAGGAGACCGTCCTCGACGGCGAGGAGCCCTGTGTGCGCAAGGATGCGCCGCGCCAGCTGCTCCGCGCCGGGGTTTCTGCGCCTCACCGTTCGGAGGACTTCGACGATCCCGATCTTGCTCGTCACGCGGCGCTGCCACTGCTCGACGGCGTCCCAGAGCGAGTCGGTCTCCGCCTCTGCGAGCGCGAGTTTGACGAGCGCCGAGGAGTCGAGGTACGCGACGTCAGATCCGATCGGCACGTATCTCCTCGAGGATCTCCTCCGTCGAAGGCCCCGGTGGGCTCGGCCCCGGGCGCGGCAGGTCGAGAAGGTCACCTACGGGCCGTGTTGCCTCGCCTGTGAGATACATCAGCTCGAGAACGTCGACCTCCTCGGGAAGTGGACCGAGCATCGCGACCGGCCGGCGCCGCTCCGTGACGACGAGATGCTCGCCCCGCTCCACGCGGCGGAGGTACCGGCTCAGGTGCTGGCGCAGCTCACGGACGCTCACGTGCTCCATCGTGACACGAATGTAGCACCTATGTGTAACAAGCTCGCGTCCGATGTGGCCGAGCCGCGGCGATCCCGGCGGCGGAACTCGACCGCCGCGGCGCCGTCATCTCGCTCGAGTTCTCGAGGCCGGGGCGGGACGCTGTCGTCCGTCGCCGTGGCGAGAATGCCGCCCGGTGCACCTGCGCACGATCCGCATCCGCGGCTTCAAGTCGTTCCCCGACGCGCTCGAGATCTCGCTCGAGCCGGGGGTCGCCGTCATCGTCGGCCCGAACGGGTCCGGCAAGTCCAACATCGCCGACGCGATCGTGTGGGCCGCGGGCTCGTTGGCGCCGTCCGAGCTCCGGGCGGAGAAGCCCGACGACGTCCTGTTCGCGGGCAACGGCGGGCGGAAGGCGGCAGACCACTGCGAGGTCGAGCTCGTCTTCTCGAACGAGGACGGGTCGTGGCCGGACCTCGACTTCTCCGAGGTGTCGATCGCGCGGCGACTCGTTCGCGGCGGCGAGGGGCAGTACCTCGTCAACCGCGCGCCCGTGCGGCGGACCGACCTCGTCGAGCTCCTCGCCGACGTCGGGCTGGGGTCGGCGATGCACTCGATCGTCGGGCAGGGGAAGATCGAGCAGATCCTCGCGTCGAAGCCGGAGGACCGGCGCGCGTTCGTCGAGGAGGCCGCAGGCCTCGGGAAGTTCAAGCGGCGTCGCCACCGGGCGGAGCTGAAGCTCGCCCGCGTCGCGCTGCAGGTCGAGCGCGCACGCGACGTCGAGGACGAGGTGCGGCGCCGCCTGCGCCCGCTCGCGCTCCAGGCGACCGCGGCCGAGCGGGCGGAGAAGCTCGGCCGCGAGATCGCGGCGCTGCGCGCACGGATCGCCCAGCTCGACCTCGCCGACTCCGGTGCGCGCCGAGCCGAGGCCGAGGAGCGCAGGACTGCGGCGTCGCTCGCCCGTCTGGGAGCCCAGTCGCGCCTCGAGGGGCTGCTCGCCGAGCGCGCCCGCGCGGAGGACGAGCTCTCCGACGCGGCGGGACGCCGCGAGGCGGCGGTGGCGGCCCTGTACCGGCTCCAGGGCGGCGTCGAGCGGCTCGGGCTCAGGGCCGAGTCGGCCGCGTCCCTCGTGGAGCGGCTAGAGGCCGAGGTGTCGGCCCCGCCGATCGAGGCGGCATCCGCCGATGACGAGGCGCGGCTCGAGCGCGAGGCGCTCGAGGCCGCTGAGGCCGCGCGGAGCGCCGAGCGCGAGCGGGTCGAGCTCGCCGAGCGCGCGATGCTGGCGCGAGAGCGCACGCGGGCGCTCGAGCAGGCGCTCGCCGAGCAGGAAGGCCTGCCGCCCGCGGCGCGCGCGCTCGCAGAGGGCGGCGCACGGCTCGCGCTCGCGGCGATCGACGTCGACCCCGGCGCGGAGCGGTCGGTGGCGGCCGCGCTCCGGGCGCGCGCGTCGGCCGTTCTCGCCGACGACCCGGTCACGGGGCTCGCGCTCCTCCAACGCGCTCGCTCCGCCGGCCTGGGCAGCCTGACGGTGCTCACGAGGTCTCCGCAGGAGCTCGTGCGCGAGTACCCGGTCGTCCCGCTCGACGACCTCCTCGACGCGACCGTCCCCTCGGTGACCGCCGAGGGCTTCGGGTACGACCCGGCGCGCGGCGAGCTCTGGTTCGCGGGCGAGACGGCCGAGGCGGTCCTGCTGGAGCTCCAGGCGCGCAGGAAGGCGCTCGCCGTGGAGGCCGCGGAGCTCGAGGAGCGGGCGGCGGCCGCCGCGGCGGCGGCGCACGCCGCGGCCGCGCGGGCGAAGCTCGCCGAGGCCGCCTACGGGCGCGCGCTCCCGAAGCGGAGAGCGGCGATCGACGCGCGCACGCTCGAGCGGCTGGTCGCCTCGGCGCGGGCGCTCCGCGACGGCATCGCCGCGACTCAGCGGGCGGCGGCTCGTTTCGACGCGCCGCTCCGCGCGCGCGTGGACGCGGGCGCCTCCCGGTCGGGCGAGCTCGGCGACGAGCTGCGCAGGCTCGGCGCCGCCGAGGTGAGCCTGCGGCAGGAGCTGGAAGGCGCGAGCGCCGCCCTCACCGCCGCGGAGGTCGAGCTCGCCCGGATCGACGCCGAGACGCAGGAGGCGACGCGCCGGCTCGAGGCCGCGGGGGAGGTCGAGCCCGCCGAGGGCGAAGACCGCGAGGAGCTTGCCGCGAAGGTCGACCGGCTCGAGGCGCGGCGGATCGCGCTCGGCCAGGTCAACCCGCTCGCGAAGGAGGAGTACGAGGCGGAGAAGGAGCGCCTCGCCGACCTGCGGATGCAGACCGAGGACCTCGAGCGGAGCCTGGAGGAGCTCGAGCGCCTCCGGGCCGAGCTCGCGGAAACCGTCGAGCGGCGCTTCGCGGAGACGTTCGAGGCCGTCTCCCGCCACTTCGAGGAGGTCGCCGCGACCCTCTTCCCGGGAGGCGAGGGCCGTCTTCGGCTCGTCGAGGCGGAGGGCGACGACGGCGAGCCCGGCGTCGAGGTCGAGCTCCGGCCGGCGGGGAAGCGCGTCACGCGCCTCTCGCTCCTCTCCGGCGGCGAGCGGGCGCTGGGAGCGATCTCGTTCCTCTTCGCGCTCTTCCTCGCGAGGCCCTGCGCCTTCTACCTGCTCGACGAGGTCGAGGCCGCGCTCGACGACACGAACATCACGCGCTTCGTCGAGCTGCTCCGCCGCTACGCCGACCGGGCGCAGTTCGTCGTCGTCACGCACCAGAAGCGCACGATGGAGGCGGCCGACGTCCTCTACGGGGTGACCATGGGGCCGGACGGCGTCTCGCAGGTCGTCTCCCGGCGCCTCCCGCAGCACCAGCACGGGCGCCAGCACGCCGCCGCGTAACCTGCCCTGGTGAGCCGCACCTGGGCAGAGCTCCTCGGCGACGAGCCGACCGAAGCCGACGAGCCCGAGCGCGCGGGGCTCTTCGGCCGGATGCGCGAGTCGCTCGCGAAGTCGCGGCGTGCGCTGACCGAGCAGCTCGCCACCGCGGCCTTCGACGCCGGGGACGACGAGGCGTGGGAGCGGCTCGAGGAGGCGCTCATCCGCAGCGACGTGGGCGTACCGGCGACCGCGGAGCTCGTGCGCCGGCTCGAGGAGCGCGGCGTCGCCGGGGGTCTCGAGGACGCGCTCGTCGAGGAGGTGGAGACGCTGTTCGGCGACCCGCCGACGCTCGCGCTCGACGGCGAGCCGTCGGTGATCCTCGTCGTCGGCGTCAACGGGACCGGGAAGACGACGACGATCGGCAAGCTCGCCGGCAAGCTGCGCGAGCACGGCCGCTCGGTGCTCGTCGGCGCGGCCGACACCTTCCGCGCGGCAGCGGAGGAGCAGCTCGAGATCTGGGCCGCGCGGGCGGGGGCGGACTTCGTCGGCTCCCCCCGCGGCGCCGATCCGGCCGCCGTCGCCTTCGATGCGGTCGAGGCCGCCCGCGCGCGAGGCCACGACGTCGCGATCGTCGACACGGCGGGCCGGCTGCACACCCAGGCGAACCTCATGGCGGAGCTCGAGAAGGTACGGCGGGTCATCGCGGGGCGCATCGAAGGCGAGCCGCACGAGACGCTCCTCGTCGTGGACGCGACGACCGGGCAGAACGGTCTCCAGCAGGCGCGCCTCTTCGGAGAGGCAGCCGGCGTCACGGGCGTCGCGCTCACGAAGCTCGACGGAAGCGCTCGGGGAGGGGTCGCCATCGCGATCGCCGTCGAGCTCGGCCTCCCCGTGAAGCTCGTCGGCGTGGGCGAGGGGCTCGACGACCTGCGGCCGTTCGACGCCCACGACTACGCGCGCGCACTGCTCGCGGGCTGACGAATCCCTCGAACGAGGGCTACAGCGTCGTTGCGCTGTCCGCAGCGCCCGCGTACGCTGTGACCGGAACCCTGACGCGACGCAGGGAAGGAGGAGTTGGGACATGGCTGTCGCGATGTTCATGCACTGGCCGGGGATGACAGCCGACCAGTACGACGCCGTCATGACGCGGCTCGGCCTCGATGCGAACCCCGCCGCCGGCGGCGTCCTGCACGTGGCAGCCGTGACCGACGACGGCGTCGAGATGTGCGACGTCTGGCAGACGGAGCAGGCCTTCAACGGCTTCCTCGAGCAGCGGATGCTGCCTGTCGTCGGCGAGCTCGGGATCCGGGGGGAGCCCGAGATCGAGGTGGTGCCTCTCCACAACCTCTACGCGGCCGATCCGGACATCATCGACCGGATCGGGGCGATGTCGCTCCCGGGCGCGGTCGCGAGCTGGGCGAGCTGAGGTAGGCGCGGCGCGGCCCACGGGCCGCGCCGCGGCATGCCCGGCGAGCGTCAGGTCTTCTTGATCGTGACGCGGTACTCGCGGATCGGGTTCTCGGCTCGTACCTCGATCTTCTTGATCTCGTACCAGCCCGCGGGGTCGCCCTTGTCCTTGGCGTTGCTCCAGGCGTTCTCGGCCGCGCTCTTGAGATCTGGTCCTCTGCCTTCTCGCTCGCCGGGCTCGCTCATTGCCGCTCCTTGTCTCGGGGTCGCGCGAGCATAACGTGATCCCCGTCACGAGGCCAGGTGCGCGGCGAAGCGGTCGAGCACCGCGCGCTCGGACGCCTCGGGCTCGGACCCGGCCCTGAGGGCGAGCGCCTCCCTGAAGAGCAGGGCCGCGGCGTCGGGCTTTCCGCGGAGCGCCTCGACGCCGCCGAGCGCCGTGAGGCACGCGGCCCGATCGAGGTCCGAGCCGACGTCCTCGCAGATGGCGAGGCTCTCGGTGATCCGGGTCTCGGCCGTGTCCGGGTCGCCGTCGAAGAGGTCGAGCTCGCCGAGCATGCGGAGGGCTTCCGCCAGGTGCAGCGCGTCGCCGAGCGCGCGGGCTCGCTCGAGCGACTCCGAGAAGGCGATCCGTGCGCCCCCGTAGTCGCCGGCGAGGAACGAGACCCAGCCCAGGCCGTGCACGGCGTCGATGACGAGCAGCGGGTCGCCGAGCTCGCGGCGCAGCGCGACCGCCTCGGCCTCGTGCTCGAGCGCGCTCGAGTGGTCTCCCTGCTTGGAGCGGATCTCGGCGAGCGTCAGCAGGGCGGCGGAGGTCGCGCGGGCGTCCCCGAGCCCCCGCGCCACCTCGAGAGCCTGCTCGCAGAGCCCTGCGCCGCGCTCGAGCTTGCCCTTTCGGACGGCGACGAACGCAAGCTCCGAGAGCGTGAACGCGAGCTCTTGACTCCGGCCCGCCTCGCGGAAGAGCGGGAGGGCCTCGTCGAGGTAGGCCTCCGCCGCGCTCCAGTCGCTGTGCGCGGCGGCCTGCCGGGCGGCTGCCCACAGGGCGTCCGCGCGCACGTCCGGCGCGATGTCGCCGCCGAGCTCGAGGCCGACGGCGAGCCAGCGGCGAGCCTCGGTCACGTGCCCGCGCGAGCGCCAGAAGCGCCCGAGCGCCGCGACGGCGCGGAGGGCGTCCTCGGCGCGGGAGGCTGCGAGCAGCCACTCGATCGCCGTGCGAGTGTTGTCCAGCTCGAGCTCGAGCCGGTCGAGCCAGCGCGCCTGATCGGGCCCTGCGAGCTCGCTCTCCGCCGCGAGCGCGAGGCGGAGCAAGCACTCGGCATGCCTCTCCTTGAGCTCGTCGAGCCTGCCGCTCGACCGGAGCCGGTCGAGCGCATGCTCCCGGACCGTCTCGAGCATCGAGAGGCGCAGCTCCCCGTCCGCCGCGTCGCCGCGCACGAGACTCCACGACACCAGCGCCTCGAGGTCGCGGATGAAGTCGGCGCCGGCGCCGGCTCCGGCCACCGCGCGAGCGTCCTCCAGCGCGCAGCCGTTCGCGAACACCGCGAGCGCGCCGTGGAGGTCGCGCTGGCGGTCGCTCAGGAGCCCGTAGCTCCAGTCGATCGCCGCGCGGAGCGTGCGCTGGCGCTCCGGGAGGTCGACCGGGCCCTCCATGTCCAGGGCCAGTCCCTGGTCGAGCGCCCGGACGATCTCGCCCGGAGGCAGCACGACCAGCCTGGCCGCGACGAGCTCGATTGCGAGCGGGAGGCCGTCGAGGCGGCGGCAGATCTCGTGGACGGAGGCCAGGGTTTCGGGCCGCAGGACGACCCCGCGCGCCGCGGCGAGCTCTACGAAGAGGGTGGCGGCGTCGTCGACCGAGAGCGGCTCGAGGGGGAACACCCGCTCGGCGCCGAGGCGCAGCGGCGCGCGGCTCGTCGCGAGGACGTCGAGGTCGGCGGCGCGGTCGAGCAGCTCGGCGACGTGGACAGCGGCGTCCGGCAGGTGCTCGAGGTTGTCCAGGAAGAGGAGCGTGCCCGTCCCGGCGAGCGCGTCCGCCGCGCTCGAGAGGAGCGACCGCCCCGGCGTCTCGCGGACGCCGACGGCCCGAGCGATCGCCTCCGGCACGAGCTCCGCGTCCGTGACCGGCGCGAGACCGACCAGGTGTACAGGGCGCTCGAGCGCGGCCTCCGCGGCCGCCTCGAGGGCGAGCCGGCTCTTGCCCGTCCCTCCCGGGCCTGTGATCGTGACGAGGCGGACGGCGGGGTCGCGAAGGAGCGCGCGGATGCTGTCGAGCGCCTCCTCACGACCCACGAGACGGTGGTGGAGCGCGGGGAGGCTCGTCGCCCCGAGCGTGCGGAGCGGGGGGAAGTCCGTGCGGAGCCCGGGAGCGGAGAGCTGGAACAGGTGCTCCGGCGCAGGAAGGTCCTTGAGGCGGTGCCGGCCGAGCGGCCGGAACGAGGCGCCCGGGAACGGGGGGTCGCCGACGACCTCGCGCGCCGCCCGGGAGACCACCACCTGGCCGCCGTGGGCCGACCCGCAGATGCGGGCGGCGACCACGACGTCCGTGCCGAGGTACCCCCCGTCGACGAGCTCCGGCTCGCCGGTGTGGACGCCGATGCGGAGCCGGAGCGCCTCCTCCTCCCGCCACGGCTCGTCCTCGAGCGTCCGCTGGATCTCGGCCGCGGCCGCGACCGCCTCGCGGGCCGTCCCGAAGGCGAGGAAGACCCCGTCCCCCGCCCAGTCCACTTCGTGCCCGCCGTGACGTGCCGCGGCGTCTCGCACGACCTCGCGCAGGCGGGCCCGGGCCGGCGCGAAGCGCTCGCCGAGCGCGTAGAGGAGCCGCGTCGAGCCCTCGACGTCGGCGAAGAGCATCGTCACCGTGCCCTCGGGCAGGGTGCGGCGCGAGGCTCGCTCGGCTTCCACGGAGCGAGTGTAGGAGCCGGAGGGCTGAACGTACACTGTCCGCCCCGTGTTCGACACGCTTTCCGACAAGCTCCAGGCGACTCTCGGAGGCCTTGGCCGCAGCGGCCGCCTCGACGAGGAGGCAGTCTCGAAGGCCATGCGCGAGATCCGTCTCGCGCTGCTCGAGGCCGACGTCAACTTCGAGGTCGCGAAGGACTTCACCGCCGCCGTCAAGGAGCGCGCGCTCGGCCAGGACGTCCTGAAGAGCCTCACGCCCGGCCAGCAGGTCGTGAAGATCGTTCACGAGGAGCTGACGCAACTCATGGGCTCGGGCGACTCGCGGCTCGCCTTCGGGCGCCCGCCGACGGTGATCCTCCTCGCGGGCCTGCAGGGATCGGGCAAGACGACGGCGGCGGCCAAGCTCGCCCTCCTCCTCCGGCGTGAGGGGAAGCGCCCCGGGCTCGTCGCCTGCGACCTCCAGCGCCCGGCGGCGGTCGACCAGCTCGAGCAGCTCGGGCGCCAGGTCCAGATCCCCGTGTTCGCGCTCGACCGGAGCGACCCGGTGAACGCCGCGCGGCAGGGGCTCGAGGCCGCCCGCAAGGAGGGCCTGGACGTCGTGATCCTCGACACCGCCGGCCGCCTCCACGTGGACGAAGAGCTCATGGAGGAGCTCGAGGAGGTCGCGAAGGCGACGAAGCCGACGAACGTCCTCCTCGTCCTCGACGCCATGACCGGCCAGGAGGCCGTGAACGTCGCGACCGCGTTCTCCGAGCGCGTCGCGTTCGACGGCGTGATCCTGACGAAGCTCGACGGAGACGCGCGCGGCGGCGCCGCGCTCTCGGTCCGGGCGGTCACCGGACGACCGGTCAAGCTCGCCTCGGTGGGGGAGAAGCTCGACCAGCTCGAGTACTTCCACCCCGACCGCATGGCCTCGCGGATCCTCGGCATGGGCGACGTCCTCACTCTCATCGAGAAGGCCGAAGCGGCGGTCGCCGAGGACGACCAGGCCGAGATGGAGCGGCGCCTGCGCTCGGGGGAGTTCACGTTCGACGACTTCCTCGCGAGCTACCGGATGCTGCGGAAGATGGGGCCGCTGCAGGGGGTGCTCAAGCTCGTTCCCGGCCTCGGCAAGCAGCTCCAGGGCGTCGACCTCGACGAGCGGCAGCTCTCGCGGGCGGAGGCGATCGTCCTCTCGATGACGCCGCAGGAGCGCCGGATGCCGCACATCATCTCGACGCAGCGGCGCCGGCGGATCGCGGCGGGAAGCGGAACGTCGCTCGACGAGGTGAACAAGCTCATCGCCGCCCGCAAGCAGATGGCGAAGATGATGAAGCAGATGGGCAAGGGGAAGATGCCCACGCTGCCGGGGATGCCGCCGCCGGGGCGCCGGTAGCGCCGCGCGTCTGCAACGCGGGGTCAGGTCTCCGCTGTTGCGCCCGGGAGTCGCTGCCGTTTCGTGCAACATGCAAGACCTGACCCCCTGTTGCGCTGCCGTTTCGTGCAACATGCAAGACCTGACCCCTGAGCAACGGAGGATCGCTTGGCAGTAAAGATTCGTTTGACGCGCGTCGGCTCGAAGAAGAACCCGATCTACCGCGTCGTCGTCGCGGACTCGCGCTCGCCGCGCGACGGCCGCTTCATCGAGATCGTTGGCCGCTACAACCCGCAGACGGAGCCGTCCACGATCGAGCTCGACGAGGCGAAGATCAAGGACTGGATGGCGAAGGGAGCGCAGCCGACGGAGCCCGTTGCGCGGCTGATCAAGGCCGCAGGCATCGGTGGCTGAGCTCATCGAGTGGATCGCGCGCCGGCTCGTCGACGAGCCGGACGCGGTGCGCGTCGAGACCGAGGAGCGCGAGGACGCCATCGTGTTCCACCTCCACGTCGCCCCGGACGACGTCGGGAAGGTGATCGGGCGCCAGGGGCGGATCGCCCGGGCGCTCCGGAGCATCGTCCGTGCCGGCGGCGCCCGCGCGAGCGAGCGCTACCTGCTCGAGATTGCCGGCTGACCCCGACCTCGTGCTCGTGGGGCGCGTCGGGCGCCCGCACGGAGTCGACGGAGCCTTCGTCGTCGAGGGCGGGAGCACGGACGAGTCGCGCTTCGCGGTCGGCGCCGAGCTCGTGGTCGAGGGCGAGCCCGCCACGGTCGTCGTCTCGCGGCGCGTCGGCGGTGGCCGGCGCGCGATCAGGCTCGACCGGGCCGTCGCGCGGGGTGCAGAGCTGCACGTCCGTCGCGAGGCGCTCCCGGAGCTCGCGGACGGCTCGTACTACGTCGCGGATCTCGTCGGGCTCGACGTCCTGGACGAGAACGGCGACCGGGTCGGCGCGGTCCGCGACGTCCTCCCAGGCCCCGCGAACGACGTGCTCGAGCTCGACACGGGGCTCCTGCTCCCGCTCGTCGAGGCATGCGTCCGCGAGGTGGACATCGAGGGCCGGCGGATCCTTCTGAACCCGGGGTTCACCGGCTGACGGCTACGGTTCTCTCCTCGTGCGCCTCGACGTCTTCACACTGGTCCCGGACGCCTTCGAGTGGATCCGTTCGCGGCGGCCGGTCGCGGCCGTGCTCGGGGGCGAGCTCGACCTCCGCGTCTTCAACTACCGCGACACGACGCCGCTGACCGCGGGCCAGGTGGACGACGAGCCGTACGGAGGCGGCCCGGGGATGGTGCTCCGCGTGGACGTCGTCACGGCCGCGCTCGAGGGCGTCTACGGCGAGCTCCCCTCGCACCGCGTGCTCGCGCTCTCGCCGGCCGGCCGGCAGCTCGATCAGGACCTCGTGGAGGAGCTCGCCCGGGAGCCGGCGCTGACGCTTCTCTCGGCGCGCTTCGAAGGCTTCGACCAGCGCATCCTCGACCACCTCTGCACCGACGTCGTCTCGATCGGCCCGTACGTCCTCTCCGGCGGCGAGATCCCCGCGCTCGCGCTCGTCGACGCGGTGGCGAGGCGCCTCCCGGGCGCGCTCACCGAGGGCTCGGGCGAGGTCGAGAGCTTCTCCGACGCCCTCGAGGGTGGCCTCGAGTACCCCCACTACACGCGCCCGGCCGAGTTCCGTGGCTGGACGGTTCCCGAGGTCCTGCTCTCCGGCGACCACGGGCGCATCGCCGCGTGGCGGAAGGATCACGTCCGGAGCGTCGTGCCATGAGCGGCGTCGACGAGCGGGAGACGAGTGAGGAGTGGGTGATGCCGTCCCGCGTCGCGCCTCCGGCGCCACCCCCTCCGGCGCCGCCGTTCTCCTGGCCGACGGACACGGGCGCACTCGGTGGCGACGCCCACCACGAGTTCCACCACCCGCTCGACCGCGTCACCGGGAGGCTGCCGCGCCGGCTCCGCATCCTCGTCGACTGGGTCGTGACGATCGTGGGCGCGGTCGCGATCGTGCTCGCGATCAAGGCGTGGGTCGTGAACCCGTACCGCATCCCGTCGTCCTCGATGGAGCCGACCCTGCACTGCGCGCG
>CAZODN010000028.1:0-25608 GCA_964578545.1 uncultured Gaiellales bacterium
GTCGTCGCGCTCTTCGTCGGGGAGTGGACAGTGAACGCCTATCTCTCGCTCTTTTGAGCACTGTACGTAAAGGCGCGCTAGCCAGCTGCCGATAACCCCTTCGAGGGATCGCATGGATAGCGCACGCGCCTCGGGCGCCGTCGAGCACGCCCAGGAGACCGGGACGCCGCGTCTCCACGGGATCGGTACGCCCTTCGGCGCCGACGAGACCGCCGATCTCGTCCTCGACCTCCTCGGTCACACCGGCCTCGTTCCCGGCGAGTCGCTGGCGCTCCTCCGCGAGCGGACGTCCGAGGGCGTCTCCGTGACGCAGGCGCTCGTCGACGAGGGCATTGCCGACTCGGAGGGGGTCGCGCGCATGCTCGCCGTCCGCCACCACCTCCCGCTCGTCGACCTCCACGCGGCCGGCGTCTCGCTCGACGCCGCCCAGCTCATCCCCGCGCAGACGCTCGAGCGCGCCTTGGCGGTCCCGTACGCCGTCGAGGGCGAGGTGCTCAAGGTCGCGGTCGCCGATCCCGGAAACCTCCACGCCATCGACGAGCTCCGGCTCGCGACGAAGCTCGCGCTCGATCTCGGCGTCGCCTCGCGCGACGACATCGAGGCCGAGCTGCAGCGGCTCAGCCGCACCGCCGACGCGATCGGCTCCGTCGTCGTCGAGCTGGACGACGACGCGCACGAGGGCGACGACCTCGAGGTCGACGACGGGATCTCCGATGGCCCGCTCGTCCGGCTCGTGAACGCGATGATCTTCCAGGCCGCCGAGGAGAACGCCTCGGACGTCCACTTCGAGCCGCAGGAGGACTCTCTCGTCGTCCGCTTCCGCGTGGACGGTGTCCTCCGCGAGGTGCAGCGGATCCCGCGCAAGATGGCCGCCGGCGTCACGACACGGCTGAAGGTGCTCGCGAAGCTCGACATCGCGGAGCGCAGGAAGCCGCAGGACGGCCGCATCACGCTCTCGACGTCGGCGGTCGGGCGCATGCTGGACATCCGGCTCGCGACGCTGCCCACGGTCGAGGGGGAGAAGGTCGTCATGCGCCTCCTCGACAAGTCGCGCAAGCCGCCGACGCTCACGGAGCTCGGTCTCACGCAGGCGATGCGCGACGACCTCGAGGCCGTCGTCCGGCGCCCGACCGGCGCGCTCCTCGTCACCGGCCCGACCGGCTCGGGCAAGTCGACGACCCTCTACGGCTGCCTCGCGCAGATCAACCGGCCCGAGATCAACATCATCACCGTCGAGGACCCGGTCGAGTACCGGCTTGCCGGCGTCAACCAGGTACAGATCAACATCCGTGCCGGCCTCACGTTCGCGTCGTCGCTCCGCTCGATCCTCCGCTCCGACCCCGACGTCGTCATGGTCGGCGAGATCCGCGACGTCGAGACCGCGAAGATCTCGATCGAGGCGGCCCTCACCGGCCACTTCGTCCTCTCCACGCTGCACACGAACGACGCGCCGTCGACGATCACGCGCCTCGGGGAGATGGGCGTCGAGCCCTTCCTCACGGGCGCGGCGGTCTCGGCCGTCCTCGCGCAGCGCCTCGCGCGCAAGCTCTGCACGCACTGCTGCGAGGCCTACCAGCCGTCGCCGCAGGAGCTGCAGGACCTTCGCGTCTCGCCGGAGGCGCTCGCGGCGCTCGACGGGACGGTCTTCTACCGGAAGAAGGGTTGCCCCCGCTGCAACCACACGGGCTACCGCGGGCGTGTCGGCGTCTTCCAGTTCCTGCGGATGTCGGAGGAGATCGCCGCCGCGGCCGTGCGGCACGCGAGTCGCGACGAGATCGAGCGAGCCGCGACCGAGAACGGCATGCGCTCGCTCTGGGACGACGGCATCGAGAAGGTCGCCTCCGGCCTCACTTCGATCGAAGAGCTCGCGCGCATCCTCTCGTAGACCCCGGCTGAACCCGGTGTGAACCCGGTGTCAGACACCGATTTCTGTCAAGGGCAGTCTGCGCCGGAATCGCAACATCTCGTCCACAGGCGATTGCGCCTCCGCGACGGGCTGTGTCGTGTCGGACCTGCCCGAATGCGCCGTCTCCGTCTCAGACGGAGGAAATCGCGGTGTCTGACACCGCTGTCTAGGAGGCGCCGACTTCGCAGCCGAGCGCGATGAACGCCTCGACCGCGTGCGTCACGAAGCGCGTCGCCTCGACTGCGCTCGGGAACGTGTACGGGCCACGGGCGACGGGCTCCGTCGCCGAGACCTCCGGCCAGACCGTCGCCTCGACGACGCAGCAGTTCCCTCGGTCGAGCGCGCGCAGGAGGGCAACCGAGCGGCCTTCCTTGCGCGCGTGCCGCACGTAGAGCTCGCTGCCGTGCGTCGCGGTGAGCGCGGCCTCGCTCATCGACCGGACTTCGCCCGAGCAACTGCCGCGGCGACCGTTTGGCGATCGGAGACGCCCAGCGTCGTCACGACGACTCCGGGCCGTCTCATGATCACGACGGCCGGCGCCGGGATGACGCCCGCCTTCGCGACGATCTTCTGCAGCGCGCTCTCGCTCGTGGCGCTGATCGGCACGAAGCCGGCGACCGACATCCGGGCGCCGGCGCGGGCCTCGCCACGCACGGCCCTGTCGACTGCGGCTCCGGGAACGTAGACCGCGACCACGACGACCTTCCTGTTCAGGAACGCCTTCGCGACGGGTCGCGGGAGGTCGGGCGCGAGGACGGGCTTCCTCGCCGTCGCAGCGCGCTTCGCCGGTGTGCCGGGCTTCGCTTGGGCTCGAGCCACCGGCGTCGTCGCCGTCGCCACCGGCGACGCGGTGTCGTCCTGTCCGCGGCCGAGCAGGAGGACGAACGCGCCGAGGCCCGTGAGGACGAGCGCGGTCGCGAAGACCGCGATGCGCGCCGGCGGGTTGAGGGCAATGCTCACGGTTCCTCTATCGGCATTCGCCGGGAGGCCCTTGACGACCGCGTCCTGGACGAGCGCGACGACCGGCGGGAACGAAGGTGTCCGCCCGGGGATCTCGTGCGCGTCGCTGCAAAGAGAAGAGGCGCGGTCTCCCGCGCCTCTTCTCGGGTCGAGCGAGCTGCGCCGCCTACGCGCAGTTGTTGTTGTTCTTGAAGTCCGAGCTCGAGGGGCCCGGGCCGGCGACGCTCCACGTCTTGCCGCTCACCGTGTCGGTGAGGCAGTACGAGGAGGCGCCCGCCGAGGCGACCGTGAGGGTCGCAGAGACGCCGGAGTCGATCGCGGCGAGGTCGGTCGCGTCCATGCCGGAGTACGAGCCGTTGTCGGCGTAGTACGCCTCTGCCGCCGGCAGCGCCGCGCGGAGGTTGGCCTTGGCCGCGTTGTTGGCGGCGCGATCGCGGAACCCGAGGTAGGACGGGACGGCGATGGCCAGCAGGATGCCGATGATGATGATGACGACCAGGAGCTCGATGAGCGTGAAGCCCTGCTCCGAGTTGCCCTCGAGGCGCTTGTGGATGCGCTTCAGCATGTCGTGCACTCCTTCCGCAGTCCGCAGTGGTAGGGGGGTGGGGGTCGCGGATGCCCTCGCTTTGTCGGCGGAGACGGGGGGAGCGCCTACCCCAGAATGGGTGATTCGCGGGTGAGTGGCCTGCGACTCCGTCGGGCGGGTCGGCGGCTGCTCAAGGCCCGTGCTGGCACTGCCGATACGGCTGGTGCCCATGGATGCTGCGCCGATCTCGATCGACGACCTCCTTACCCGAGCGACGCAGGCGGAGGCCTCGGACCTCCACCTCGTCCCCGGCGCGCAGCCGATCGTTCGCGTGCACGGAGACCTCGTGGCCCTCGACGGCTCCCCCAAGCTGAGCGGAGACGCCACCCGCGATCTGCTGTACCGCATCCTCTCGACCGAGCAGCAGAAGCAGCTCGAGGTCGGCCGGCAGCTCGACTTCTCCTACGGCGTCCCCGGCCTCGCGCGGTTCCGCGTGAACGTCCACTTCCAGCGCGGCACGCTCGCCGCGGCGTTCCGGCACATCCCCGAGGAGCTCCGCACGCTCGAGGAGCTCGGCCTGCCGTCCTCCCTGCGCGACCTCGCGCTCATGCCGCGCGGCCTCGTGCTCGTCACCGGGCCGACCGGCTCCGGGAAGTCGACGACCCTCGCCTCGATGATCGACGAGGTCAACCGCTCGAAGCCGCACCACATCCTCACGATCGAGGACCCCATCGAGTTCGTGCACCGCCACAAGCGCTGCGTCGTCACGCAGCGGGAGATCGGCGCGGACGCTCCGAGCTTCGGCGAGGCTCTCCGTGCGGCGCTGCGCCAGGACCCCGACGTGATCCTCCTCGGCGAGATGCGCGACCTCGAGACGATCGCGACCGCGCTGACCGCCGCCGAGACCGGCCACCTCGTCCTCGCGACCCTCCACACGCAGAGCGCGCCGAGCACCATCGACCGCGTGATCGACGTGTTCCCGCCGGCCCAGCAGGAGCAGGTGCGGATGCAGCTCGCGAACACCCTCCAGGGCATCGTCACGCAGACGCTCCTGCCGACCGCCGACGGGCTCGGGCGCGTCGCGTGCCTCGAGATCCTGTTCCCGGACGACGCCGTCCGGAACCTCATCCGCCAGGGGAAGGTCGAGCAGATCTACTCGGTCATGCAGACGTCGACGCAGCGCGGCATGCAGACGATGGAGCACGGGCTCGCGGAGCTCGTCCGCAAGCGCGTCGTCACGCTCGAGGCGGCGCTCGCGGTCTCGAGCCGGAAGGATCAGCTCGTCGGCATGCTCGAGCGCAGCGGCGTGCCCGTGACCCTGCCGGCTGCGGATCCTGGGCCGGGAGGCGCCCTCAGGCTGGCGGGGAGCGGTTGACGTGCCCCCCCTGCGGCCCGGAAACGAGGAAGAGCCCTTCGAGGACGACCTCGACCTCCAGCCCGAGCTCGACGCGGGCGTCCTCGACCGGCTGTCCGCGTACGCCTCCGAGGAGCCCGGCGATGCCGACGAGGCGCTCGCCGCCCTTCCGGGCGTGACGGACGCCGTCTTCGAGAACCGAGACCTCGCCGTCGAGGACGGTCACGACGCCGAGCCGGCGGACATGACCCGGAGCGAGCCGGACGAGCCCGGGGAGGACGCATCCCTCCCGGGCTCGGACGAGCCCGAGCCGGCGGTCGCCGAGGCCTCTCACGAGCCCGAGCCCGAGCCCGAGCGCGAGACGTCCGAGGCCTCCATGCCCGAGCCCGTCCAAGCCGCCGTGCCCGAGGACGATGCCGGGCCCGAGCCGACGGGGCGACGCTCGTTCCGGCGACGTCGGGCAGCGACCGCCGGCGCGACGGACGAGCGCGCGTCCGAGAAGCACCGCGCCGCGAAGCCGAAGCGCGGGAAGGACCGCAAGGCGAAGCGGCTCGTCGGGCTCAAGATCGGCGCCTCGCAGATCGCCGCGGCCGAGGTCGTGAACAACGGCGCCCCCGAGCTCGTCGAGGTCTTCCGCGAGCCGCTCGAGCCCGGCCTCGTCGTCCAGGGCGAGATCCGCGATCCGGAGGGGCTCGCGCTCGCGCTGAAGCGCCTCTTCGAGCTCCACAAGCTCCCGAAGCGCGGCATCCGGCTCGGCCTCGCGAACAACCGCATCGGCGTGCGCGTCTTCGAGATCGAGGGCGTCACCGACGAGCAGCAGCTCGACAACGCCATCCGCTTCCGCGCCGAGGAGGTCTTGCCGATTCCCCTCGACCAGGCCGTCCTCGACTACGTCGTCCTCGACGACTCCGTACGCGAGGACGGCACGGCGTGGAAGCGCATCCTCCTCGTCGTCGCGTACCGCGAGGTCGTCGACCGGTACCTGCAGGCGTGTCGCAGCGCCGGCCTCGAGGTCGTCGGGATCGACCTGGAGGCGTTCGCGCTCCTGCGCGCGATCGAGGCCCCGGCCGACCGCAGTCCCGACGCGGGCGCGCTCGTCGCCGTCGCGATCGGGCACGACCGGACGACGATCGCCGTCTCGACGGGCCGCCACTGCGAGTTCACCCGCGTGCTCGACTGGGGCGGCTGGTCGCTCAACGTCGCGATCGCGCGCGAGCTCGACCGGGCGCCGAGCGAGGTGGAAGGCCTGAAGCGCCAGCTCTCCTTCTCCGGCTCGGCCGAGGTCGAGGGCTTCACGCCCGAGCAGGTGGCGAAAGCGCGCGAGGCGATCCAGCGCTCCCTCTCGAGCTTCGTGCGCGAGCTCGTCGCCTCGCTCCAGTTCTACCAGGCTCAGCCGGGCGCGCTCGGCATCGGCGAGGTCGTCGTCACCGGTGGCACCGCGCACATGGACGGCCTGCCGGAGGTGCTCGGCGAGCAGATCGGCGTCCCGATCCGGCTCGGCGACCCCTTCAAGCGCCTGAAGGTCGGCCCAAAGGTCGTCCACGAGGGCGCGAGGGGCTCGCTGGCAGTGGCGATCGGCCTGGGGATCGAGGACTGATGCGCGCCGTCAACCTCCTCCCTCGCGACGCCGAGCGCACGCACCCCCGTGGCGAGCGCCTGCCGCTCGCCGTCGCCGCGGGCGGCGCGGCGGCGGTGACCGCCCTCTTCGCCCTGCTCGCGTTCTCCGCAGGGGGCGCTGCGGACGAGCGGCGCGCAGAGCTCGCGCTCACGCAGGCAGCGATCGAGGCGCTCCCCGCGCCGGAGCAGCCGTCGTCGGCCTCCGGCCTCCTCGCACAGGAGCGCGCGGATCGCGTCGCTGCTCTCTCCACCGCCCTCTCCTCGCGGGTCGCCGTCGACCGGATGCTCCGCGAGCTCTCCTATGTCCTCCCCGCCGACGTGTGGCTCACGGGCCTCATCGCCAACGCGCCGAAGGCGTCCGACGCCTCGGCCCCGCCTGCCGGCTCCGCCGCGGGCTCGGCGGGAGCCGGCGGCGTCACGATCCAGGGCGCAGCGTTCTCCCACGACTCGGTCGCGCGCGTCCTCGCGAGGCTCGCGCTGCTGCCGACGCTCGACAACGTGCGGCTGACGGCGAGCGCACGCATCCAGCCGTCCACGAACGAGGGCACCGACCAGAAGAAGACGGCGAAGAAGCCGCGCGCGCTCGTGACGTTCACGATCGAGGCCGACCTGCGGACGGGAGGCCGGTCATGAAGGCCCGCGTCGCCGACCTCTCCCCCCGCGCGCGCGCCGCGGTCGCCGTGGCGGCAGTGCTCGTGTACACGCTCGCCCTCTGGTTCCTCGTCGTCGCGCCCAAGCGCGCGGAGGTCGCGAGGCTCGGCGACGAGGTCGCCGCTGCGGAGCTCCGGCTCGCAGACGCCCGCGCCGCTGCGAACAGGCCGAGCAGGGCACCCGCCCCCGTCACCGACGTCGTCCGTCTCGCGAGGGCGATGCCGTCGAGCGCGGACCAGGCGAGCCTCGTCCTCGAGCTCTCCGTCCTCGCGCGCCGCGCCGGCGTCACCCTCGGCTCGATCGCGCCCGAGGCCGCGACGACCGACGCCGCCGGGGCCACGCTCGTCCCCGTCGTCGTCTCGGTTACGGGCCCGTACCGGAAGATCACGGCCTTCCTCCGGTACGCGCGCGAGCTCGTCGCCGTCCGCGGCGGCCGCCTCCAGGCGGCGGGGCGCCTCCTCTCGGTGCAGGGCGTCGAGCTCTCCGAGTCGTCCGCCGGGACGTTCCCGCTCCTCGACGCCACGATCACGTTCGACGCTTACGCCTACGACGGGCCGATCGCGCCGCCGGCCCCGCCGACGCCGACGCCGAGCGAGGAGGAGCCGTCCTCCGGCGCCACCGCCGCAGGAGGGACGCCGTGACCCCCGAGGCACGCGCGGCCCGCGAGCGCAAGCAGAAGATCTTCGTCGTTGTCGGCGGGATCTTCCTCCTCGCCATGCTCGCCTTCCAGCTTCCGCGCTTGCTCGGCGGGTCGGGGGAGGCCGCTTCGGCGACGACACCACTTCCCGGGGCGGCGCAGGCGCAGCCGGGAGCCCCCGCGCCCGTGATCCTCGTCGGCTCCGGTGGCCGCGCGCCCGGCGTGCCCGGCCCCGTCGTCTCCCTCGGCGCCTTCACGCGGAAGGACCCGTTCGTCCAGCTCGTGACCACCGGCGACGCGGCGGCCACCGACACGGCCTCGGCGAAGGGGAGCGAGCAGGGAAGCGGCGCCGGCGGCAAGTCGGCGAAGGGCTTCTCGCTCGGCGAGAAGGCGGCAGCGCCCGCCGTCACGATCGTGAGCGTCAACGGCGCGCGCCAGGCGCTCGAGGAGGGGGCACGATTCCCGTCCTCCGACCCCGTGTTCGTCCTCGTGTCCGAGCAGCCGAAGGCGAAGTCCGTCGTCGTCGGCGTCGTCGGCGGCGCCTACGAGAGTGGCGCCAAGACGGTGAAGCTCAGGGTCGGAAAGCCGCTCACGCTCGTGAACACCGCCACCGGCGCGGAGTACCGGATGACGCTCGTCTCGGTCGGCAGCGGCGACGCGCCCGAGCAGCCCGCATCCTCGAAGTGACCGCACGCATCCGCAGCCAGCAGGGCTTCGCCCTGATCGAGATGCTCATCGCGATCGTCGTCATCAACGTCGGCCTGCTCGCGATCCTGCTCGCGCTGAACTCGGGCATGGTCACGCTTCGGCGCTCCGCCCAGACGTCGACCGCGTCCGCGATCGCCGACCAGCAGCTCGAGCGGTTCCGCGCCCTCCCGTACGCGGCGATCTACCTCGACACGACCTCGCTCGCGGCCACCGACTCGACGTACCAGTCCGATGCCGCCTACTCCGCCTCCCAGGTGAGCCAGACGTGCAGCCCGCTCGTCGCCGCCTGCACGCCGTCCCAGACGGTCACCGGCCCGGACGGGCGTACGTACCGCGTCGACACGTACATCGTCTCCGTCGTCCCGGCCGGCGGAGCGGCCGTGAAGCAGATCACGGTCGTCGTCCGGAAGCCGGGCAGCGCGGCCACTCTGGCGCGCGTCGTGTCCACGGCGGGCCTCGACTTCTAGCAATCTCAAGAGCGCGCGGAGCGCTGCCGATACGCCTTGCACATGGCTGCGTTCGCGTACAGCGCGATCAACGCGCTCGGGGCCGAGTCCGCGGGCGAGATCACCGCCCCCGACGCGAGCGCCGCGCGGGAGCTCCTCCGCCAGAAGGGCCTGCGGCCCGTCTCGCTGAGCGAGGTCGGGGCCGGGCAGGGCACCGGCGCGAAGAAGCACAAGAAGGTCAAGCCGCGCTCGCTCCAGGTCTTCTCGCGCCAGTTCGCGACCATGATCGACGCCGGCCTGTCGGTCGTCGGCTCGCTCGTCATCCTCGAGCGCCAGACCGACGACAACGCGCTCGCGGGCGTGATCAAGGAGGTGCGGGCCGACGTCGAGGGCGGGCTGCTCCTCTCCCAGGCGATGGCCCGGCACCCGAACGTCTTCGACCGCCTCTACATCTCGATGATCGAGGCGGGCGAGGCGGCGGGCATCCTCGACACGACGCTCGACCGCGTCGCGATGCAGATCGAGAAGGAGATGAAGATCAAGCGGCGCGTGAAGGGCGCGATGGTCTACCCGACCGTCGTCCTCGTGTTCGCGATCCTCGTCTTGATCGGGATGCTCATGTTCCTCGTGCCCGTCTTCGAGGGCATCTTCTCCGACCTCGGCGGCGACCTCCCGTTCCTGACCCAGATGGTCGTGCACGCCTCCGACGTCGTCCGCGGCTACTGGTTCATCCTCTTCCCGGCCATGGGCGGCGCGGTGTACGGGTTCCGCCGGTGGAAGCGCACGCCCGCGGGCCGCCAGACGTGGGACCGCTTCAAGCTGCGCGTCCCGGCCGGGATCGGCAAGGTCGTGCAGAAGGTCGCGATGGCCCGCTTCGCGCGCACGCTCGCGACGCTCGTCGCGGCCGGAGTCGACATCATCAAGGCGCTCGAGATCGCGGGCACGACCTCGGGCAACTGGGTCGTCGAGTCTGCGCTCGCAGACGTCAGGGCGAAGGTGCACGAGGGCGTCCCGATCGCGCAGCCGCTCGTCGAGAGCCCGGTCTTCCCCCCGCTCGTCTCGCAGATGGTGAAGGTGGGGGAGGAGACGGGCGAGCTCGAGCGTATGCTCGACAAGATCGCCGACTTCTACGAGGACGAGGTCGACACCTCGATCGCCTCGCTCACCTCGATCGTGGAGCCGATCATGATGGTCGGCGTGGGCGCGATCATCGGCATCATCGTGATCGCCATGTACCTGCCGATGTTCAAGCTGCTCGAGCTCGTGCAGTAGCCGCCGCCGAGCGGCGGCTGAAGCAGGCCGCCTATCCCCAGAGCGTCGAGATGGGGCGGCGACGATCCGCTCGCATAGGGGTTTCTCCCGATGTCTCGGCGGCCCGTTCGCGCGACCATCGAGGCGAAAGGAGGAAGCATGTCCACATTGGTCAAGTGGGCGCCTTTCTCGGAGCTCGACGTCATCGAGCGGCGGATGCGCCGGCTGCTCGAGGACTTCGGGGTCGCGCCTGCGCCGCTTCCGGCCGCCGACATGTACGAGACCGACAAGGAGCTCGTCGTCGAGCTCGACGTCCCGGGCTTCGACGAGAAGGAGCTCGAGCTCGAGGTCTCGGATCACACGCTCACGGTCAAGGGCGAGCGGTCGGCCGAAGCGGAGGAGAAGCGCAAGAGCTACTACTTCCACGAGCGGCTCGAGAAGCGCTTCGAGCGCAGGTTCACGCTGCCTCCAGAGGTCGACACGGAGCACATCGACGCCAGGTTCTCGACGGGCGTCCTCGAGGTGCACGTGCCGAAGCTCGAGCCCCTGAAGGCGCACAAGATCGAGATCAAGGGCTAGCAAGCCCGCCGCAGCACAACCGAGGCGCGTGCCCGGCTCCTCCTGCCGGGCACGCGCACGCAGTCGGGCGAGGGAGCGTCAGCCGACGCGGAAGGCGAATGCCCTCCTGACCGTGCCTTCGGCTGCTTGCACGACGTCTCCTCTCGTCAGTGGAGCTGGATCCAGATCGCCTTCCGGTCCGTGAACTTCTCCAGCGCGTGCAGCGACTTGTCGCGCCCGAAGCCGGACTGCTTGAAGCCCCCGAACGGCGAGGAGATGTCGCCCATGTCGAAGGTGTTCACCCAGACGACGCCGGCGCGGATCGCCCGCGCCGCCCGGTGGGCGCGGTTGACGTCGCTCGTGAAGACGCCGGCGGCGAGGCCGTAGACGGTGTCGTTGGCGATCGCGATCGCCTCCTCCTCCTCGGTGAAGGAGATCGCCGAGAGCACGGGGCCGAAGATCTCCTCGCGGGCGATCCGCATGTCGTTCGAGACGGCGTCGAAGATCGTCGGCTCCACGAAGTAGCCGCCCGTCTCCTCGAGGACGCGCGACCCGCCCGTGTGGAGCGCCGCGCCTTCCTCCTTGCCGGCCTCGATGTACCCGAGCACGCGGCCGAGCTGGGTCTCGTCGACGATCGCGCCCATGCGCGTCTTCGGGTCGAGCGGGTCGCCCGGCCGAATGCGGGAGGCGACGCCCACGACCTTCTCGAGCAGCTCGTCCTTCACGTCCGCGTGCACGAGGAGCCGCGAGGCGGCGTTGCAGACCTCGCCCTGGTTGTAGAAGACGCCCCAGGCGGCGGCCGTCGCGGCGGCGTCGAGGTCGCTGTCGGGGAAGACGACGAGGGGCGACTTCCCGCCGCACTCGAGCGCGAGCCGCTTCATGTTCGACTCGCCGGAGTAGCGGAGGAAGTACTTGCCGACCTCGGTCGAGCCGGTGAACGCGACCATGTCGACGTCCAGGTGCCGCCCGAGCGCCTGTCCCGCCTTCTCGCCGAAGCCGGGGAGCACCTGGAGCACGCCCGGCGGGAGCCCCGCCTCGGCGCCGAGCTCGCCGAGCCGGATCGCGGTCAGCGGCGACTGCTCGGCGGGCTTGAGGATCACGCTGTTCCCCGTCGCGAGCGCGGGGCCGAGCTTCCACGTCGCCATGAGCGTCGGGAAGTTCCACGGGACGACGGCCGCGACGACGCCGAGCGGCTCCTTGACGATCATCACGACGCTCGACTCCGGCGTCGGGGCGACCTCGTCGTAGACCTTGTCGATCGCCTCGCCGTAGTAGGCGATGCACTCGGCCGACAGGGGGATGTCCACGCGCTGCGCGTCGCGGATCGGCTTGCCCATGTCGAGGGTCTCGAGGAGCGCGAGCTCGTCTGCGTGCTCGGAGACGAGCTCGGCGAAGCGGAGGAGCACCTTCTTGCGCGCCTTCGGCGCCATCCGCGACCAGACGCCGGACTCGAAGGCGGCGCGGGCGTGCCCGACCGCGCGGTCGACGTCGGCCTCGTCGCAGGAGGCGATCTCGGCGATCACCTGCCCGCTCGAGGGGCTGACGCAGGGGAAGGTCTCGCCGGAGACGGAATCGACGAGCTCCCCGTTGACGAAGGCCTGCGTGCGGAGGTCGAGCTCGGAGGCGAGGGCGAGGGGGTCGCGGGCCTCGGGCTCCGCGAGCCGCTCGACGAGCGTGCTGGTCATGGCGTTCCTTTCGGTTCGTACGCGGCGAGGTCGGGATCGACGAGCAGCACTGTACGCGCGCCCTCGCCCCTTCGGAGCCGGTCGAGCGCGTCGTTCACGCTCTCGAGCGGCTCGACGCGGGTCACCACGCCCGCGAGGTCGAGGTCGCCGGCGAGCGCGAGCTCGGCGAGGAAGGGGACGTCGCGCAGCGCGTCTCCACCACCGTAGAACGACCCGCGGATCCCCTTGTCCGAGAGGAACTCGATCGCCGGGAGCGAGATCTCGACGCCCTTCGGGGCGAGCCCGACGACGACTGCCGTCCCGCCCGGACGCAGGCAGTCCCACGCCAGGCGGATCGTCTCCGGCCGGCCCACGACCTCGAACGCGTGGTCGGCGCCGCGCCCCGTGATCCGGACGACGTCGCTCGCCGTTTCCGGACCCGCGACGGCGCCGTGGGTCGCCCCGCGTTGGAGCGCGAGCTCGAGCTTCTCGGGATCACGGTCGACCGCGACGATCGGGCTCGCGCCGGCGAGCCGCAGCGCTGCGACGACCTGGAGCCCGACGCCGCCGCAGCCGACCACCACCGCAGACTCACCGACGCCGACGCCCGCGGTGTTGCGGACGGCGCCGAACCCGGTGACGACGCCGCAGCCGAGGAGCGAGCCCTGCCACAGGGGGAGTGCGCTCGGGAGCGGGATCGCCCCGGCAGCCGCGACGACGACCCGCTCGGCGAAGCACGCGGTCATGAGCGCGTGCTGGAGCGGCGTCCCGTCCGGCAGCGAGAGCCGCGACGTGCCGTCCATCAGGACGCCTCGTGGGCCCGCCTCGCCGGCCGGGAGGCAGAGGTTGAAGCGCCCTTCGCGGCACTCCTCGCATCGGCGGCAAGAGGGGACGATCGAGAACGCCACGTGGTCTCCGGGGATGACGTGGGTCACGCCTTCGCCGACCTCCTCGACGGCCCCGGCCCCCTCGTGCCCGAGCACCATCGGCCAGCGTCCGTCTCCCAGCTCGCCGTCTGCGAGCCGGACGTCCGAGTGGCATACGCCTGCCGCGGCGACCCGCACGAGCACCTCGTGGGGGCCGGGAGGCGCGAGCTCGACCTCCTGGAGCACGAGCGGCCTGCCTGGCTCGTGAAGGACGGCGGCGCGGATGCGCATCAGCCGACTCGGTAGCGCTCGAGGGCGTCGAAGTCGGGCACGACGCCGAGCCCGGGGCCTTCGGGAGGCCCGATCGTGCCATCGCTCGCGATGTCGAGCGTGACTGGCAGGAGCCAGTCGCGGCGTTCCGGCGACCAGGCGGGCGGGTCGTACGGGACCTCGAGGTATGGCTCCGTCGAGAAGGCGAGTGCGACGTGGAGGTTTGCGAGCAGCCCGTACCCGTTCGACCACGTGTGCGGGCTCCACGAGCTTCCCGCCTCCCGGGCTGCGGCGGCGACCCTCCGGCACCCCTCGACGCCCCCGGCGAGGACGACGTCCGTCTGCACGACGTCCACGCCGCCGTCGACGACGAGCGCCTTCGCCTCCGCCTCGGTGCGCACCATCTCGCCCGCGGCGATGCGAATCCCGTTGCGGGAGAGCTGCGCGTAGCCTTCGAGGTCGTCGGTGGGAAGGGGCTCCTCGAGCCAGTAGACATCGAGGCGCTCGAGCTCGCGGACGAGCTCCTCCGCCGTCCGTCGCGTCCAGCGCGGCGTGAGGTCGCCGGGCATCCGCCAGCCCTGGTTCGCGTCGACCATGAGCTCGAGCTTCGACCCGACGGCGGCACGGACGGCCTCGAGCACCGGGAGGTCGGCTCTCCAGTCCTGCGCGTGCAGGCGGATCTTGACCGCTCGCACCCCCGCGTCGCGAAGGGCCACGCAGCGTCGTACACGCTCGTCCGCCGAGACGAGCTCGCCCGTCGAGGCGTAGGCGCCGATTCGGGCGCGCCGGCCTCCGAGGATCTTCCAGAGCGGCAGGCCGTGGGCGCGACCAAGGAGGTCCCAGATCGCGACCTCGAGCACCCAGTTCCGCCCGTGGTGGAAGTCGACCGTCTCGAGGATCCCGTGCACGTTCACCTGCTCGGGGTCGCTACCGACGAGAAGGCGCTCGAGGAGCTCGTGGTCGGGGAGCCCGTCGCCGCTGGCGTGGCCCTCGACACCGTCGTCGGAGCGCACGGTCACGACCGTCGCGTCCTGGTGCGTGCGCGGAACCGGGTCCCAGGCAGCCGCGAACGGGGGCTCGAGAGGGAAGCGGTAGCAGCGCGTCTCGATCGCGGCGATCCTCATCACGTGCCCCCGTAGAACGGGTTCGCGAGGGTGTCGCGGCGCGCCACGAGATCGGCGGCCGCGGCGGGGTCGCGTCCTTCGACGCACGTGCCGAGTGCCTTCCGCGTCGCCGCACGGCTTGCCTGCCTCACGGCCGTCTCGTCGTCCGCGGCCGGGTCGATCCAGACGGCGACGAGGACGAGGAGGTCCCCGGTCGCCTCGAGCAGCCCGTCCGCGACGGCGTCGAGGACGCCCTGGCCGATGCCGAGCTGGGCGGCTCCCCACGTCATCGCCTGGTGGCGCTCGTCGAGCGCGGTCGCCTTGTTCATCATCAGCGTCGGCGGCCAGACGGGCTCGTACTCGGCCTGGGTCGGCCCGACGCAGACGAGGACGGGCGTGTGCCCTGGGGAGGGGTGGGCGAGCATCGAGATCGCGGCCGCGGCCGTCGGGCTCCCGCGGCGGGCGAGCACGACGTTCACGTGCGAGCCGTTTGGAGCGACACCGCCCCAGCCCTCGCCGATCCGGCCGTCGAGATGGTCGAGGTTCACGGCTCGAGCACCACCCTCAGCGCCTCGCCCGACCGCATGAGCTCGAAGCCGCGCTCGGCCTGCTCGAGCGGGAGGCGGTGGGAGACGAGCCGGTCGAGCGGGAGCCGGCCGGCCCGGTAGAGCTCGAGCGTGCGCGGGAAGTCGCGCTCGGGGCGCGACGAGCCGTAGATCGAGCCGAGGACGCGCCGCTCCATCCTCGGGATCGTCGTCGCCGGCAAGGACAGCACCGCGTCCGCGCGCGGGATGCCGATGAGCACCGCTGCCCCTCGCGGACGAGTCGAGAGGAAGGCCGTCAGCATCGCCTCCGGCCGGCCCGTCGCCTCGATCGCGTAGTCGACTCCACCACCGGAGGCTTCGCGGACGAGCTCCGCGGTCTCCTCCGCCCCGTCCTGCCAGAGGACCGTGTGCGACGCACCGAAGGAGCGTGCGGGCCCGAGCTTCCCGGGCGCCGCATCGACAGCGACGACGGGCTCGGCGCCGGCCGCGACGGCGGCCATCAGCGCGGAGAGGCCGACGCCGCCGCAGCCGATCACCGCGACGCGGTCTCCCGGCCGGACGCCGGCCGTCCGCCACACCGCGCCGACGCCGGTCGTCACCGCGCAGCCGACGAGCGCGGCGACGTCGAACGGCGCGTCGGGCGGGACCGGGACGCACGAGCGCTCGGGCACGACGCAGGCCTCGGCGAAGGTGGAGAGGAACGAGTAGTGGTAGACGAGCTCGCCGTCACGCGAGAGGCGCGGCGTCCCGTCCATGAGCCCGCCCGTCGCCATCGCCGGCCACACGGTCGAGCAGAGCTGCGGGAGGTCGCGCGCGCACTCCTCGCACTCCCCGCACGACGGCGCCCACGAGAGCGCGACGTGGTCGCCGACCGCCACCCGGGTCACGCCCTCGCCCACGGCCTCGACGACGCCCGCGCCCTCGTGGCCGAGCACGGCCGGACAGCGGGTCTCGGCCGTGCCGTCAACGGCGTTCCAGTCCGAGTGGCACACGCCGCTCGCGTGGAGCCGGACGAGCGCCTCGCCGCGCTTCGGCGGAGCGAGCTCGAGCTCGCAGGGCGTCAGCGGACCGCCCGTCTCCTCGAGCACGACGGCGCGAATCCTCATGCGACCCCGACCTCCTTCCCCTGGAGGCGCCGGAGCTCCTCGATCGGGATGTGGCAGCGCAGGAGGTGGCCGCTCTCGACCTCGACGAGCGGCGGCTCGGCCTCCTCGCAGACGGCGCCGAGCTTCCGCGGACAGCGCGTGTGGAAGACGCAGCCCGACGGGGGAGACGCGGCGCTCGGGATCTCTCCCTCGAGCCTGATCCGGTCGCGCCCGCCGCCGTCGATCGTCGGGACGGCGGAGAGCAGCGCCTCCGTGTACGGGTGGTGCGGCCCGTCGAACACGACGTCGGCCGGCCCGAGCTCCTGGAGGCGCCCGAGGTAGAGGACGGCGATCCGGTCCGAGATGTAGCGGACGACCCCGAGGTCGTGGGAGATGAAGAGGTACGCGACCCGCTTCTCCGCCTGCAGCTCGACGAGGAGGTTGAGAATCGCCGCCTGCACCGAGACGTCGAGGGCCGAGGTCGGCTCGTCGCAGACGACGAGCTTCGGGTCGCCGGCGAACGCGCGTGCGATCGCCACGCGCTGCTTCAGGCCGCCCGAGAGCTGCACCGGCTTCTGCGTCAGGGTTCGCTCGGTGAGGCGCACGCGAGCCGCGAGGTCGAGCATCTGCGCCTCGGCGGCGCTGCCGCTCAGCCCGGCGAGCTTCTTCAGCGAGCGGAGCAGGATTCTCCGGACCGAGTGCCGTCGGTTGAGGGCGGAGTCGGGGTTCTGGAAGACGATCTGCAGCGAGCGGAGGTGCTCGCGTGTGCGCTGCTGGTAGCGGGAAGGGAGCGCGCGGCCCTCGAGCGTCGCGGCGCCCGCCGTCGGCGGGACGATGCCGAGCAGCGTCCGGGCGAGCGTCGTCTTCCCGCTCCCTGACTCGCCGACGAGCCCGAGCGTCTCGCCCGGCCAGACCGCCGCGGAGACCGCGGTGAGCGCGTGAACGTCGTGGCCCCGCTGGCGGAAGATCTTCGTGAGCCCGTCGAGCTCGAGGAGAGCCGGGCCGTCGCGATCGACGGGTGGGAGCTCGATGTCCGCGACGTACTCCCGCGGCAGGCCGGCTGCGCGGTCGTGATGCCAGCAGCGGCTCGCGTGCCCCTCCGCAATCGTTTCGAGCGGCGGCTCCTCGCGGGTGCAGCGCTCGTCGGCGAGCGCACAGCGCTCGGCGAAGACGCAGCCCGCGATCTCCTGGCCGAGGCTCGGAAGGAAGCCCGGGATCGTGTCGAGGCGCCCGTGATCCTTGCGCACGCCCCCTCGCGGGATGCACCGCAGGAGCCCGACGGTGTACGGGTGCCTCGGGTCCTGGAGAACCGTCTCCACGGGCCCCTCCTCGACGAGCCGGCCCGCGTACAGGACGCCGACCCGAGAGCACATCTTCGAGATGACGCCGAGGTTGTGGCTGATGAAGAGGACCGACGTGTGCAGCTCGGCCTGCAGGCCCGCGACGAGGTCGAGGACCTCTGCCTCGACCGTCGCATCGAGCCCCGTGGTCGGCTCGTCGAGGATGAGGAGCGTGGGATCCTTCGCCAGCGCCATCGCGATGAGCACGCGTTGCTGCATCCCGCCGGAGAGCTGGTGCGGGTAGCGGCCCAGCACCGATCCCGGGTCGGCGATCTGGACACGCGAGAGCGCGGCGTAGGAGCGCGCGGCCGCCTCCTTGCCGCTCGCGCCGAGTACCGTGAACGCCTCGGCCAGCTGGTCTCCGACGCGGAGCGACGGATTGAGAGCCGCTCCCGGGTTCTGGTAGACCATCGAGACCGTGCGCGCGCGGTACTCGCGGAGCCGGCCCCTCCCGTACGCGAGGACGTCCTCGCCTGCGACCCGCACCGAGCCGGCCGACACCTTCCCGTTGCGGGGGAGGTAGCGCACGATGGCGAGCGCGGCGGTCGACTTGCCGCACCCTGACTCGCCGACGAGCCCGTACGACTCGCCCCGCCCAACCTGGAACGAGACGCCGCGCAGGACTGGCCGGTCGCGTCCACGCACGCGGTATGCGACGTTTAGCCCCTCGATGGCGAGCGTGGCCTCGCTCATCGCTCGAGTACCTGCTGCACGCTGTCGGAGACGAGGTTGACCGCGACGACGAGGGACGCGATCGCGAGCGCAGGGAAGAGAACCGTCCACCACGAGTCCGCCAGGAACGGGTAGTTGTCCGCGATCTGGACCGCCCAGTCCGGCGACGGCGGCTGGAGGCCGAAGCCGATGAACGTCAGCGTCGCGACGGCGAAGATCGCATAGCCGAGCCGGATGGTCGCCTCCACGAGGATCGGCGGCATCACGTTCGGCAGCACCTCCGAGAACATGACGTATGGAGCGCGCTCCCCCCGGAGCCGCGCTGCCTCGACGTAGTCGAGCTGCGCCTCGCCGAGCACGGCGGCGCGGACCGTGCGCGCGATGATCGGGGCGAAGACGATCGCGATCACCACCGTCACGGCCCAGGTCGAGCGGCTCCCGAGCGCCGCGACCACGGTGACGGCGAGGACGATGAGCGGGATCGCGAGCACCGCGTCGATAACACGGCTGATCGTGTCGTCGGCGATGCCGCGGAGGTAGCCCGTGACGAGTCCGAGCGCCGTCCCGAGCAGCGTCGCGAGCAGCGTCGCGAGCGGGGCGATGAGGAGGATGTCGCGCGAGCCGGCCAGCACGCGCGAGAAGACGTCGCGACCGAGTCGGTCGGTCCCGAACCAGTGCTCGGACGACGGGGGGACGCTGATGTCGGGGGTCTGGTCGTACAGGGGGTCGAACGGCGTTATCCGGTCGCCCAGCAGCGCGCAGGCGACCCAGAAGGCCATCACGCTGGCCCCGACGAGGAAGCTCGGGCTCCGCAGGAGCATGCGCACGCGCTCGCGCCGCGCGGCGCCCGCCTCGGAGCGCGCCGTCGGAAGCGGCACGGTCGTCACTCCGCCGCCTCGAATCGGATCCGGGGGTTCAGCAGCGCGAAGACGATGTCGGCGACGAGCGTGACGAGGAGGTACGCCGTCCCGACGACCATGACCCCGGCCGTCAGCAGGGTGAAGTCCTTCTGCTGCGCAGCCTGCAGCACCATGAGACCGATCCCCTGGTAGTTGAAGAGGTACTCGATCGCGACGAGCCCGCCCAGGAGGTACCCAACCTGGGTCGCGACGACCGCGATCGTCGGTATGAGCGCGTTCCGGAGCACGTGCCGCCGGATCACCGTGTTGTGCGGGAGTCCCTTCAGGTACGCGGTCCGCGTGTAGTCGGCGTCGAGCGCCTCCACGACGCCCGCCCGCGTGATCCGCGCGATGTAGCCGAAGAGGACGATCACGAGCGCGAGAGCCGGCAGCGTGAGGTACCGCAGTTGCGTGAGCGGCCCGGCGCCGGGCTCCGCCTGGGCGGTGACCGGGAGCCAGCCGAGCCAGATCGCGAAGACGAGGATGAGCACGAGACCGGTCACGATCTCCGGCACCACTGCCAGCGAGACCCCGACCAGCGTGATGGCGCGGTCGGTCGCTCGTCCGACCCGCAGGCCGGCGAGGACGCCGCCGAGGATCCCGAACGGCACGACGAGCACGAACGCGAGCACCGCCAACTTCAGCGAGTTGACGAGGGCGGGCTCCACGATGTCCCAGACGGGGACGCCCGACTGCGCGAGCGACTCTCCGAGGTCGCCCTGGAGCGCGCCCCCCAGCCAGTCGAGGTACTGGACGACGGCGGGCCGGTCGGTTCCGTGCTCGCGGTTGTACTCGGCGACGGCCTCCTCGCTCGCGTCGCGCCCGAGCACCGACCGGCCGACGTTCCCGGGCAGGAGCTGGGCGGCCGCGAACACGATCATGCTCAGGAGGACGAGCGTGATCAGTGCGAGGCCGAGGCGCTTGAGGACGTAGCGGGCGATCTCCGGTACCTGATGCCCGGGTGGCCGGGCGCTGACGCCCGGCCACCCGTCGGCGTTCGTCTACGCGAGCGAGGTGTGTGCGATGCGGATGTGCGAGAGGCCTTCGGCCTGGTAGTTCGTCACCTTCGACGAGCCCGCGGTCACGTAGGTGATGAAGAACGACGTGATCACGGGCGTGTCCTGGAGCAGCATCCCCGCCATCTTCTTCGTCGCGGCCCGCTGCGAGGCGATGTCCGCGGAGGCGAGGAACCGCCGCGCCTCGGCGTCGAACTTCGGGTTGTTGTAGTGCGAGGCGTTCCAGATGCCGTCGGACATGTACGCCGCGGTCATGAACAGGTTCGGCACGCCCCGGGCTCCGTACTCCGTGATGGTCGCGGGCCGGTTCAGCCACGGCGTCGTGGCGTAGTAGTCCGCGCCGCCGCCGTAGTAATCGTCCGCCGTCATCACCTCGAGGTCGATGTCCAGGCCGACCTGGCGGCCTGCGGCCTGGATCGCGGCCGCGTAGTCCGGCAGGTCTGCGAACCGCCACGTCGTGATCGTGAACCTCGCGTTCTCCTGACCGGCAGCCCGAAGCAGGGACCGCGCGAGCTCGAGGTTCTGCTTGCGCTGCCCGATGGACGGGTCCGTGGACGGGAACCTCGACCAGAAGGGCGAGTCGTTGCCGAGCGTGCCGAAGCCGAGGAGAAGGCGCTGGATGAGGTCGGGGCGGTTGAGGGTGAGCGCGATCGCGCGTCGCACGCGGGCGTCCCGGAAGGGGTCGCGGTCGACGCGGAGCCCGAACATGCGGTGCGACGACGTCGGGGCGCTGAAGATCTTGTAGCGGCTGTTCTTCTGGAACGGCGCGGCTTCCTGCGGCGACAGCTGCATGCACAGGTCGAGCTGTCCCGCCCGGAGCGCGAGCACCTGCGGCGCCGTGCCCTCGTAGAAGGTCAGGATCGCCCCGTCGAGCGGCGGGTTGCCGCCCCAGTACGCCGGGAACCGGACGAGCTCGGCGCGGCGGTTCGGCGTGAGGCTCTTGAGCCGGAAGGCCCCGGTCCCGATCATCTTGCTCGCGACCCAGGTGCCGGGCTTCGCCGCGATCGCCGCCGGCTGGATGATCGCCTGGTAGGTGGTCTGGCTGACGAGGTACGGGAACGCGTTGTTCGGCTGCTTCAGGCGGAACTCCACTGTGTACGGCCCCCGCTTCACGACGCCCTCGGGGCCGAGCAGGCTCGTCGGGATCGCCGAGTAGATCTGCGACGTCTTCTCGGAGAGGTACTGCCTGAAGCTCGCGACCACGTCGTCCGCGGTCATCGTCTTGCCGTTGTGGAACTTGACGCCGCGCCGCAGCTGGAAGGTCCAGGTCGTGAGGTCCTTGTTCGGCTTCCAGCTCACCGCGAGCCACGGCTTCACCTGGAGCGCGTTGTTCGAGAAGGTGAGGTACTCGCCCGGGATTCCCGCGAGCGCGAGCGACCCGGCCTCGCGGAGCTGGTACGGCTCGAGGCTCGACGAGTACGCGGTCACCCCGACCCGCAGCGTCCCGCCCCTCTTGGCCGCGACTGCGGGCGCGCCGAACGCGACGTCCGCCTCGCCGACGTAGCGGAGCAGCATGCCGATCGTCCCGGCGCCGAGTCCGAACACGGTCGCCCGCCGGAGGAACTCCTGGCGGTCGAGCTCGCCGGCGACCAACTCGTCGATGAGGTTGTTCTCGATCGGCCCCGCCGCTCCCCGGCGGTACTCGTCGACCTGCCTTCGCGTGCTGCGATCCATCCCTTCTCCTCCTGTTCCGGGTGGCCTGCGCGTTCTCCTCGTGGATGTCCGTTCCACGCCGACTCGCGGTTTATCCCACACGCGCGCGAGTCTCGTCAAGCCGCGTTCCGGATCTGGATCTCGGTTCCTGAATGCAGTACGCTCGGCGTCGTGAGCGCAGTCGAGAGCCGGAGGGCCGGCCCCCCGCGGGACGGGGGCGCGGCGTCCTCCGCGGGCGTGAAGGCAACGCTCGCCGTGCTCGACCTCCTCGCCGCGCGGAGCCCGCTCGCGCTCTCGGAGATCGCGCGTGAGCTCGGCATCCCGAAGAGCACGCTGCACCGGGTCTGCGCCGTGCTCGTCCAGCGGGGCTGGGCCGTCCGCGACGCGGAGGGCCGCTACGACCTCGGCATCCGCGCGCTCCGGCTGGGGTCCTCCTCCGCCGAGCTCCCGATCGTGAACGCGTTCCGGGCTATCGCTGCGGAGTTCCTGACCCGGCACGACGAGTCCATCGCGCTCGCGATCCTGGACGGGGTCGAGTCGCTCTTCGTCGCGCTCGAGGAGACGTCGCAGCCGGTGCGGCTCGTCACCCACGTGGGGGCGAAGACGCCGGCCTTCGCCTCGGCGAGCGGGCGCGTCGTGCTCGCCTCGCGGCCGCCGGCGGAGGTGGCGGCGATGTTCGGGGGACGCCCGCTCGTCACGCCGACCGGGCGACGCTTGAACGGCGTCGCCGAGCTCCAGTCGATGCTCGACGAGGTGAGAGAGCGCGGGTACGCGGAGAACTGGGAGGACACGGCCGACGGTCTGTTCGCCGCCTCCGTCCCGGTCGTCAACGACGAAGGAGTCACGCTCGCCGCGCTCACCGCGCTGGTGCCCCTTTCGCGCATGACGCCTGCGCGGCGCGACGCGATCGTCGACGACCTGCGCAGGCTCGGAGCCGAGCTCTCCGGTCTCGTCCACTGGCTGCCGTCGTTCTCCTCGCGACGGCCTTGAGCGAGGACTCGGTGCGAGCCTACGCGACGTCGAGCAGCTCGTCCGCGTACGTAATCCCGACCCGGCGCATCCCGCGCGGGCCGGGCTCGTAGTGCCCCATCCTCCAGAGCGCTGGCGAGTAGACGTGGAGCGAGGTGGCGGGGGGCGCTCCCTCGCCCGGGTGTCGCACGCCGTGGATGTCCCCGGAGTCGAAGTCGAACCTGCCGCCGGCCTCGTGCCTCGTCGTGCGCTCGCGCACCCACCCGTCCTCCTCGATCCGGAACCAGTCCTCGAACAGCGCGCCCTCGCAGACCTGCACCGCCCCGGATGAGCGGTCGTGGTCGTGGTAGCCCGTGCTCTGCCCGTTCACCCAGCAGATGAGCCACACGTCGAGGCTCGGATCGCGGTACAGCTGCCTGTAGTAGCGCTCCTCCTGGTCGTGCCTCACGAGCGGGCGCCAGAGATGCTCCGTTGCGGCGAGGCTCGAGACGAGCTCCGCCATGGTGGGGCGGTCGAGGTCGGTGTCGGGAGGGACGCGCTCCCGGATCCAGCTGGCGATGTCGCTCATCTCAGCAGGGCAGCCGGTGTCTCGATCTGGAGAACTTGGAGGACAGCATCGCCGAAGCCGCGGACGGCGGCAAGGGTCGGGCGCGAGTCGACCACGGGCATGTCGCTCCCGTAGGCGAGCTGCGTCACGCCGAACGTCTCGATGCAGAGCTCGATCGCGCGCCGGCCGTGGGTGGACACCTCGAAGTACGTGTTCTGGTCGACCGCCGAACGGACATCCACGCCCCGTCGCGCGAGCCGCTCGAGTTGGAACGGCGCGCCGCCCGCGAGCATGGCGAAGAGGACGCGCAGCGTCGGCAGGTGCTTGCGCCCGGCACCGATCCACGCGAGGTACGCCGCCTGCATCCTCGCCGGGTAGCCGACCACCCATTCCCACCAGTCGGGCCGATCGGCCGGGACTGGATGTCCCGCATCGGGATGGACGAAGACGAAGGAGCCTCGCTCGGCCGTCTCGTCGAGGACGACGAGGTGGCGATCGAGGTCGAGGAGCGCGGACGGCCCCACGCTGACCCCGACGAAGCCGTCCCGGAGCCGCGACGGAGACAGCGCCGCGAAGCGACCGCCGCCCGCCTCGACGACCTCGAGGGCTCCTTCTGCCCAGGCGTCCTCGAGTGCCGCCCGCTCCGACTCCGGCAGCTCCTCGAGGCCGAGGCTGGCCTGCAGCGAGAGGACCGCGACGTGGATCCCGTCGCGGTCGAGGAGGCGTAGCCGGGTCTCGGGGTCGTGGCTCGCGAGCTCTACCGGGAACCGCCCTTCGCGGGTGGTGAGCTCCCGCCCGTCGAGAAAGGGAGGCTCCTTCCGCGCCCGTAGCTCGGCGAGGAAGGCCTCGGGCCACAGGTGTTGGTGGACGTCGACCCTGCTCACGACGAGACGGGCCCGGCGAGCGCGTCGGCGAGCTCCTCCAGCGGAAGGGGCATTGCGGCCGCGCCGTCGACGAACGGGACGTGCTCGCGGACGAGCGCGCGAGCAGCGGCCGCCCCGGCGCCGAGCTCGAGCGGCCCGCGGAGGTCGACCGCCTGCGCGGCGACCGTCAGCTCGATGGCGACGGCGCGCCGTCCCAGCTGGAGCATCTCGTCGAGGCGGCGAGCTCCAAGGGACGTGAGGACGGTGCGGTCCTCGACGCCGGACTCCTGCATCGTCGAGGCGAGCTCGAAGGAGACGGGCTGCGCGAGGAGGCGCGCCTCCGCGACCACGGCCTGGGCCGCGACCCCGAGCTCCGAGAGCCCGTCCTCCCACGTGCCCTCCCGTGGCGCGAGGCCCTCGCTCAGCCCGCTGAACCACGGGCTGAGCAGCTTCAGCGTCCGCTCGACGGCTGCCGTGAGCGCCGGCGCGAGCGCGATCCGAAGCAGGTCGAGCGCGGCGGCGAGGGGGAGGGAGTCGAAGTTCCCGACGGAGACGAGCCGGCTCTCGCCCGGCACGATCAGCGGGTTTCCCTGGTGGGCGTTCAGCTCGATCGCCACGCGCTCCTCCGCGAACCGGAGCGCGTCGCGCAGCGCACCGTGGACCTGGGGGATGCACCGGAACGTCACGGGATCCTGGAGGAAGCGCGCCTCGTCGGGCCTCCAGAGCGCGCTCCCAGCGAGAAGGGCGTGCAGCGCGCCGATCGTCTCGACGATCCCCGGATACGGTCGCGCGCGGCCCACCTCCTCGTGGAGCGCGCCGACGTTTCCCCGAAAGGCTTCGAAGTCGAGCGCCGCGGCGGCGTCGAGACGGTCGAGTAACGCGCGGGCATCGACGACCGCGAGCGTTGCCTGCGCGGTCGAGAACGCGTTCGACACCAGGAGCGCCCCGGCCTCGCCCGCCTCGAGCCCGAGGTCGCCGAGCGATCCGTGCGCGAGGTCGGCGTTCTGCGCGAGGTCGGCGAGCCCGAGCGAGCCGAGCGAGGGCACCGCCGGTGACACGCCTGCGTTCAGCGCCCCGGCGAGGGCCCGCGCGAGCTCCGGGCGCGCTCCCTGGTGTCCGGCGACGAGCGCGTTCGTCATCACGACGAGCGCGGCTCGGACGACGTCTGCCGGAGCCGGCGGCCCGAGGCCGACGCGGTGCCCGGCGATCGCCGAGCGGTTGAAGGCGCGCGCGTCGTCGGCACCGACGGCAGCGTTCCGGCGCATGCCGACGCCGGTCGTGACGCCGTAGACCGCCTCGCCGTCTGCCACCGCGCGCTCGACGACGCGCCGGCGCTCCTGCATCCGCTCGACGGCCGCGGGCGCGATCGTCACCTGCTCGCCGTCGCGTGCGACGCGGACGACGTCCTCGAGGGTCAGCGCCCGCCCGGTGAGCTCGACCGGCATGCGCGGACTCTACGACCCGCGCGAGTCAGCGATCGGGTGGGCCCATGCCGGGCGTGG
>CAZODN010000029.1:0-24832 GCA_964578545.1 uncultured Gaiellales bacterium
CACCGTCCGGGACGCCCCGAAGTCGGCGTAGAGGAGTACGACGATCGCGGCCGTCCCGTAGAGGCCGGCGAGCGCGAAGACGAGGAAGCGAGTCGCGGACGCGAGGCTGTCGGGCTTCATCGACACGAAAGCCTACGCGGACGCCTCAGGGGTGGCGGACGGGATTCGAACCCGCGACCACCGGGACCACAACCCGGCTGATGGCGACTCGGGGTCGGTCCTGATGGTTCAACATGGCTTGTTCAAGCCGTTTTTGTCATCTGCGACGCGTCGCGTTCGTCACGGTTCGTCGCAAGTCGTTGCCAAAGTGTTGCCACCGGCGAGGTTCGGACGCCGAGCTCGCGCCTGATCGCGCCGAGTTCCGTCGCAGTTCGTCGAGATCGAGGACGATCCAGCTTGTCCCGGGTGCGAGTTGCAGTGGAACCGATTACCCCCGTCCCCACACTGCGGCTCGAGGCTAATGAGGTTGGTGTCCTCACCCGCCCCGGTCGCCTCGGTCCGGACGCGCTCGAGGCCCGAGGGCGCGAGTTCCGGGTCGGCGATCGCATCCCTCTGTCGCCGGAACGATCTCTCGCTCGGCGTCCGCAACGGCGCCCGCGGCGCCGTGGTCAAACTCGGGCGATCGGCGCTCACGCTACGACCCGACTTGGGCCCGCTCCGCTCGCTCCCGCTGAGCTATGCGGCCGAGCACCTCGATCACGCCTACGCGCTCACCGGCCACGCGGCCCAGAGCGCGACCGTCGAGCGCTGCGTTCGTCCTCCTCCCCGACCTCGGAGCGCTCCGCGACTGGGGCCACGTCGCCTGCTCGCGGCGCCCGGGACGAGATGCACGTGTGCCTCGCCGAGCGCGACGCTCTCGAGCGCGAGACGCCGCTCCGCGATCCGAACCCGACGGCTCCGCCGGGAGCGGGCCGCGCGCGCTCTGGAGCGCTCGTCCTCAGAGCCCTTCGAGCTCGAGGTCGCAATCGCCCGTCACCGGGCCGTGCTTGAGCGGTCCGGCGTATGGGCGCAGGCAGCAGCTGCGCCCATACGCAGAGCGACGATCCCGGTTTCGCGCGCTCACTCGTGAACGTGACGAGCTCGTGCCTCGTTGCAGCCGGAGACGCCGGCCGAACATGGAGCGCGAGCCGCCCGGGTTTGGGCTCGAGCTGTGACGCTCGCTGGCCGTACTGGGCGCGATTGAAGCTGTCCGCTCTGCTCACTATGCTCGCCTCCCTGGGATGCGGACCGGGGCTGCGGCAATGGAGACGACGAAGCCCTTCCCGCTCGCCCTGCGCGAGCTCGCGACCGACAACGACTACGTGACGCAACGTGGCAAGCCCAACTGGGCAGCTCTCGCGTTGGAGCTCGAAGCGGTTCACTATGAGACGCTTCGCCAGGCGGCAACCGGCCGGCGTCGACCGACTGCGCGGCTCATGGAGGAGTGCGCCAGAGTTCTTCGTGTCCGACCCGAGTACTTTCTCGAATATCGGATCTACCTCGCCCAGCGAGACTTCGACCCGGCGGCCGTCGGCCGGGATCGAGTCCTCGAGAACCTGGCCCGGTGGGCGCGCACACGCGATTGAGGCGCACATCCTTGATGTCCAGCGCCTCGTCGCTTGCCCAGCCGGCGCGTACTTGAAACGTTCGCAAATAGCGTAAATCGACGGGGCATCCTCTTTGACAGCGCCTGGTGCAGGCGTTACGCTCGTGCCGTTAGCAACGAGAGGGGTGGACGCGCACCGTGTGGCGTCTCGAGTACGGTCGTTGCTGCGGCGAGAGCACGTTCGGGCTACGGCCAAGCCTGAACACAGGTGGCGAGCGGTGAGCGTTGGCGCGACCGAGGATCGCCGCAGCACATCGACGGCGAGACGCGAGGGTGGACCTGGCAGACGCGGCGATCTTGCTTCGGTCGCCCATCGGCCACCCCGCGACGGCGCCGCTGTCTGCGTGATGACACGCTTCCGAGTCCGGCGTCCATGGGATGTCGTACGCGCCTACTTCGAGTATCGACGCGTTGCTCGTGATGCTCGGGCAGCAGTCGGTGATTCGCTGATTCACACCGTTTTCCTCGTAGAGAACCTCAGGACGTGCTACAGCCTCTCGATCTGGCGCGATGAGGCGGCGATCGGCCAATTCGGGACGCAGGTCCCGCGTCACGTTTCGGCGGCAGGTCGCATCTTTCCGAGGCTCGCTCGCACGGACGACGGCAACCCTGAGCTCTGGGCAACCCGATGGCGGCTGATGCGGCTGAGCAACAACCGCAACTGGCGTGAGTCCGGCCTCGACGAACTTATCTCGGACAGCCGGATTGAAGGAGGTGATGTCGCTCGTGGCTGACCTTGGACTCGCTCACCACATCGGGTTCGCGCTTCAGCTCGCGGTGGGCGCGGTGCTCATCGCGTCATTCGTTTCGAAAGTCAGGGCATTTCCGAGCTTCGAAGAGGCGGTCGCGGAGTACGCCATCGTTCCCGAGCGGCTCGCGAGAGGAAGCGCAGTGATCGTCGTCTTCGCCGAAGGTCTGCTCGGTCTTGCACTTATCACTGGGGCCGGAGGGTTGTTCGTGATCGTGCTGACGGCGGTGCTGTTCGGGTCGTTCGGCGCGGCGGTCGTGATCAACCTGCGGAGGGGTCGACTGGTGCCATGCGGCTGCTTCGGCGACAGGGAGGAGCGGATCTCGATGCGCACTTTCGCCCGCCTGACGCTGCTGGTGTCAGCTGTCGTTCTGCTCCTCGCCCTCACCTGGTCTGGAACGAGTCGGACGACGCTCACCGGACTGGTCGAAGAGGGCACGAGCTCGCTCGTCTACGTACTCGAGATAGCGAGTCTCAGCTCGTTTCTCATTCTCGCCGCGATGTGGATCCTCTCGATGCCGGAACTCCTCCGACTGCTCCGAGTGGCGATCAGCACGCCACGACAGGCGACGCGGTAAGAAAAGCGAGGTGATGTGATGTCGACACCGGTCTGGCTGTCTTTCGGAGCGCTGTGGGTGCTCGTGATCTTCCAAGGGCTTGTCTTGCTTGGACTCGTCAGAACTGTCTACGCATTGCGCGGCGTTCACGTTCTTGGCCACGGTCGGGAGGAATCCGAGGACCTCCTGCACCAAACCGCGCCTGAGTTCCAAGCGGTGGACCTCTCCGGTCGATACTTCCGCAGCGCAGACGTGGCAGGTCAAGCTCGCGCGTTCTTGTTCGTATCGCCCAACTGCCAATCATGCTCCGTCACTTCGGAAGAGCTGGCTTCGCTGAAGTGGAAAGCCGGGGGCGAGGTCTATGTCGTCTGCCGTGGTGGAGCGCTCGAGTGCGATGAGTTCTCCGAACAGCACGAGCTGGGTACACGCGTGCTCATTGATGACTCGATGGAGATCAGTCGTGCCTTCAAGGTGGTGGCGGTTCCAACCGCCGTTCTTGTCGATGCGGCGGACATTGTCCAGTCGTACGGCAATCCGATGCGAGACGACGAACTGGTCGAGATCGTCGACACAGATCTCGAGTCGGCGATCGAGGTGAGATAACGAGGGTGCGACGTTCAGAAAGTAGGTGTTGACGAGCTTGATGGATCGGGCACAAGCAGACTCGTTGCTCCGCGACGAGCGTTCCGTTGCCGTTCGGCGAGTCGTGATTGCAGTTTCGGCGTTCGCTTTCGCCGGTGGAACTGCAGCTGCGCTCTCCAGCAACTCGATGGCAGTTCTCGCCGCAGCGCTCATTCTCGGCTGGACCCAGCTAGCCGGGCTCTGAGGGCTCTCGCTCGTCGGAGCGCTGGCGCCCCTCGGGAAGGTGGCGGGAGCAAAACGGGCATGGCTCACGACGTTGCTGGCATACACGCTTGCCGGTGGTCTGGCCAGCGCGTCGGTAGGTATTGTCCTCGGTGTCTTGGGCCAACTCGTGCCGTGGCCGCGCGGCTCGATGTCGGGCGCGCTCCTCGTCGTCGCGGTAGGACTCCTGGCTGGTGCCCGAGAGTTGGGCTGGATCGCCCTGCCTCTACCCCAGCCAAGGCGGCAGACCAAAGAGGTCTGGGGAAAGACTTTGCGCCGACCGATTGCCGCGACGCTGTGGGGCTTGGACTTGGGATCGATCTTCACAACGTGGTTCACATTCGCCGGCACGTGGATGCTCATCGCGCTCGCGTTCGTTTCCGGAGACCCGATTTTCGGTGCCACGCTCCTCTCGGCCTATTGGCTTGGTCGCGCTCTTTCGGTCTGGGTTTTTCCGTTCGTCATGAGCGACGCAAACGACACGCCCCGACTGCTAGATGACATCAACGCCGAGTACCGGACGTTACAGCGCGTTCACGTCATGGCATTTGTGTGGTTCATCGCGGTGCTAGTCGGTCCACTCAACTTCGACTTTGCAATGAACTGACACGAAGTAAGGAGGTGAAATCGCGATGTCGCTGGAAGAACTCGCCGATAACCTCGGTGAGACCACGAGCCGTAAGCGCTTCCTGCGGAAGATCGGAGCCGCGACGCTCGGTGTCACGGTCGGAGCGATGGGTCTCTCAAGTCGGGCGTACGCGACCGACTGTCCGACCACGGGGTACCAGTGCTGCAATCTATGCAAATCGCCAAGCGGAAGCTGCAGCAACTGCAGTTGCGGCACCTGGTGTTGGGAGTGTTGCGGGAATTGCCTTACGGGTGAGAAGTGGCGGTGCTGCGAATGCTATCGGACCCCTGAATGCAATTGCTGCAGCGCATGCTCGTGGGCATACATCTACGACTACTCATGCCAGAAGTGCCAGGGGCCGAGCTAAAAAGGAAAGTACTCCGCGTGCGGAATGTGATTACGTCCCGTTCAGCGCGGGCTGTTCATCGTCTCTCGCGATCGTCGGAGTGGAGACCTGGCACCATCGGCGCGAGTGTGATCCTGGTCGTCCTAGTCGGAGCTCTTCTACTTCCAACACTTAACAGGGCGAGTGCGTCGGCTAGCGTCATCGTCGTCCGGCCACGTAGCCCAATCGCGGGCGAACAAGCCACGGTCGAGGTCCGGAACGCTGGTGCGCGCTCACGGCCGCGGGTGGAAGCCATCGCTCCAACAGGGCGCAAGAGTCGCGTCGCGCTTCGAGAGGTTCGGCGTGGCTTGTGGAGGGGAGCGTTTCGTTTCAACAGGGTGGGTCGTTGGCATTTGCGGCTTGTCTCGCGAGGGACGGCAGGGGTGCAATTCCGCTTGATCGTGCGAGTGCGCGCACCCAGCCCAACGCCTCCGCCCCTGGAGTTCGGCCCGCTTGGTCGACCCCGTTGCGAACCGGCGTCACCGCGCTACCGAGGCGCGACTGCTTTTCCTGCCATCGGAGAGGTCTTCGGAACGACGATCAGGGGTGAGCTCTGGGCTCTCTTCTCCTCGCTGGGCGGCGGCCGATGGGCAAGTTCTGAGGCTGCCATTATTGAGCAGGCCGTCGGTCAAGAGCTAAAGATCGTGTTCCGCTTCACCGGCTCGCTCGGAGCGCTCGTCGTGACTGGGCCGGATGGGAAAAAGCTCCTTCCCATCTGGGGGCCAAGGGCACACAGCGGGTCGGACTGGGCAAGACCAGGATCTGAATGGGGCACAGGCTTCATCTTCCCTGAACCTGGGTGCTGGCGCATCCGGATCAGCGACGGGGTGGTGGCCGGCGATGTGTGGCTGAAAGTGCTGTCGTAGAAACGAGAGGAGGTCGCCTGCGAAGGGAACGCCTAGAGGGAGCTCCCACAACAACAACCGCATGCCTACGGGATGACGCTCGAGAAAGGTTGAGCGAATGGCCATGGAATCCCCAGCGCTGCTGACAGCGCTTGTTGCGCTGGCGGTCATAGTCGGCGTACGGAGCTTCGACACGAACTGAGCGCGCCACGCGACGCTTGCATTCGCTTGGCCCTCCGTGCGAGGACTTCACAAATCATCGGTACGGCTGCTTGCGCTAGGTGGACTAACCACACACCTGCGAGACGCCTGATTGCGTCCGGGCCTCCCGCGAGCCTTGGGGTTGTCGAGATCCCAACTCGCGAAGGAGGCCCAGATGCATGATCGAGTGTGCCCGCCCAGGCGGATGCGTTTCTCCTACGAGTCGCGCTGTCGGCTCGTGTCCATGATCGTCGAGGGGATGAGCCCGCAGGCGGCCTCAAGGCGACGGAAGCGGCAGCGGCTCGGAACCTCGACCACTCCGGCCGCGCGGCTGCGGGCACAGCGGCCGAACCACGTGTGGGCGCTCGACTTCCAGTTCGACATGACAACCGACGGCCGCGTCCTCAAGTGCCTGCACCTGGTCGACGAGCACACCCGCGAGGCGCTCGCGATCGAGGTGGAACGGCGCATCGACGCCGACCGCACCGTATCCGTCCTCGAGCAGGTGGTCGCCGAGCGCGGCCGACCGCCGGAGCTCGTGCGCATGGACAACGGGCCCGAGCTGACCGCGAATGCCCTCCGAGACTGGTGCCGCTTCGGCAACACCGGCACCGCCTACATCGAGCCCGGCTCGCCCTGGGAGAACCCGTTCGTCGAGTCCTTCGCCTCCCGCTTCCGTGACGAGGTGCTCGCCGTGGAAGCATTCGACTCGCTGCCCGAGGCGAAGGTCGTGATTGAAGAATGGAGAAAGACCTACAACCACCTGAGGCCGCACTCGGCTCTCGGCTGGAAGACCCCCGCCGCCTATGCGGCAGACTGGAGGACCTGAGGTAAGCCGACTCTCATAGCGAGTGGACCGACGAACGGGGTCCGGTCACGAGGACCGGTGGCAGGTTGCGCAAGACGACCTCGCTGGCACAGTCATGCTCGCCTACCGGCGATCCGACGTGCGCGAGCTGATGGGGGCGGCGCAGGCGCTGCTCACCCGCGCCGCTCGCCTCGGCCCCGTGGCAGTAACCACCAGACCGCGCGGGACACATATGCATCATTAGTGCTAGAGTGCCTCGGTGCTGTCGGTGTCGAAGCTGTCGCCCGGTCAGGAGGCCTACTACGAGCGCTCGGTCGCGGACGGGATCGACGACTACTACGCGGGCCGCGGGGAGTCGCCCCGGGGTGTGGTCGGGCAGGGCGCGATGGAGCTCGAGCTTCAGGGGGTGGTCGGCGAGGGCGAGCTCGGCAGGCTGATCTCCGGCCGCAATCCGCTCACACGTGCCGTACTCCGCTCGCATCCGCCGAGGAAGCAGACGACGCACGAGCGGATCGACCCTGCGAGCGGGGAGCGCTACCTGGAGGTGAAGGAGCTCAAGCCAGTGGCGGGCTACGACCTCGTCATCTCCCCGCCGAAGAGCGTGAGCCTGCTGCATGCGCTCGGCTCAGAGAAGACGGGCCATGCCGTCGACCAAGCGCATCTGTCCGCCTGGCAGGCGGCGCTTTCCTACCTGGAGGAACGGGCGTGCGTGACCCGCAGGGGACGAAACGGCCGCGTGCGCGAGCGCGCCTCCGGCTTCGTCGCCGCTGCCTACCAGCACCGCACCTCGCGGGCGCAGGATCCGCACCTGCACACGCACGTGATCGTCGCCAACCTGGCGAGAAGCCCGGACGGGACCTTCAGGGCACTCGACGGGCGCCCCATCCTCGAGCACTACCGGCTCGCGGCGGGCTACCTCTACCAGTCGCACCTGCGCTACGAGCTGACCCGCTCGCTCGGGGTCGAGTGGCAAGTGCCGGTCAAGGGGATGGCGGAGATCGCCGGCGTCCCCGACGAAGTCCTGCGGGAGTTCTCCACGCGGCGGCTGCAGGTGCTCGACCACTTGGAGCGCGAGGGTACGAGCGGGTTCTACGCGGCCAAGGTGGCGGCGGTCGCGACGCGCGATCGTAAGGAGCCGCTCGACCTTCCCCGCCTGCGCGAGGAGTGGCGGGCGCGGTCAGCCGAGCACGGGCTCGGCCGCCGTCAGCTGAAGCGCCTTCTCGGCCGCGCGGTCGAGCGCGAGCTGGGCGAGCGCGAGATCGCCGAGATCGCCGTGCACCTCGTCGGACCGGACGGCCTCACCGAGAAGCGCTCGACGTTCTCTGGGCCTGACGCCGTGATGGCGTGGGCGGAGTGGCACCCGCGGGGCGCGCCCGCGGAAAGGGTGCTGGCTCTCGTCGAGCGCTTCCTCGCACGCGAGGAGGTGCAAGCGGTGGAGCGTCCCGCCGTCGGCAGACCGGGGCGCTTCTCGAGCGAGGAGCTCCTCCGCCACGAGCGGGTCGCGCTCGAGATCGCCGCCCGCAGCCGCCAGGTTCGCGTCCCCGTCGTCTCCGAGGAGACGCTCGCGCGGGTCGCTCGCGCGCGGGCAGGCGAACTCAGCGCCGAGCAGGAGGCGATGGTGTGCGCCGTCGCGGCTAGCCCCGATCGCGTCGTCTGCGTCGTCGGGCACGCGGGCGCCGGCAAGACTGCGACCCTCGGTGCGCTCGCCGAGGTCTTCCGCCGCGAAGGCTACCTCGCGCTCGGCGCCGCACCCTCGGGGGTGGCGGCCGCGAACCTCGAGGCCGAGACCGGAGTCCCGAGCGTGACCCTCCATCGGCTGCGCTCAGAGACCTGGGGTCGGGGCGGCCTGCCGCGCGAGTGCCTGCTCCTCGTCGACGAGGCCGCGATGGCCGACACGCGCACGCTCACCGACGTCCTCTTCCAGGTCGAGCACGCAGACGGCAAGCTCGTCCTCATCGGCGACCCCGCCCAGCTTCCCGCCGTCGGCCCGGGCGGGCTCTTCGCCGCGCTCGTCGAGCGAAACGGCGCGCTCGAGCTCCGAGACAACCGCCGCCAGCGCTCGGAGCTCGAACGGCGGGCGCTCGCGCTCCTGCGCGACGGCGGGAGCCGCGACTACCTCGCCCACGCCGCCGAGCAGGGAAGGCTGCGGGTGGCCGAGAGCCGAGCGGAGGCAAAGGCGCAGCTCGTCTGTGACTGGTGGCGCGCCGCCTCCAGCGACCTCGCGGGGAGCGTGATGATCGCCTACCGCCGGTCCGACGTCGCCGAGCTGAACGCAGTCGCCCGCACCCTCCTCGGGCGGGAGGGCAGGCTCGGGCGCGAGCGACTGCGCCTCGAGACCGGTCTCGAGCTGGCGCTCGGAGACCGCGTCCTCTGCACCCGCAACGACCGCGCGCTCGGCGTCTGCAACGGCCAGCGCGGCACGGTCTTCGAGGTCGACGCAGAGCGGCGAGCGATCGTCGTCGAGCTCGACGACCGTCGCCTGCTCACCCTCCCGGCCCGCTACCTCGAGGCCGGTCACCTGAGCCACGCGTACGCGCTCACCGGCCACAAGACGCAGGGGCTCACCCTCAAGCACGCGTTCGTCCTCGCAGAAGGCGAGGGGAAGCTCAGGGAGTGGGGCTACGTCGCCCTCAGCCGTGCCCGCTGCGATACCAACCTCTACGCCGTCACTCGAGACGTCGATCCGGACGCCTCTCCCCACCGCGCAGAGCCCGCCGGGCCCGCGGAGCGGCTCGCGGACGCCCTCACCCGCTCCGCCGCGCAGACCCTCGCTCTCGACGCGGCGAAGAGCACCAACCCGGCCGCGCTCGCCCGCAGCGCAAGGCTCCTGGCCGACCGGAAGGAGGCGCTGGAAGAGCGGCGCACCCGAGCCGCCCAGAGCCTCCGCCACGCACAGCGGCACCTGGACGAGCTCGGCCTTGTCAGGCGCGCACGCCGCGGCCGCACTCTCCGCGCGCAGATCGACGGGCGCCGTGAGCGACTCGCCGGTCTCGACCGCCAGCTCGAGCGGCTCGAGCAGGAGCTGCACGGGACGCGAGCGCACGCACTCGAGCTCTACCGCAGCCAGCCGCCGCCGGAGCGCGGCCTCGGCCTCGGCCGCGAGCGCGAGCTCGGACGCACCCCCGAGCGGAGCCTCGACCGCGGGATCGAGCTCTGACGGCGGGGCGAGCGCGGTCGTCCTACGGGGATGACTCGCGCAACAGCAGTCGGCAGCGCCGGAGCAGCTCGGCGAGCGTGGCCGGGCGTAGCTGGCCGAGTCGGCTCGTTACGCGCTCGTGCGCGAGAGCGCGCAGCTGCTCGGGCATCGCGAAGCTCCGCTCTCGGACGCCACCCTCCGGCGGAGCGATCTCGAGATGGAGCGCGTTCTGAAAGTCGGTGCGGGTCAGAGGAACGGCGAGCGAGAGCCCGAGCGGCGAGCGGTTGAGCTGATCGACCGACACGATCACGAACGGGCGGGCCTTGGCCTGCTCGGAGCCGCGGGTCGGGTCCGGATCGGCCCAGACGACATCGCCCTGACGGGGCGCCTCGCTCAATACCCGGGTGCCTGCGCGTCGAAGGCCGCAAGCTCCTCGGCCTCGGCCCGATAGGCGGCGAGAGCCTCCGGATCGGCTGCCAACCGCTTCCAGCCCTCCGCCGCGTCGGCGAGGAGGGCACGGTCGTCCGCCTCGCGAACGAGATCGGCTACGACCTCACCCGCGGAGGCTCCCCGCCGCTTGGCGATCGCGTTGAGCCGATCGCGCGTCTCCTCAGGAACTCGAATCGTTGTCGTCCTCATGTAGACAAAGAGTCTACAGACGCCAAACACTACGTCCTGCTCAGAAGTCGATGCCCATGTCGCGGCTCATGCCGCGCTCGAGGCCGAGCGTTCGCTGCAGGCCGAGCTCGAGCTCCATGATCCGACGCAGCTCGCGCGAGCTCTCGATCGCCCGCTCCCGCGCACGCTCCGCCTCGCGCCCGCGCTCGTTGGCGAGCTCGTGCGCGAGCGCGGCCGACATGCGCGCGAGATCGGCGACCGAGGCGACCTCCGGGCGGAGGCCGTCTCCGATGTGCTCGAGGGTCGCCGCGCGGCGCAGGTCGTTGTAGCCGCGCCTCGTCCCCGCCGGCTCCGGCACGAGCTTCAGCTCCCCCAGCGGCGTGCGAAGCCGGATCACCCGCTCACTTGCGAGCGCCTCCTCCAAGACGAGGCGCCGCCTGTCGGCCCGCTGTGCGTCCAGATCGTCGAGCGCCTCCCCCAGCCGCTCGCGGTTGAAGTCGGTGAGCGACGGACAGACGTCCACCCCGTCCGTGAGCTCGTCTGTCCCCCGGATGACGCGTGCCAGGGCGCCGATCAGCACGTAGCTCACGTGGTTGCGCGCAAGGCCCGCGAGGATCCCGCGCGGGTCGAACCCGTTTCGCTCCGCCCCACCCTGCGTCGCCACCGCTCAGTCGCCCTCCCTGTCTCGGCGCTGCTCCTCTTTGCGTCGGCGAACATCTTCGAAGTGCTGTCGGCGCTCCTCCTCCCGCCGGCGCGCCTCCCGCAGCCGGCTCAGCTGCTCCTCGAGTGCGCGATCTTCCTCGGGCGCTACGCGCCGCTCGAGCATCCGGTCGAGCCGGATCACGGGGGGAAGCATCTGGAGCGCGCTCATCGTCTCGTCGAGGCCAGGATCGTAGGGGACGAGCTCGAGCGGGAGGTCGAAGCCGCAGGCGCGAAGCAGCTGCACGAGCGTATCCAGGCTCGGGGCCACGATCCCCTGCTCGTAGCGGGCGATCACCGTCCGGTCCTTGCCGGAGACCCGCGCCAGTTCATCCTGCGAGAAGCCCGCCCGAAGGCGCGCTTCGCGCAGGATTGCCGCGCTCCTGACCGTGTCCTCGCGCACCGACGGGACTCTAACCGAGCGTGTCTCTATCCGGTAGCTATGCTAATCTGCATCGCAATTATGGCGAGCCAGTTCAGTGTGAGAGGACTGAGTCACCGGCTTCGCACGCCGGGAGGGCGAGCGTGAGCTTCGTCGCAGCTCTCTCGCCAGATGCGCGTGAGGAGCTTCGCGCGTTCATCGAGCATGCAATTCAGGAGATCCTGGCCGCGCGCGAGCGCGTCGAGGCGCGCCGCGAATGGCTGACGATCGAGACGCTCGCGGAGCTCATGTCCTGCTCGGAGAACGCGATCCGCTGCCGAATCCGCCGCGGCTGGCTGGCCGGCGATGTCGTGCGCGACGGGAATCGACTGCTCGTGCGCCGGTCCGCCGTGCTGGACTCGCTCGACGCACGTGCTCGCGGACGATGCCGAGGCCGGGGAGAATGAAGCGTCTCAGGTGACAGCGGTCCAGCGCACCCCTGTCGTAAGCCGCGGCCGGCGCGTGCCCGGCCTCTACGTGCGCGTGACGAACGACGGGCGAGAGGTCTTTGAATACCGCGCGCGGCTCGAAGGCCACGTCGTCACCCTACAAGCTCGCGGCCCGCTCACGCACGGAGGCCGTCGCCGAACTGGAGCAGCTTCGTTCCGAGGTCCGCAGGGGCGGCCTCGCCATCACGGACCGGCGGATGACGGTCGCGCAGCTATCAGACCGATTCCTCGATGCCCTCGACGCCGACGACTCGTACTCGCCACGCACCCGCGAGGACGTCCGACGACGACTCCAGCTGCACATCATCCCCGCGCTCGGGAGCATCCGGGTCTGCGACCTCGACGCCCACGCTGTCCGCCGGTTCGCGCGCTCTCTGACCGCCAACCGCGCGAAGACTCACCGCAACGTTGTCTCCGTGCTCTCCTCGATGCTGACATGGGCAGTCGCCGAAGGCTTCGCGTCCGACAACGCCGTCACCCGGGCGCGAGAGCGCTTCCCGCGCGACCTGCGCCGCACCGACGCGGAGCGATTCCAGCCGCGCGCGCTGACTGCCGAGGAACTCGGGCGGTCGCTCGCGAAGGTGGGGCCGACGTATCGACCCCTCGTCTCGTTCATCGCCGAGACCGGTGCCCGGATCTCCGAAGCGCTCGCAGTCCGCTTCGGAGACGTTGATCTCGTGGCCGGCACGTGGCTCGTGAGCGGCCAGCTCGACGACGGAGGCCGCGTGAGGGCGGCGAAGACGCCCGGCAGCACGGCGATCGTGCCGCTCTCAAAGGCGGCGTTGGGGATCGTGCGCGAGCAGCGACGCAAGCTCATGCAGCGGCACGGCTTCGCCGCGGCGAGCGCGGACGCGTTCGTCTTCACGGGTCGCCGTGGCCAGCCGCTCAACCGTCGCAACGCTCTGCGCGCCTGGCAGGAGGCGACGAAGGCTGCCCTGGACGAGCCGCTCCGACTACACGACCTGCGCACGACTTTCGCGTCCCGGCTCGCGGCGAACAACGTCGACATCGCGACTGCGCAGGCGCTGATGCGGCACGCGCGTCCGTCGACGACGCTCGACATCTACACGCGCGTCCGCGGTGACGCCGCCGCACGGCTCGAGCGGATGCGTACCGCGCTCGACGGGTAGTTCGACCAGCGACTGTTGCCAAGACGTTGCCAAACCGGCGCGGTTTCAGCTGGGTTCAGCACGTCGAGACGCAGAAAAGCCGCGGTTAGCAGCGGCTTTTCGAGGGGTGGCGGATGGGATTCGAACCCACGACCACCGGGACCACAACCCGGGGCTCTACCAACTGAGCTACCGCCACCGCGCGAGGGACAGGATAGCGCTCGTCTCGAGAGCCTCCCCGGAGCCGGTCGCCGGCGCTGCCCGTGCGCGCCGATCGTGGCCGAAGGCCGATTCACTCGGCGGGAGGCCCGTCGCGGGCCTGCGTGGAGCGCGCGAGAGGAGGGGCTCGCGGGGAACCAGGCGGTTCCCCCGCCCGGAACCCGGGGCTCTCCCAACCGAGCTGCCGCCACCGCGCGAGGGACAGGAGAGCGCCGGGTCGCTCGGGCTCAGCCGTCGACGAGGATCGCCTGCGTCTGGGTCGTGCGCCCGACGAGCCGGCCGGTCGAGTCGAGGAGGTCGGTCTCGAGCACGATCGTCGTCTTCCCCCGATGCAGGGGGCGGGTGCGGGCGCGCACCTCGCCTTCGCGCACGGCCGCGAAGAAGTTCGTCTTGGACTCGACCGTCGCCGTGCGCGCTCCCGGCGGGAGGTTGAGGAACGCGCACACGCCACCCGCCGAGTCGGCGAGCGCCATGAGCACGCCTCCGTGCAGCGCGCCGCCCGACGTGCAGAGCCCGGGCGCCCACTCGAGCGTGCACTCGACTTCGTCCGGTCCGCCGAACGTCCGGATGCCGAGTGTCGTGCCGAGCGGCATCTGCGGGTTCACGACGTCGGTGAGCTCGGGCTTCTCGTCGGTCACGGGGCCTCCTTCCATTGACGCGAGGGCGCCCGCACCCTACGCTTCCCCCGTTCCGGTCGTCGAGCGAGAGGAGATGGCGATGAGAGACCAGTGCTGCATCTCCCGGCTCGCCGCCGCTTCGAGCTAGAGCACTTCTCGGAGGCGCGGGCCGGCCCTCTGGCCTGTCACACCCTGAGAAGGAGACTTCGTTGTCCGATGGACCCCTCGCCGCGCTCGGCTGGACCGACGAGCTCGAGGCGGCGTTCACGACCTACCCGGAGCGGGGCTTCGAGCCCGCTCGGGTCGTCGCGGAGCACCGCGGCGGCTACGACGTTCGCTCGCAGCGCGGCGACCGGCTCGCCCACGCCCGCGGGCGCCTGCGCGAGGACGAGCTCGTCGGAGGCATGCCCGCGGTCGGGGACTGGGTCGTCGTCTGCGACGCGGCGGGGGAGCGCTTCGCGATCGAGGCGCTCCTCCCGAGACGCACGAAGGTGTCGCGGAAGACGCCCTGGCTGAAGGCGGAGGAGCACATCCTCGTCGCCAACGTCGACACCGTGCTCCTCGTCACCGGGCTCGACGCCGACTTCAACCCCAGGCGGCTCGAGCGCTACCTCGTCGCGGCGTGGGACAGCGGCGCGGATCCCGTCGTCGTGCTGACGAAGCTCGACGTGTGCGACGACCTCGGGAAGGTGGTCGAGGCCGAGACGATCGCGGTCGGCGTCCCGGTGCTCGCGGTCTCGAGCGTCACCGGAGAGGGCCTGGACGAGGTGCGCGCGCTCCTCGCGCCGGCGAGGACGTTCGTCCTCCTCGGGTCGTCCGGCACGGGGAAGTCCACGCTCGTCAACCGGCTCGCGGGCCGCGAGCTCATGGCGACGGGCGGCCTCCGGAGCGACGGGAAGGGCCGGCACACGACGCGCCACCGCCAGCTCTTGGTGCTGCCGGACGGCTCGATCTTCGTCGATACCCCCGGCCTGCGGGAGCTGCAGGTCTGGGAGGGCGACGTCGACGCCGCCTTCTCCGACGTCGCGGAGCTCGCGGCGGCGTGCCGCTTCAACGACTGCAGTCACGGCCCGGAGCCCGGCTGCGCCGTTCGCACGGCGCTCGAGTCCGGGGCGCTCGACGGGAGCCGCTGGGCGAGCTACGTGAAGCTCCAGCGGGAGCTTCGCGCGATCGAGGCGCGGAGCAGCACGCGGGTCCGGCGCGAGCTGAAGCGCCGCTGGCGCCAGCGGGCTCGAGAGACCCGCCGCGCGCGGCGCTACGGCGGGAAGGGAGCGTAGGGGAGACGGGCGGCCGCAGCGCCCGCCTCCCGCCCGAGTATCGCTACTCGCTCGACCGGAGCATGCCCGGGCGCGTGAGCGCCCAGATGACCCACACGTCGAGGGCGATGATGAGGATCGCCCAGAACGGATAGTGGGGGATGTAGAAGAAGTTCGCGATCGCGCTCAACGTCGCGAGGACGATCGCGAATGTCGCGGCCCAGGCCTTCCCGCTGAAGATCGCGAACCCCGCGAGGACGATCACGACCCCGAGGATGAGGTGCACCCAGCCCCAGGCCGTCGTGTCGAGCTCGAAGATGTAGTCCTTGCCGACGATGAAGAGGTCGTCCTCCACGATCGCGGCCAAGCCGGCGATCGACTGGAAGGCGCCGATGATGATCATCATCACGCCCGCGAAGACCGCGCCCCCGACCGCCATGCCCGAGGGCCCCTGCTCGTACTGGCTCATGCGCCGTGCTCCTTTCGCGTCATTGTCTCCGTGGGCGAGAGCCTAGGGAGCGCGCCAGTCGGAGCCGTCGGTAGAACCCTGCACGACGTTCAACCGCAGCAATACGGGAGGGCACCTGTCCGCCGCCGCGGGTCGCAGTTCTTCGCAGAGATCGTCGAGCGCACGCCTGTGACGCGCGGCGGCACCGCAGCTGCTGCGGCCGCCGCGGTTTCTCCCTCGCAGCCCGACGCCGCGGTGACCACCGGCCACCATCTGCCGGTCGGCGGCGGCATCTCGATCTGAGCTCCGAGCTCCTCTACGCAGCTCCGGTTCGGGCCGGCTTCCTGGTCCGCCGAGGCGTGGAGCCCGTCAGGCCGCGGAGGACGAGAGATCGCACCTCCTGGTACGCAGAGTCGATCTGTGGGTCCGCCCATTCGGCCGCGTGCGCGGGGTTGTGGAAGCGGCTGGTGGCGTCGAACACGGCGCGCGCTGCGGCCCTGGGGCCCTCGATCGCAAAGTCGCCCGCTGCGACGCCGTCGGCGATGATCCGTTCGAGCTGGCCGACGAGCGTCACGACATGCGCGCTCACGACCTCGCGCGCCTCGGCTGCCAGCCCCACGTAGGTGGCGAACAGCTCGGGGTCGTCGAGCGCCTTTCCCCGCTTGGCCCGGACGAGCGCGTCGAGCCAGCGCTCGAGCCGCTCGGGCGCCGGCCGCTCCTCGGCTGCGATCGTCGCGAGGGGGGCGGAGATGCTGTCGAGCCAGCGTTCGGTGACGGCGTCGCGGAGCGATGCCTTGCTCTCGAAGTGGCGGTAGACGCTGCCATGGCTGACCTGGAGCGCCCTGGCTACGTCGACGACGTTCGCCTTGGCGGGGCCGTAGCGGCGGAGGGTCTCCTCCGCCGCTTCCAGGATGCGCTCCCGCGTGAGCGTCTGCGTGACCATCAGTCTAACCTCGTTCGCTGTCGAGAACGGCCATCTGCTCGGCGTGGTAGCGCTCGCCGGCGACCGCGTCGGCGGGGATCGCCTCGTCGATCCGCGCCAGGTCGTCCTGGGTCAGCGCGATGTCGATCGCGCCGAGCGATTCGGCGAGCCGCTCGCGGGTACGGGCGCCGATGAGCGGGACGATGTCGTCGCCGCGGGAGAGTGCCCAGGCAATCGCCAGCTGCGCGACCGTCGCTCCTTTCTCCTCTGCGATGACGCGAACGGCCTCGACGAGTGCCAGGTTGCGCTCGAGGTTCTCGCCCGTGAAGCGCGGTGCCGAGGCGCGGAAATCGTGCGGCGTGAGCGACTCCTCCCGCTCCTTCGACCAGTGCCCGGAGAGGAGGCCGCGGGAGAGGACGCCGTAGGCGGTCACTCCGATCCCGAGCTCGCGGCACGCGGGGAGGATCTCCTTCTCGATCCCGCGCGAGATCAGCGAGTACTCGATTTGCACGTCCGCGACGGGATGCACGCCGTGGGCGCGGCGGATCGTCTCCGCTCCAACCTCGGAGAGCCCGAGGTGTCGGACGTAGCCCGCCTGTACGAGCTCGCCGATCGCGCCCACGGTCTCCTCGATCGGGATGTCGGGGAAGATCCGCCCCGGCCGGTACACGTCCACGTAGTCCGTGCCCAACCGACGCAAGGTGTAGGCGAGGAAGTTCTTGACCGCGGCAGGGCGGACGTCGTTGCCGACGATCGAGCCGTCCGGGCCGCGCATGAGACCGAACTTGACGCTCAGGACGGCCTGCTCGCGGCTCCTTCCCCGGAGCGCGTCGCGGATGAGGAGCTCGTTGTGTCCGGCCGCGTAGTAGTCGCCGGTGTCGAGGAGGGTGATGCCGGCGTCGAGCGCCGCCTGAATGGTGGCAATCGACTCCGCCCCGTCGGCGGGGCCGTAGAAGTCGGACATTCCCATACAGCCGAGGCCGAGCGCGGAGACGGTGAGGCCGGTCGCTCCGAGCGTGCGTGTGTCCATCGCGGGTGCCTCCTGAAGATCGCGTGAAGGAGGACAGAGTGTAGGTAGTCGTCTGACGGATTTCAATCGATGTCATCACCTACCGAGCGACTCTCTGCTGCAGCGCCCGTACCGGCCAGCCCGCGGCTCGACGACGAGCTGCTCGCTCGACGCGGCGCGGAGGCGGCGGAAGACGGCGAGCCTCCCAGGAGACCCCAAGACTCGCGCGATGTGGCTTCCGTATGTCGACGCCGTGCCTGGGTCGGGGCGGTGCTCGTTCGGCACCCCCACGTCAACGAGGCCCAGCGATGTCCGAGTGGCCCCGGAGGACTTAGACTCCCCTGCAATCATGGCCTTTTCGCCGCCCGAGGTCTGCACCGGGCGCTGTGCCTCCCCGCGCGAATCGCACGTTTCGCACGTTGCCACACTCAGCAGAAGGCGCGGAGCCGACCTCGGTGTCGAGCAGGAGGCGCGAGCAGACATCCAGACGACGCCGGAGCGGGTCGAGCTCTACGTCTCGGCGAGCGTGTCAAGGAATGCCCGAGCCGTCTGGACCGGGAACTGGCTGGCGAGCGCGAGCAGGTGTCGATCGCCGGGGACGAGGATTGCGTGCTCTGCCTCGGCGAGCGCCAGCAGGTAGTCGTCGCCGGGGTCGGCGGACCGGGGCGCGGGCGTCGCCGGGTCGGCCGTGACGCGCGCTCCGCGACGGAGCAGCTCGACGAACGCCGTCGCCTCCTCCTCCGAGATGCGCTTTCGGATCTTCGCGTAGGCGAGTGCCCGTTCCAGCTCCGCAACGAGCGCTTCGGAGACGACGAGCTCGAACTCGCCGGCACGCCAGCCGGAGACGACCTGCGCGGGCGCACCGCTGCGCGAGAGGAGGGCGGCGATGAGGATGTTCGGGTCGAGGACGGCGCGCACTCAGCGCCGGCGCGGCCGGGTCGAGTGCTGGGCGTCGACCGCGAGCGCCACGGCTTGCTCCTCACCCAGGTCTTCGCGCTGCCACAGCCGCTCGAGCAGGTCGAAGCCGAGCTCGCGGCGCAGCGCCTCCTCGATCACTTCGCTGTCGCCCTTTCCCGTGCGAGCCCCCCGCACCTTGACCGCGCGTAGGACCTCTTCGTCGACGGTCAGCGTCGTTCTCACCTTTGCCACATCCGCATCATCGCATCACGATGCGGGAGTGGAAGGCCAAGCCCGGATCCTCCTTCCGGGGTAGCTCCGGGGTACGCACCGCCTCACACGACGCGGAATCCTCGAACGCAGAGCCTTGTATCCATGCGGGGTCCCGCGTCCGCCCAGCTGCGCGAGAGCCCTGCGTCAGCCGCGGATTCATCGCACGCGTGGGACGCCTACCCCTGTGTTCACGCGGCTTCGAGACACTGCTCACCGACGGAGTGGCCCCGGGTGGAGTCGAACCACCGCACGCAGATTCGAAGTCTGCCGCTCTATCCACTGAGCTACGGGGCCAGGCCGAACCAGTATGCCCGCCCGGGCCGAGCGCGCTCAGGCGGCCTGCTCGGCCTCGAGCTCGGCGCGCACCTCGGCGACGACGACCCGAACGACCGTCGGGTCGAACTCGGTGCCGGCGAGCCGCATGAGCTCGTTCAGCGCCTCGTCGGGGGAGAGCGCCGCTCGGTACGGACGCGCCGAGGTCATCGCGACGTAGGCGTCGCAGGCCCGGACGATCCGCGCGGCGAGCGGGATCTCCTCGCCGGCGAGGCCGTCGGGGTAGCCGGTGCCGTCCCAGTTCTCGTGGGACGACCGCACCGTCGAGGCCACGCTGCGCAGGGCGGGAGACGCCCGGAGGATGCGCTCGCCGACGATGGTGTGCTGCCGGACGAACGCCCACTCCCGCTCGTCGAGCGGGCCTTCCTTGTGGAGGATCTCGTCCGGGACGGCGAGCTTGCCGAGGTCGTGGAGCTGCGCCGCGCGTGCGAGGTCGTCGAGCTCGTCGCGGCGGAGCCCGAGCCGGGACCCGGCCGCCGCCGCGAGCGCACCGACGTCGGCCAGGCGCTCGTGGAGGTCCGGCTCCCGCACGAGCAGGGCTTCGAGCAGCGCGGCCATCGTGCGCTCGCTCTCGCCGCGGCGGGAGTACTTCTGGGCGTACAGGCGCTCGTCGGCGGTCTGGAGCGCGTGGCTCGGGTCGCGCGCGTCGTCTGGGAGGATCACGGCGCCGAACGAGGTCGAGATCTCGAATCCCTCGCCGCGCTCGGCGAGCGCCTCGCAGGCGCGGTCGATGACGCCCTCGGCCTCGCCCTCCGCGACGGGGACGATCAGGCAGAACTCGTCGCCGCCGAGCCTGTACACCGCGCCCTCCGGGCCGGGCACCGCCGCGAGCTTGCCCCCGAGGCGGGCGAGGAGCGCATCCCCGGCCGGGTGCCCGTACGTGTCGTTGTAGCCCTTGAACCCGTTCAGGTCGAACAGCATGAGGAGCGTCCTGGGCACGGTGGCCGCGCCGAGCCGGCGCTCGAGGTCGGCGAGGAGCTTGCGGCGGTTGCCGAGGCCCGTCAGCGCGTCGGTCGTCGCCTCCTGCCGCGTCAGCGCGAAGAGGCGGCTGTTCTCGCGGAAGGTGACGACGAGCCGCGCGATGACGAGGAGCAGCGTGAGCGTCGCGAGCGTGACGGCGAGGAGGTTGACCCTCGTGTGGTGGTCGTAGGCCAGCACGCCGGTCGCGACGAGCGCGCAGCCGACGGGAACCGCGAGCAGCGGCCGCCCGACGACGTCGAGCCCTTCCTGCGTGCGGTCGGGCGTCCACGCGGCGAGGGCGATCAGGATCATCGCGACGGGCCAGAGCACGTCCATCCACGTCCCCTCGACGTACGTCCCGTTCGCGCTCCGGAAGAGGAAGATCGAGTCGGCGGCGGTCGAGGCGAGGATCCCGGCGCCGAGGAGGAGCCAGCGGTGGCCCGGCCTCCAGCCCGTGAGCGAGAAGACTCCGACGACCGCGGAGAGGAGGAGGACGTCGCCCAGCGGGTACGCGAGGTTCGTGGCGACCGCGGCCGTCGAGCCCTCGGTCGTCTCGAGCACGAGCTCCACGAGGATGGCGGCGCTCAGGGCAGCCGTCGCGAGCGCCGCGGTGAGGCCGTCGAGCCAGAGCGTCCCGGCGATCTCGCGCGCGCTCGAGCGGAGCAGGAGCACGATGCCGACGTAGAGCAGGAGGTAGAAGGCGATGAAGCCGGCGTCGGCGACGCTCGGAAATCCCTCGGGCCGGAAGATCACGAGCCAGAGCTCGCCGAAGGTCCAGGCTGCGAGCGCCGCGGTGATCACGGCCCACGCCGCTCGCTCCCGCCGGACGAGGTACGCGTGCGACCCCGCCACGACGCACGCGAAGAGCATGAGCCCGTTGTAGACCCACGTGTTGAAGACGGACGCGAGCGCGCCGTCCTGCGGGGCGAGCACGGTCACGGCCGCGAACACGGCGAGACCGGCGGCCGCGGCCACCCGCGTGAGACGTACCCAGCCGAGATGAGCCATGACGGCATGAAGATCGGCGGTTTCGGGGCGTCGCTTGACGTCGCGGCGGCCAATTCGTGCCGTTTCTTACATTTCGCTTGCTTTCCCCGCGTCAGGTCCGTCCGACCCCGGTCCTACCCTCGCGCCATGACGCTCGGGATCGTGGTGTTCGGCTCTGCGTTCCTCGTCGGCCTCGGGCTCGGCACGTACACGCGACGACCGCTCTCGACGGCGTTCCTCGTCCTCGGGAGCTTCACCGCGCTCCTCGTCCTCTCCGCGACGGGTGAGCTGCTGGGGGCCGGAGCGGTCCTCGCGATCGTGATCCTGCTCGGACTCGTGGCCGAGAGCATGCGAGAGACGTTCGCCCTGCTCGTGGGCCGTTCCTAGCGCCGGCGAGCACGTGCACTGGCAGCTCGTCACCCTGGCCGCGATCCTCCTCGCCTTCGCGGGGGTCTCGGGCCGGCTCGAGGGCACGTCGGTCACCGCGGCGATGTTCTTCACGGGCGCCGGGATCGTCGTCGGGGCGGATGCGCTCGACCTCGTCTCGCCGTCCGCGACGGGCGAGGAGGTCAAGCTCGTCGCCGAGGCCACGCTCACAGTCGTGCTCTTCTCCGACGCCTCGAGGATCGACCTCGCGGTTCTCCGCCGTGAGGTTGGGATACCTGCACGTCTGCTCGGGTTGGGCCTTCCCCTGACCATCGCCGCCGGCTTCGCCGCGGCTCTCCTCCTGCTTCCCGACCTCGCGTGGGCCGAGGCGCTCCTGCTCGCCGTCGTCCTCGCGCCGACCGACGCCGCCCTTGGCCAGTCCGTCGTCACGTACAAGCCCCTGCCGTCGTCGGTCAGGCAAGGTCTGAACGTCGAGAGCGGCCTCAACGACGGGATCTGCGTGCCGCTCTTCCTCGCCGCGCTCGCGGTCGCCCAGGCGGAGGAGGAGGCGACGGGATCGGGCCACGCCGCCCGCCTCGTCGTGGAGAAGATCGGCTACGGCACCCTGGGCGGTGTCGTCGCGGGTGTGCTCGCCGCCGCGGTCGTGATCGTGTCCGGCCGCCGTCGCTGGATAGCCGGCTCCTGGCTCCAGATCGTGCCCCTGGCCGCCGCAGCGCTGGCATTCGGCCTGGCGGAAGCGATCGGCGGGTCGGGGTTCATCGCCGCCTTCGTGGGCGGCCTCGTCTTCGGAGGGCTCCGGCGCCGCCGTGGGAGCGAGGTCGGGTACCTCCTCGAGGAGGCCGGCGCGCTCCTCGGCGCGATCACGTTCGTCGTCTTCGGCGCCGTCCTGCTCGGGCCCGCCATCGGGGACGCGACCTGGCGCGTCGCCCTCTACGCGGCGCTCAGCCTCACCGTCGTCCGCATGCTCCCCGTCGCCGTCGCGATGCTCGGCACGGGCGCTCGCCGGCCGACGGTGGCGTTCCTCGGCTGGTTCGGCCCGAGGGGGCTCGCCTCGATCGTCTTCGCGCTCATGCTCCTCGAGGAGGGCGGGCTGTCGGGCGACGCCGTGATCGTCTCGGCGGTGTTCGTGACCGTCGCCCTCTCCGTGCTCGCGCACGGCGTCACGGCCGCACCGCTGTCGCGCCGCTACGCGGACTGGGCTCGGGAGCCGCTCGCGTCGCAGCCCGAGGCGGTCGAGGCGCGCGCGGCCGTGGAGGTTCCGTGGCGGCTCCCGCCGGACGAGCCGCGGCGCGGCTGATCCGCCCCACGCCGCGATCGCTCGACCGAGCGTCTAGGGTCCGCTCAGTGAGCGCTCGCGACGCGACGGGGAGCCTCCTGCGACGCACGCTTCCGGGCCTCGCGTGGCTGCCGCGGTGGAGGTCGAACTGGAGGCGGGACGGCATTGCCGCGCTCGCCGTCTGGGCCGTGCTCGTCCCCCAGTCGATGGCGTACGCGACGCTCGCCGGGGTGCCACCCGTCTACGGGCTCTACGCGGCGATCGCCGGGCTCGTCCTGTACGGGATGATGGGGACGAGCCGTGAGCTGAACGTCGGGCCGAGCTCGAGCGTCGCGGTGATGTCTGCCGCCACCGTCGCGCCGCTCGCCGCCGGGGACGGCGTGACGTACGTCGCGCTCTCCGCCGCGCTCGCGCTCGTCACGGGGCTCGTCCTCGTGGCGGGCGGGCTGGCGCGCTTGGGCTTCATCGCCGAGTTCCTCGCCCGCCCCGTGCTCGCCGGCTACTTCATCGGGCTGGCGCTCACGATCGTCGTCAGCCAGCTGCCGGCGCTCCTCGGTCTTCCGGCGCCGGCCGGCGGCTTCTTCGAGAAGGTCTGGGAGCTCGTCCAGGAGCTCCCAGACGTGAGCTGGCAGACCGCTGCCGTGGGGCTGGCGACTCTCGCCCTCGTCCTTGCCCTGCAACGGTTCGTCGCGCGCGCGCCGGCCGCGCTGATCGCGGTGCTGCTGGGCGTGCTCGCGAGCCGCGCGCTCGACCTCGCGGACGAAGGCGTGGCCGTCGTCGGTCCGCTCCCCACGTCGTTTCCGGAGCTGGGGCTCCCGGACGTCGCCGCCGCCGACTACCGCCGTCTGCTCTGGGGCGCGATCGGCATCGCCCTTCTCGCGTACGCGGAGTCGATCGCTGCGGCCCGCCAGTTCGCCCTCCAGCGCGGGTACGAGGTGGACGCGAACCGCGAGCTCGTCGCCATGGGCGTCGCCAACGTCGGCGCCGGCCTGACTCAGGGGTTTCCGATCGACGCGAGCGTCTCGCGGACGACGGTCGCGGTCGGCGCCGGGCAGCGATCGCAGCTCGCGAGCCTCGTGAACGCGGGGCTCGTCGTCCTGGCGATCGTCGCTCTCGGGGGGCTCTTCGCCGACCTGCCGAGCGCGACGCTCGCGGCGATCGTGATCGCCGCGGTGCTCCCGCTCCTCGGGACGGGCGAGCTCCGCCGCCTCTGGCGGCTCGATACCGTGGATTTCGCGCTCGCCGCGCTCTGTCTGACCGGCGTGCTCGTCGCGGGCGTCCTCGGCGGAATGGTGATCGCGGTCATCGCCTCGCTGGCAGCGCTCGTCTACCGGTCGTACAGGCCGCACACGGCCGTGCTCGGCCGCCTGCGCGGAGGGGCGGAGGGGGACGAGGACTTCGGGTTCCGCGACCTGTCGCGCCACCCCGGCGGCGAGACGTACCCCGGCCTCGTGATCTTCCGCTTCGACCAGGAGATCTTCTTCGCGAACGCAGCGCTGTTCCGTGACCGCATCCGCGAGCTCGTGGCCGACGGCGATCCGCCGGTCCGGCGGGTCATCGTGGACGCGAGCGCGATCACGTACGTGGACACGACCGGGCTGGAGATGCTCGGTGAGCTCCAGGACGAGCTCGAGGAGCTCGGCGTCGAGCTCGTCTTCGCGCGCCTGAAAGGGCCGGTGCACGACGTGTTCCAGCGAGCGGAGGAGCTCGGTGTGATCCGGCACTTCCGCCGTTTCCCGACGCTGCGCTTGGCGGTCGCCGACTACCTGGCGACGATGCGGGCGGGAGGGCTCGAACCTCCAAGGGCCGTTGGGCCCAACGGGACCTAAACCCGCCGCGTCTGCCAGTTCCGCCACGCCCGCGCGGGGTGAAGGATAGGGGCGCTACCCGAAGCGGTCGAGGCGAAAGAGGCCGATGTCGTGGCGCGTCGAGCCATCGAGCGCGAGGTCGGCGAGGATCTCCCCGATCACGGAGCAGAACTTGTAGCCGTGGCCCGAGAAGCCCGCGGCGACGACGGCGCGCTCGGCGTCGGGGTGCCGGCCGACGAGGAAGTGCTCGTCGGGCGACGGCTCGAACAGGCACGCCTTGAGCGCGATCGTCGGGCCGGCGCCCTCCGGGAAGTAGCGCTCGGCGAAGGCGCGGAGCGGGATCTCGTCGGCGAGCGTCGGCTCGCGCGAGATCGTGTCCGGGTCGCCGCCGGCGCCGAAGTGGTCGTA
>CAZODN010000030.1:0-24814 GCA_964578545.1 uncultured Gaiellales bacterium
TGGCCTTCGGCGGTGAGCTCCTTCGTCGAGATCGACGAGCGGAGCTTGGAGACGGGAATGCCGGTCTCGTCGGAGACGTCCTGCAGCACGGCCTCCGAGCGGATGATCTCGCCCACGTTCACCGGGTTCGTCGCGAGGCTCTGGATCTGCCCGCCGCCGAGCGGGGCGAACGGCTGGCCGAGGTAGACGATCGTCTGCGCGCGCCAGACCGACCCCGCAGAGAGCGCGAGCGCGAGGCCGATCACCGCACCGACGAACAGGCCTCCGACTGGGAGCCACCAACGCTCCTTGAGGCGCGACCAGGCCGAACCGAGATCGACCTCCTGCTCGCCCTCGAGCTCCACCGGCGTGCGGTCGCTCATGGCACGTCCGCAGATCCCCGATCTGCGAGCGCAGATTGGGGATCAGGACGATCCCTGAAGCGGCCGCTCGCGCGGCCGGTGGCCACGAAGGACGTCGATCGCGAGCTTTGCACAGGGCGTCTCATGCGGCCGCGACCCTATCAGCGGCCCAGCGCCACTGAGCGGCCAGGCCGTCCTCGAAAGAGGTCGACGGAGCCCAGCCGAGCTCGGAGCGAATCCGCGAGGTGTCCGCGGCGGTGCGGCGGGCGTCGCCCTCGCGCCGAGGCAGGCGGACGAGCTCGAGCCTGCGGCCCGCGATGGTACCGAGAGCCTCGATCGCCTCGAGCATCGACACCTCCGCGCCTCCGCCGACGTTGTAGACGGCGCCGGACGGGGCGCGCTCCATGGCGACGATGGTCGCCTCGACCGCGTCGTCGACGAAGGTGAAGCTCCTCGACTGCGTGCCGTCGCCGTAGAGCTCGAACGGCCGCCCTTCCGCGAGGCAGGTCGCCATCTTCGTGAAGGCCATGTCCGGCCGCTGCCGCGGCCCGTAGATCGTGAAGTACCGGACGGTCGCCACGTCGAGGCCGAACTCCCGCCGGTACGCGTGGGCGAGGTGCTCGCACGCGAGCTTCGTAATGCCGTACGGGGAGATCGGCCGCGGCGGCGCGTTCTCGGGCGTCGGGTACGCCTCCGCATCGCCGTAGACCGACGACGAAGACGCGAGGATCGTGCGCGCCCGGCTCGCCGCCGCGGCCTCGAAGAGACGCTGGCTCGCGAGCACGTTCTGGCGGACGTACACGGGGAAGACGTCGCCGAAGCTCCTCACACCGGGCTGGCCCGCGAGGTGAAAGACGCCGCCTACGCCCGAGAGGTCGAGCGGGTCGGAGGCGAGGTCGACGCGCTCCACGGGGAGGTCGCGCGCGTTCTCCTCCTTCAGCGCCGGGTCGTAGTAGTCGGTGAATGCGTCCCACCCGACGGCATCGTGGCCGCGCTCGAGGAGCGCGGCGAGAAGCCGCGACCCGATGAACCCGGCCGCTCCGGTGACGAGGTAGCGCATCGCGCGTGAATGCTAGGCGCTGCGGGCTCTGGGGGGGCTACGGCAAGGGGGTGAGGGAGCGGAAGGAGCCGCCCCCGTCCGGCTCGAGGCAGACCTCCGAGAAGTACCGCGTCATCGCGACCCCCTCCCGGAAGTCGCCGAGCCTCGGCTCGGGGCGCTCGCCCCGCGCGAGCGCCATGGCGAGCTCGGGGTACCGGCTCCCGGCGGCCAGCGGGAGCGGGAACGCCCCGCCGAAGCGCGTGTTCACGTCCGTCACCGGCAGGCTCCCGTCCGGCTCGCGGAAGCACTGAACCGTCGCGGGGCCCTTCACCCGCACCGCCTCCGCGACGCGCGCGCCATGGGCGATGAGCTCCTCGTCCCTGATCGCCACTCCCTTGATGGACTCGCCCCCCTTCGAGAGGAGCATCGTGCGGGGGATGGCGTTGAGGCAGCGGCCTTCGAGGTCGCAGAAGACGTCGATCGAGAACTCCTCCCCCAGGCAGCGCTCCTGCACGAACGACGGGACGGTCGTGTACCGGAGGAAGAACGCGAGCTGCTCCGGGTCGTCGGCGCGATGGATGTTCCGCGAGCCGAACCCCTCGCGCGCCTTGACGAGAACCGGGAACCGCGCGTCCTCCGGCACCTCCTCGGGCTCCCACGAGCGCGGCGACGGGATGCCGCTCGCCTCGAAGAAGCGGTGGGCCTCGAGCTTGTCCGAGACGCGCGCCGAGTCCTCGGGCTCGGGCAGGAGCACGAGCGCCGGGGCGAGCGCGGCGCGCTCGCGCGCGAGCACCGTAAAGTCGAGGTCGTTGAGCGGCACGACGAGCTCGACGCCGTGCTCCCGCACGAGCGCGGCGAGCGTCGGCACGTAGGCGGGATCCGCGATCCGCGGGACGATCACCCGGTGGTCACAGTGGTAGAGAGCGGGCGCGAGCGGATCCGCGTCCACGCCGAGCGCGACGGCGCCCGCCGCGCGGAACGCGCGCACGATGTCGACGCGCTGCCCGGCCGACGTGAAGAGAACCACCACGACGCGAGAGCGTAGTCGGAGGACTTCCCCTCGCCCCCGCTAACGTGAGTCGTCGTGCCCCCGAGCGCCGAGCCGATCCGCGTCCTACGCGTCATCGCGCGGCTCAACATGGGCGGCCCGGCGATCCACGTGTCCAGCCTCGCTTCCGGGCTCGAGCCGCGCGGGTACTCCACGACGCTCGTGGCGGGTAGCCTCGCGCGCGGCGAGGACTCCATGGCGTTCCTCGCAGACCGTCTCGGGATCCGCGTCCTCACCGTCCCGGAGCTCCAGCGCGAGGTCTCCCTGTTTCACGACGCCCGCTCGGTGCGGCAGATGACGTCGATCATCCGCGAGGTCCGCCCGCACATCCTCCACACGCACACGGCCAAGGCCGGGGCGATCGCCCGCGCGGCCGCGCTCGTGTCGGGCGACACGCGCCCACCGATCGTCGTGCACACCTTCCACGGCCACGTCCTCAAGGGCTACTTCGACCCCATGCGCACCGCGGTCTTCAAAGAGGTCGAGCGGAGCCTCGCCCGGATGACCGACGCCCTGGTCGCGGTGAGCCCCGAGGTACGCGACGAGCTGATCGCGGCAGGGCTGGCGCCACGGGAGAAGTTCGTGGTCATCAGGCTCGGCATCCCCCTCGAGGAGCGGCTCGGCGACGCGACCGCCGACCTCGACTACCGCGGCCTGTACGGGATCGCGCGCGACGCGTTCGTCGTCGGCTGGGTCGGCCGGATGACCGGGGTCAAGGACACCGACGCGGTGCTCGAGATCGTGCAGGCGACCAGGGCGCTCGGCGTGGACGCCGTGCTCGTGATGGTCGGAGACGGCCCCGACCGCGAGCGCCTCGAGGAGCTCGCCCACGAGCTCGGGATCGCGCGCTCGACGTTCTTCGTCGGCTACCAGCCCGAGGTGGCCGGCTACTACCGGCTCTTCGACGCGTTCCTGCTCCCCTCCCTGAACGAGGGGACTCCGGTGAGCGCGATCGAGGCGCTCGCCTCCGGGACGCCCGTCGTGGCGACGAGGGTCGGCGGCGTGCCGGACGTCGTGCGCGACGGCGAGGACGGCTTCCTGTTCGAGCCCGGCGACGTCGAGGGCGCGGCCGCGAGACTTGCGCTCCTCGCCTCCGACCCCGCGCTCGGAGAGAGGTTCGGCGCCGTGGGCCGCGGGCGCGTCATCGAGCGCTACTCCGTCGGCCGCCTCGTCGACGACGTCGACCGCCTCTACCGCTCCCTGCTCGCGAGCAAAGGGCTCTAGCTCTCGCGCCAGCCGCCCGTCGCCCCGCGGTAGGTGCCACGGAACAACGCGAGCGGCGTCTTCAGGAGGATCTCGAGGTCGACGCGCGGCGAGCGGTTGTCCACGTACCACACGTCGAGCTCGATCCGCTCCGGCCACGGGAGCGCAGCGCGCCCGTGCACCTGCGCCCAGCCGGTGAGCCCCGGCTTGACCTCGAGGCGCCGGCGCTGACGCTCGTCGTAGCGCTCCACCTGGTAGCGGAGCGTCGGGCGCGGGCCGATGACGCTCATGTCGCCGCGGAGGACGTTCCAGAGCTGCGGGAGCTCGTCGATCGAGGTGCGCCGCAGGAACCGGCCGACCTTCGTTATCCGCGGGTCGCCCTGGTCGACCGCGAAGCCCTTCCCCATGCGCTCGGCGCCGACGACCATCGTCCTGAGCTTCAGGAGCTCGAAGTCCTCGCCGTCCTTCCCGACCCGGGTCTGCCGGTAGAGCACGGGGCCGCGGTCCTCAAGCTTCGTCGCGAGCGCGGCGAGGCCGAGGAGCGGGCTCGTCACCGCGAGCCCGATGCCCGCGAGCGCGACGTCCGCGAGCCGGTTCACCGCGTCCCCTTGGCCTTCTCCCACGTCTGCGGCGTGCCCGAGCGCAGGTACCGGACGAGCGCTGCCGCCGTCGCCTTCGTGACGACGTAGTAGTAGTAGGCGAGGCGCGCGCCCGGGATCGGGAGCCGCGCCTTGCCCGCGCCCGCGAGGCCGAGCCCGACGAGCTGGAGCACGAGGATGAGCCGGTAGAAGGGTGCGCGGGCAGCGAGGAGCGCGCTCGAGGCGAGGAGCCCCACGTGGAGGATTCCCGTCGAGTACCGGAGCACGCGGTGCGAGACGAGCTCGAAGAGGTAGAGCGGCCGCGTCGGCCGGAACACCCTCCCCGTGAGGATGTGGCCGAGCGCACGGGAGATCGTGCGCACCTTCCGTCCGTACTCGTCCTCGGGCTCGGCGGCGGGCGGCTCCACCGCGAGCGCCTCGGGCTCGTAGACGGCACGCAGGCCCATCTGCTCCATGAGGTACGGGAACCCGAAGTCGTGGCCGAACTTCGGGTCGTCCTCGACGTAGGCGTCACGCTTGACGGCGTAGATCGCGCCGTTCCCGGCCGTGATCGAGCTGCAGGCGGACTCCTGCTCGCGCACCCACATCTCGTACCGCCAGTAGACCCCCTCCATGTTCGCCCCGTCGGGGCTCTCGAGCCGGAGCTGGCCGCAGACGTACCCGACCTCGGGGTCGGCAAGGTTGCGCGTCAGCTTGCGGAGCGCGTCCGGCCGCCACGCCGTGTTCGCGTCGGTGAACGCCAGCACCTCGCTCGACGTCTCACGCACGGAGCGGTGCTGCGCGGCGACCTTCCCCTCGCGGGGGCACTGCAGGAGCCGGACGCGCGGCTCCCGCGCGGCGACCTCGCCGACGATCGCGTCCGTGAGATCTGTCGAGCCGTCCGAGGCGACGACGATCTCGAGCCGGTCCTCCGGGTAGTCGAGCTCGAGCAGGTTCTCGAGCCGGCGCTTGATCACCGCCTCCTCGTCATGGGCCGAGACGACGAGCGCGACGGACGGCGTGACGTCCTCCTTCCTGACCGGCCGCGGGCGCAGGCGAGCGAGCGCGCCCATGAAGGCCGGGTACCCGGCGTGCGTCCAGGCCAGCGCGCCGAGCGATCCCCAGAAAACGGCGCGCGCAATCATGCCGCCAGCATCTCCCTCACGAGCGAGCGGTACCGCTCCATCGCGACGACGCGGTCCGCCTCCCGCTCGACGTACGCCCGCCCGAGCGCGCCCATCTCGTCGAGCGCGAACGCGCCGTCTGCCGCCTCGCGGATCGTCCGGGCGAGGAGGTCGGGGCGGCCCGGAGGCAGGACGATCCCGCAGCCGACCTCCCGCACGAGCCGCGCGGTCTCGCTCTCGTCCTCCGTTGCCGCGATCACAGGCCTACCCGCGGCCAGGATCCCGTACAGCCGGCTGGGCACGACGTAGCCGGAGAGGCCCTTCGCGAGCCCGACGACGTGCACGTCGGCGCTCGAGAGCGACAGAGGGAGACGGCTCCGCTTCTGGTACGGGAGGAAGCGCACCGTGTCCTCGACCTCGAGGCGTCGCGCCAGGCCGACCATCTCGGCGTGTCGGGCGCCGAAGCCCGCGATCACGATCTTGAGGTCGTCCCGGTCGCGGAGGAACGTCGCCGCACGGACGAGGCTGTCGAGGTCCTGGGCGTGACCGACGTTGCCGGAGTGCATTACCACGAAGTCGTCCGCGAGCTCGTGCTGCCGTGCCCACCGGTTGTCGCGGGGCTGAGGTGTGATCTCCCGCGTGTCCACCCAGTTCGGGATCACGCAGAGCCGCTCTGGGGGCGCCCCCTTCTCGACGAGGCGCTGCCGCATCGTCTCGCCGATCGCAACGATGCGATCCGCTCGGCTGAGGTAGGCCCCGACGAGCGTGCGCAGGATGCTCACGACCGCCGGGTTCGTGAGGCGGTGGAGCTCGGTCGCGATCTCGGGGAAGACGTCCTGGCTGATCACGAGGACGGGCGCGCCGCGCCGCCTCCCGACGAGCACGCCGAGGTCGCCGATGATCGGCGGATCCGTCATGCAGAGGACGAGGTCGGGCCGGGGGCCCGTCATCGCCTCCTGCAGCGCGAAGCCGAGGTACGAGAAGTAGTTCGCCGCGCGCCGGCCGAGCCGCGAGCGCTCGTACGCCGTCGAGGCGACGCGCACGATGCGAACGCCGTTCCGCTCGAGCCGCCGCGGCTCGTCCTCGTGGCCGTGGAGCATCCCCGTGACGACCTCGACGTCGTAGTCCTCGGCAAGGGCCTCGCAGAGCTCCGTCAGGAGGTGCGCAGTCGCCTCGACCCCTGGCCAGTAGTACTGGTTCAGGACGAGGATGCGCGCTCTCGAACCGTCGTCGGCCACGGGAGCACGTTAGCGGCGTCCAGCGACGGCCTCGCGGACTGCTGCCACGAAGCCCTCGACGCTCGGCCCGTATCCCCAGTCCCGTGCGAGCTCTCTCGAGCGCGCGCCCATCTCCCGCCGGCGCACGGGATCGCCGGCGAGCTCGCGAAGGGCGGCGGCGGTCGCGTCCACGTCGCCTGCCGGGACGAGCACGCCGTTCTCGCCGTCGCGCAGGAGGTCGTGCGCCGCGCCGACACGGTCGGAGAGCACGAGCGGAAGCCCACAGGCCGCAGCCTCGTTGACGACGACACCCCAGGGCTCCCGCTCAGACACGAGGGCGAAGACATCGGCGGACACGTAGAGCTCGACGATCCGTGCCCAGTCGACGTCTCCGACGAGCCGGGCGCGCGAGCCACACCTGGCGACGAGCAGCTCGAGGCGTGCTCGCTCGGGACCTTCCCCGGCGACGACGAGCAGGAGATGCTCGTCCCCAACCGCCGAGACCGCCTCGACGAGGACGTCAAGACGCTTCTCCGGCACGAGCCTCGCGACCGAGAGCACGACGACATCGCCCTCGTCGGCGCCGAGTCGGGAGCGAAGGCCGGCACGCCGCGGGGCGAGGAGGTCGGCGTGCTCGCCGAACGCCTCGATGTCGACGGTGTTGGCGAAGATCCGGACGCGCTCTGGCGGCGCACCTCGCGCGATCATCGAGCTGCGTGCGAGAGAACCTGTGGCGAGGATGCCCGATGCGTGCCTGACGATCGTCGGCACGACGGCCCCCTTCACGGCCCTCCGCCAGCCGCTGCGAGGGCCCGCGTCGTGGCTCTCCACGACGAGCACGTACGGGATGTCGTGCGCCCGGCACCAGGCGACTGCCGCCTGTGCGGCGAACGTGCTCCAGCCCGACACGACAACGACATCCGGTCGCGCCCCCGCGAGCGCCTTTCGGATCCCAGGGGTCACCGGGTAGTCGTGATGGAGGATCGTGGCGGCGCCTGGCACACGAAGGCCCCGCAGGAAGACCGCAGGGTGACGCGGCGCCACGCTCCACGTTCGCTTCGCCACGGTGTCCGCTGCGTAGAGGACGGTCAGTCGGACGTCAGGAAGCGCTGCGATGCGGTCGAGGAGAGGCGCGCGGTACGGGGTCGGCTCCGGGAACACCGCAACGACCTCGATCGCCGGCACCGGGCCTCCGAGCCGGACGATGAGGTCCCGTGCGTGTCGATGCGCTTCGCGGGCCTGTCTGCGCCGTATCGATCGGCGTGCGGCGACGTGCAGCGGGAGCGCTGGGTCGAGACGCGACGCCTCGCGAAGCGCCCTCGTTCGCGCCGCCGCGGGCGCATGACGCGCCAACCGAGCGAGCGAGCGAGCGCTCGAGCGACGGACGGTCGCCATGCCTTCACGGCCCCCGTGCCGGCGCTCGAACGTGCGGAGGAGCCGGACGAACGCGTGCACGGCGGTCGCGGCCTCGTCGTCAGGCACCGCGGCCCCGAGCGCGACGCATCGGGCGAGCTCCGCCTGCCTCCCCGAGAGCTCCGGCGCGAGCCCTCGGATCGACCGCATCGAGATCCCGTGGGCGAGGGATCGCTGGAGCTCGCCTCGGCGCCTCGACGCCTGGTCGGGGTGCAGCCGGTGCAGGACGAGGGGGGCCTCGACGCAGTCGCCGTCCGTGACCTCGAGCACGCGCGTCCAGAGCTCGTAGTCCTCGGACTCCCCGTAGGACGGGTCGTACCTGAGGCCGTGACGCTCCACGATCGCGCGCTCGAGCACGACCGTATCGTGGAAAACCGGAGCGCTGAAGAGGGCGCGCCAGCGCATCGCCGCGGGCCCCGCCTCGTGTAGATGGATGTCTTCGGGGCGGCCGTCCGACCGGATGTCCAGGACCCCGCTCCCCACGAGCCCCACCTCGCTCGCGGACGCGAGGAGCGAAAGGCTCCGCTCGAGCCACTGTGGAAAGGCGACGTCGTCTGCGTCCATGCGCGCGACGAAGAGGCCTCGGGCCTCGTCGAGACCGCGGTTGAGAGCCGCAGCGAGCCCCAGCCGACGCTCGTTGACGAGGACGCGCAGCCGCGAGTCCCGGCAGCCCTCGAGGATGCTCGAGGTCCCGTCGCGTGAGCCGTCGTCCACGACGAGCAGCTCGAGATCCCGCACCGTCTGCCGCAGGATGCTCTCGAGCGAGAGTCGCAGGTACTCCTCGCCATCGTGAACGGCGACGAGCACGGTGACGAGCGGCGGAGTCGGCACCACGTGCCGTAGCCTACGGGCCGTGCAGCCGGCAGCCCCGTCGTTCGACCTCGTCGTCGCGACGGTGGGACGCGTCGACGAGCTCGACCGGTTCCTGGAGTCGCTGGAGGGTCAGACGTACGCACGGCTCAGGGTGCTCGTCGTCGATCAGAACCCCGACGACCGTCTCGCCCCGGTCCTCGAGAACCGACGCCTCGAGGTCCTGCACCTCCGCGCGCCGAGGGGTCTCTCTCGCGCGCGCAACGAGGCCCTGGCCCACGTGGCGGCGGACGCGGTGGCGTTCCCCGACGACGACTGCGTGTACCCGCAGGGCCTGCTCACCGATGTCGCGCGGCGGCTCGCCGCAGACCCAGCGCTCGACGGCATCACCGGTCGCGCCGAAGACGAGGCGGGTCGCTCGTCCGCGTCGTGGGAGCCGGAGCCTGCAGACCTCACTGTCCAGAACCTCTGGAACCGGGCGATCTCCTTCACGATCTTCCTCCGTCGCCGCATCGTGGAGCAGGTGGGAGCCTTCGACGAGCGCCTGGGCCTCGGCTCGTCCGAGCCCTGGAGCTCCGGTGAAGAGATCGACTACCTGATCCGGGCACTCCGCTCGGGAGCGCGAATCGCGTACGACCCCGGCCTCGTCGTCGGGCATCGCGTTCATGTCGACGACGCGGCGACGGGGTTCAGGGACGGGGCAAGCGTCGGGTATCTCCTGCGCAAGCACCGGTACCCCGCGCGTACGACTGGACGCATGCTCGTGCGTCCCCTCGGAGGAGCGCTTGTCGCGCTCGGCCGTCGGGACGGCTCCGAGGCTCGATACCAGGCCGCGACCCTCCGTGGGCGCGTTCGCGGCTACCTGGGAGCGAACCGCTCGAAGATCTCGGCGTGACGCTCGAGCCACGGCTCGAGCGAGAAGCGCTCGACGACTCGTGCGCGTGCGGCGTTCGAGTAGCGCGGAAGATCGGCTACGACCCGCGTCACCGCGTCCGCGAGAGCATCGGGCTCGGGCGGCTGATCTCGCTCCCACGAGACGGGGTGGGGTACACCAATTCCGCCGACGTCGGCGACGAGCTCGACCGTGCCCCCGCTCGCGGGGTACACGACCGGCAGCCCGCAGGCCATCGCCTCGAGCACAAGCGTCGGGCATGGGTCGAGGACCTTCGTGTGCAGGAGCAGGTGGGCGCGACGAAAGAGCGTCGGGGCGTCGCGCTGCGCGTACTCGCCGACGAATCGCACGCGGTCGCGCACGCCGAGCTCGTCGAGCAGGGCCTCGGGGTCGCTCACGAGCCGCCCCGTAACGATGAGCTGCGCCCCCGGCTCGTTCGGCACGAGCGATGCGAGCGTGCGCAGCCCGAGCTCGAGACGGTACTCCTGCGTCTGGTCGCCGCCGAGCAGGAGGACCGGCCCGTCCGCCGGAGCGCGGTCGCCCGGCCGGAAGCGCTCGACGTCGACGGCGTTGTGGAGGATCTCCCACTCGCCCTTCGGGACTCCGAGGAACTCGTCGGCCGAGCGTTTCGAGAACTCGCTCTGGTAGACGACGTAGTCCGCGTCGAGCACGGCGCGGCGAAGCGGATCGTTCAGCTCATCCGTGCGCTCCCCCGCCCAGCCGGGATAGGCGACACCGTCCTGGTTCACGACGATCGCCGCTCGCCGTCGCCGCGCAACGGCGAGCAGCGGCCGGAGATCACGGGGGAGCCACGTCGTGCCGAGGTACAGGACGGAGAAGTCGTGCGGGCTGTTCGGGAAGCGCTCGTTCAGCTTCTGCGCCTTCGCCGTTCCTCCGGCGGCTCGCTCGCCCGGCGCTGGCACGCGGTCGTGGCCGTAGAAGACCCGCACGCCCGGCCTCGCAGCGCCCGCGACGAGCAGCCTGGCCCACCGTCGCCCGGCGCGGAGGTAGCGAGCCGCACGAGCCGAGCTCAGGTTCACGGGCGCACCAGGTCGGAGTAGGAGGGCATGGTGACGAAGCCCCTCAGCAACGCCTGCCACCGGGGACGGAGCGCAGGGTAGGAGTTCGCCTCGGCCGTCGCTCGTCCGGCAGCACGCACCCGCTCGAGCTCGTCGCTCGACGCGCCGGCGACGTGTGCGACCCAGTGCGCCAGACCCTGTACATCCTCGACGTCGACCATCCAGCCGTTCCGCTCGTGGAGCACGAGGTCGACGGCCTGACCGACGCGGGTCGTAACGAGAGGCACGCCCGTCGCCATCGACTCGAGAACGGCGCGCGGCCCGCCCTCGTCGCGGGACGCGACGACGCACACATCGACCGCGGCGTACGCCCGAGGGAGCGCGTCGACGTCGGGCAGCAGTGCATGGCGGTACGGGATTCCCAATCTCTCCAGCCCGGCCTTGACGTAGCCGCGCGAGGGCCCGGTGAGGAGGACGGTGAGATCCGGAATCGTTCCCCGGAGCCGCTGGAGAGCGTCCAGGAGGACATCGGGGCCCTTGATGAGCTTGGGCTCGAGCCCCTCGCCCCAGCCCACGCCGTCCTTCTGGAACGACCCGACGACGAACGCACTCTCCGGGACACCGAGCTCCCACCGCGCCGCGAGTCGAGTCTCCGGGTCGACCAGCCGGAAGACGTCGGCGTCGACGCCGATCGGGATCCGATGGACCTTCTCGGGGGCCATCCCCGTCTCGAGCACGAGCTCCTGCATAGCCGCGTTCGTCACCTGGACTCGATCGATCTCGGCATGGCGTCGCCGCATCGTCTCGATGCACGTGTCGAACTCCGGCATCCCCGGTGTCCCGGGGCGGCCGTGGAAGTAGGCGAAGCCGAGGCGGTTCCCCCGCCGCGCGAAGTCGTGGAGCAGGAGCGTGAACTGGCTCTGGTGGAAGATCGACTGGCCGGCGACCGCGTTGATCCACTCGCGAGGGCCGAGCTCGACGCCGAGCCGGCGCGCGGTGCGCTCGAGCTGGCGCGCCTCGTAGGAGAGCACCCACTCGGCCGCCTCCTGCCCGATGAACAGCCTGGAGTGCGGCGCCCAGCCGCGTGTCCGGCTCGCAACGAGCGCACGACGGAGCGGCCGTCCCACCGGCCCCGCCAGACGCCGTACGCGGTCCGCGACCGCCACGTCAGCGATCGGACAGGCTCTCGGTGAGCCCGAGACTCGTCCTCAGGCGCTCGAGGTCGGCGTCGACGAGGAGGCGAACGAGCTCCTCGAAGTCGACGCTCGGTGCCCACCCCAGCCGGCGGCGCGCCTTCTCGGCGTTCCCGACGAGATCGTGCAGCTCCGCCGTCCCGCGTTTGAGCGCCTCGTCCACCACGACGTGGTCCTCCCAGTCGAGCCCGACGTGCGCGAACGCGCACTGCGCGAGCTCCCGGACGCTGTGGGCGACACCGGTCGCGATCACGTAGTCGTCCGGCTCGTCCTGCTGGAGCATCAGCCACATCGCCCGCACGTAGTCCACCGCGTACCCCCAGTCCCGCCTCGCGCCGAGATCGCCGAGCGCCACGTGCGTCTCGAGCCCGAGGCTCACCGCGGCCGCCGCGTTCGCGACCTTCCGGGTGACGAAGTCGAGGGGGCGCCGGGGGGACTCGTGGTTGTAGAGGATCCCCGACGACGCGTGCAAGCCGTAGCGGCGTCGGTAGCTCCGCGTGATGAAGTGCGCGTACGCTTTCGCGACCCCGTACGGGGTCACAGGTGCCAGCGGAGTGCCCTCGACCTGGGGAACCTCCTGTGGCTCGCCGAAGATCTCGCTCGAGGACGCCTGGTAGAAGCGGATGCCCTCGTCGACGCGCCGGATCGCCTCCAGCAGCGCCGTGCAGCCGACCGCGGCGAACTCGGCGGTGAGCACGGGCTGGCGCCACGACATCGGCACGAACGACGGCGACGCGAGGTTGTACACCTCGTGCGGGCGGACCGACGCCAGAACGTCGACGAGGGAGAGCTCGTCGAGGACGTCCGCCTGCACGAGCTCGAGGTCGGCGCGGATGCCCACGAGGTTCTCGAAGTGCGTCGATGCGGGCTGCCGCACGACCCCCGCGACCTCGTAGCCCTGCGTCAGCAGGAGCTCGGCGAGAAGCGAGCCGTCCTGCCCCGCGATCCCGATGATCAACGCACGTCGACGCTCCACGGCGCCGCGGACCTTAGCGGCGTGCAGGGCCGACGTGTCCCGAGCGGCCTCTACCATGGCCCCGCGTGGCGCACGCGACCGCATCCCGCCCGCCCGGCGTCGTCGCGTCGTCGCCGGCCGACGACGACCCGAGCACCCACGCCGGCGCGCGCCGGGGCCCTCTGCTCGCACTGGCGGCGATCGTGGTGGTCACGTTCGCGGTCTACGCCTGGCTCGCCTCTCTCGTCGACGTCCCGCGGGTGCACCCGGACGAGGTCCGGTACATCATCGGGGCCTCGTCGGTCGTGGAGGGCGAGGGGCTCGGCCTGCGCGGGGAGGAGTACGGCTTCGGCCCGCTCCACGCCGGGATCCTAGCCGCGATCCTCTGGATCTCCTCGTCCCTCGAACCGGCGTATCCCTGGTTCAAGGTCGCGAACGCGCTCTTCTTCGCGCTGACGGCGATCCCCGTATACCTCCTCGCCCGACGGCTCGTCGCGCACTGGTGGGCCGTCCTCGCAGCCGGGCTGTCCGTCGCGATCCCCTCCTCGATCTCCGTGGGCACCGTGATGACGGAGAGCCTCGCCTTCCTCGCGGCAGGCTGGGCGTTCTACGCGACCCTCCTCGCTCTCGAGCGGCCGACCGTCGTTCGCCAGGCGGCGCTGCTGACGGTCATCGCAGCGGCGTTCCTCACGCGCTCCCAGCTCGGCGTGCTGTACGTCGGCTGGCTCGTCGCCCTCGGGCTCGTCTGGTGGATCGTGCCCGGCGCCCGTCCACGGTCGCGCCGCGATCTCGCCCGGCTCTGGCCGACGGCGCTGCCGCTCGCGCTCGTGGCAGCTGCACTCGGGGCGCAGCTCGCGCGTGGGTCCTCCCCGCGCGAGTCGCTGGGGGCGTACTGGGAGCTCTGGCGGGGGTACGAGCCGCTCGCGGTCGCGAAATGGGTCGTGTACCACGTCGCCGACATCGAGGTCTACCTGGCGGTGATCCCGGTTGCCGTCGCCCCGATCGTGATCGTGAGGCTCATCCGGGAGGGACGCGCCGGATCCGCGGCGCGCGCGGCGTTCGTGGCGCTCTTCCTCGCGGCCAACGCCATCGGTCTCCTCGTCGTCGCGGCATTCACGAGCACGCCGTGGGGGTACGACCGGCTCCACGACCGGTACGCCTTCTACCTCCTGCCGCTGTGGCTCCTACTCTTCGTCGTCTGGCTCGCCGACGGCCTCCCACGGCCGCTCCTTGCCGCCTCGATGGGAGCGGCCGTCGCTCTCGTGCTGCCGGCGATCCTCCCCTTCCGGCAACTCGCGAACGAGGCGGGGATCGACACCGTGCCGGGCGCACTCTGGGTCTGGGTGGAGTCGCAGGTCGCCGGGCCGGGCCCTCTCTCCGGCACCCGGCTGCTGGCGACGTTCGTCGTCGCGCTCGTGGTCGCGACGCTCGTCGTCCCACGACGAGCCGCGTTGCTGCTCGTCGCCGCCGTGTTCCTCGTCTTCACGGCAACGAGCGTCCTCGCGTGGGATCGCCTGATCGACGCGCCGGAGAACGCCGTGTTCGCCGGGGGGCTGGAGCGCGCCTGGGTGGACGCGAGCGTGCCCGACGGGGCCCGCGTCACCAAGCTCTACGTCGAGACCGAGGCGTGCCCCGCCACCGCGATCACACGTCATGCGCTCTTCCTCACCGAGGCGTTCAACGAGTCCGTCGACCGGGCGGCGCGCGTCGGAGACTCGGCGCCCGACAGGCTCCCGACCGAGCGCGTCGACGTCGGACCGGGCGGCGTGCTGCTCCTCTCGCCGGGAGACCCCCTCGAAGCCGAGTACGTCTACACGCAGCCGGGGATCGAGCTCGACGGGGAGCGCGTTGCCTCGGGAACGCGGGCGGAGCTCGTCCTGTGGCGCATCGACGGGCCGGTGACGGTCATGGGAGCGCGGTCGAACGCGGACGTCACGACGCGCGACTGCGCGTAAGGAGGCGCTTGAGGTCGCCGATCCGCTCGTTCCGCCTGATCACCGCGCGGAGCGCCGGAAGCATCGACTCCAGCCGCTCGCGCCATGCGGCGGCAGGATCGGCATCGACACGAGGTGGCGGCTCGTAGCCGAACGTCTCTCGGTCGCGCTCGGTGAACGAGACGCAGAGCTCCCACGTCTCGCCGGCGAGCAGCTCGGGCGCGAACGGGACGAGGGAGGCGTTCTCATGCCGGAGGTCGAGGCCCGCCCGCCCGCGGCCCTCGAGGTGGCGGTCGACCTGCGAAAGCGCGTCCGGAAGGTCCTCGACCCGGGCGACGAGGTCGTAGGCGACCTCGTCCACTGCGGCCAGGTCGGCCTGGCACGCCCAGTGGGGGTCGTGCCATGAGTCCGGTCGCCGCAGCAGCTCGTCGGTGAAACGGCGGAACGATGCCACGACGTCTGAGGCCGACTCGGGAACCGGCGGGAACCAGTCCTCCTGCCCGTACATCGAGACGAACCGCGGATCGCGAAGAAGCAGCTTCTCGACCCACGCAGACCAGATCCGGCGCACCGGCTCGCGCACGACGGTGAAGGTCAGCCACTCGCCCGAGCCGACCACGCGCGCGATCTCGTCCGGCGAGCGGGCCGCGAGCATGCGCTCCCTCCCCCATACGGAGAGATCGTGGATCGTCAGCGCCCGTGTCGTCTCGAGCTTCGCCGATCCTCGAAACCTGTCGCGATCGAGCCCGATCGCCTCGGCGAGGGCCCACAGGACGGCCGTGCTCCCAGCCTTGGGGACTGGGACGTACACGATTCGGGCCTCGTCGAGCACGATCGCCGCCCGCATGACGTGGGGCATCGAATCGGGCTCCAGGGCACGCGTCACGAACGCGGCTCCTTCACGCGGCGCAGGTAGCCGCTCGGGTTGAACGTGAGCAGGAACTTCTCACGCGAGCGGTCGATCTCGAACTCGTCCGTGGACGCGAGGAACGTCTCGATCGCCTCGAGAGGGCCGGGCAGGAGGTCCTTGCGGATCCGGCCGATGTTCGAGTCCTCCACGATCACGTACCCGCCGACCGGCACGAGCGGCGCATACGCCGCCAGCTCCGCCTCGACGTGCGACTGCGAGTGGTCGGAGTCGAGCACGACGAGGGTGCTGCCCCCCGCGCGGGCCGCGCGCTCGACGACGTCGGCCACGACCTCCGCGTCGACCGAGGAGCGCCCGCCGAGGTACGTGACGCGGGGATGCCTCGGGTAGTCCTCCCGCACGGCCTCGATGTCGATCGAGACCACCTCACCCGCCCCGACGAGGTCGCACACCGTCGCGAGGTAGAGCGCGCTCCCACCGCGGTACGTGCCGGTCTCGACGATCAGGGAAGGCCTGGTCTCGAAGACGATCTCCTGGTAGACCCAGAGGTCGAGGGGGTTCTTCAGCGCGTGCGCCCCGAGCCACGTCGCCTCCGTCCAGGCGTCCGAGAGGTAGAGCACGTCATGCGCACGCGCGACAGCGGCGCGATCGAGACGACGACCGGCCCGGAACCGAGCTGCCGTCACGGCACGGCGAAGGTAGTTCTCCACGGGTCCGGCGATTCTAGGGACGGGCTCCGGCGCTCAGCCCGAGGACCTCGAGGTAGCGGTCGGCGACGGACGCCAGCGAGGGGATCCGGATGCGGCTCCGGAAGCTCCCGAGATCCGCGGCGAGCCGCTCGAGGACGCTCGGCAGCTCCTCGGGCTCCGTGAACGGAAGCCCGCCCTGGCCGACGAGCTCGGGGTGGCCGCCACTCTCTCGGTAGGCAGCCGGGAGGCCGCACGCGAGCGCCTCGAGGAGGGCGTTCGAGCACGGGTCGTCGCGGCTCGGCGCAAGGTAGACGTCGTGCTCACGCAGAGCACGGGCCACGCCGTGGGAGTCGAGCGGGCCGACACGCGTGATGCGTTCGAACGACGCCCGGGTCTGCCCCATGAACGTCACCGAGAACTCTCCGAAGTCGAGGTTCCGGTCGATCCAGAGCAACACGTCCTCCCCCTTCCTCGGGTTCTCGGACCAGCTCGACGCGATGACGCGGAGCGGGCGGCCCTCGACCGTCTCGTGGGACTCGGGAGGATGGAAGATCTCCGGGTCGACGGTGTTGGGGATCACGTTGGGGTCGCGGAGCTCGTACCCGAGCTCACGGTGCCTCGCGAGGCTGTAGTGCGACTGCAGCACCGTCGCGTCGGCCAGCTCCCGATTGACCTCGACGATCCGAGCGTCAGTGCCGTCATCGAACCCGCGGTACGCCCCGATCGGGCCGTCAACCCGGTGCACCATCCGGACATCCGGGCGCGCGAAGCGGCGGAGGCGATGGAAGTCGAAGTTGAACGAGTTGAACAGGCATGCGGGCGTCTCCCCGGAGATGCGGTTGCCCTCGAGCGCGAGCCCGCGCGCCCCGAGCTCGCGCGAGAGAGCACGCAGGAACTGGTGGCCGCCGCCTGCTGGCGGCGGCTCGAACTCGTGGAACAGGGCGAGGTCGGCGCGGCCACGGCGTGACGCGAGGACGTCGAGCTCGGTGCGAGCTCTGCGTGCTGCGACGCGGGCCGCGCGCCTCGCCGACCGCGGTACGGCTCGGGCATCCACGGTGCGCACGCTAGCCTCGCTCGCGGATCGATGGTGCTTCCCGACCGCGTCACCCGCGTTCTCCGCTGCCGACGGGTTCCTCTCCGGGCCCGGCTCGACCTCGCCGTCGCCGAGGCCCGCCGCCGACGTGGCAGGGCCGAGGCGTTCGCGGTCCACCTCGGTCCCGCGACGGTATGGCTCTCAGAGCACGACTTCGCCGTCGACTGGATGTCGCTCGCCTTCGTGCTCGTGGACGACCCGTACCGCTCGACGTACGAGGGAGCCGTGGTGCTCGACCTGGGAGCGCACAAGGGCTACTACGGCGCCTACGCGCTGGCACACGGTGCCTCCGTCGTCGTGTCGTTCGAGCCGGAGGGCACCAATGTCGAGTACCTGACCCGTGCTGCGTCCTCCGTCGGCAGGACGGACCGGAGCTGGCACGTACGGCGATCCGCGATCGACGCGACGGCGGGGCTCGCCGACCTCCACGTCATGGGTGCTTCATGGGGCCATGCGCTCGATCCACCCACCCGCTTCGCGGAGCACGAGGTCGGACGCGAGCGTGTGCTCGTGGAGGCCTTCGCCGACGTCCTCGCCGAGTGGCGCTCCGAGGCGGGACGCGAGCGACTCGTGGTGAAGCTGAACATCGAAGGGGCGGAGTGCGCCACCGTCCTCGAGACGCCTTGCTCCGCGCTCGAGGCGATCGACGAGATCTTCGTCGAGACTCACCCGTGGGCGCCCTGCGGCGCCGCCGAGCTTGCGAGCCATCTGGAGCTCGCCGGGCTCACGCGCGTCGAGAGCGGTCATCCGGCCGTGCTCCGAATGCATCGGTGAGAAGCCGCTCGATCCGGTCGACGTAGCGCTCCCAGCTGAGCTCCCGCTCGACGAGCACTCGACCGCGGGCGCCGAGCGAGCGAGCGTGCAGCTCGTCGCCGAGCACCGAGGACAGGGCACGCGCGAAGGCCGCCTCGTCGCCGGCGGGGACGAGGCGGCAGCTCTCGCCGTCTACGAGGCCGTAGCCGTCGGCGATGGCGTGCGTCCGGGTCACGACGACGGGCTTGGCGAGCGCCAGCGCCTGCAGGAGGACGGTGGTCGCCCCCGAGTAGCTGTTCTCGAGCACCGGGAGCGCAACGACTCGAGCACGCTCGAGGCGCAGCCGCATCTCGGCGAAGGGCAGGTCGACCTCCACGGACACGTTCCCCGGACGGGCCGCGAGCGACCTCGCCCGCTCCGCCGTGGTGACGATGCGGAACGTCACCTCCGGCAGCGCCTCGGCCACGCGGACGAGGAGATCGAAGTCGCGGTGCGGATCGGCGCCCACCGAGACGACGTCGTCGGTCGGCTCCCGCTCCGGCGGCGTGTACGCGCGCGTGTCGACGCCGAACGGCACGAACTCCGCCCGCACCTGCGCGCCACGTCCGTGCTCGGCGACCCACGCCGCGAGCTCCGCCCGCTCGTACGAGCTGTACGTGACGACGGCCGCCGTGGCCGCGAGGGAGCGGGCGTAGAGGCGTCGGACGGGCTCGTTGCGAAGCCGGGCGAGACGCTCGGGGAGCCCGACGGCGACGTAGAGGAGCGGCGGACGGAGCGCCCCGGCCCTCTTCAGCAGCATGAGCGGTATCCCCACGGTGTCTACCGTCGAGAGGACGACGTCCGCTCGGTTCGCGCTCCTCAGGGACGCGAGGACGGTGTCGAAGTCGCCTCCGTAGCCGCCCGCACGCTCGAGCGCCCACTTGAGCCCGGCACCGGTCGACCGCGCCCACCGCGGCGGTGCGCCAAGCTCGAGGTTGTGCCGTGCCTGGAATCCCCGGGCCTCGAGCTCGTCGAGGCCGAACAGCACGTATCGCTCGTCGGAGCCCCGAGGCGCGGCGAGCGCGGATCGGCGCTGTCGCGAGTCGCGGTAGGCGAAGAAGAAGGACGTCGTAGGGCGCACCGCCGAGAACGTAGTGCACCATTGACGAGAGCCGCTCGCTCGAGGGCGCTGTAAGGTGACCCTTACATCGAGGAAGGAGAGGGACCTTCATGCACCGCCGCACGACCAAGCTCGCACGCCGAATGAACCGCGTGTTCACGCATCGCGCCGACCGAGTCGCCAAGGCGCTCGAGCGCGGTGGGATCAGGACGACCTACGAGATCCACGATCGAGCGCTCTCGAACCGCCGGAGCCGGCAGCTCTTCGCGCACGGGCGGCCCGCGATCGACGAGACGCAGCGCAGGATCGTCGGCGAGCTCGAGCACCAGGGGTACTCGGTCGTCCGGTTCGAGGACCTCTTCAGCCCCGAGCACTGGCAGGAGATCGAGGCGATGGGCCGGCGGTTCGTCGAGGAGACGGAGGCGGATCTCGCAGAGGGTGGCGAGCACGTCCGCGTCCGAAAGGGGAAGGAGTTCGTCGTCCGCCTGCACAGTTACGGCGTCGATCTCGGTCTCGACGACCCGTGGTTCCGGGCGGCGGCCTCCCACCGCCTGCTCGACGTCGCGAACGCCTACCTCCGCATGTGGTCGAAGCTCGAGTACGTCGACGTCTGGTACTCCGTCCCTCAGCCCGAGGGCTCCGAGCGCATCTCGTCTCAGCGCTGGCATCGGGACTACAACGACAAGCACCTGCTCAAGGTCTTCCTCCACCTCGTGGACGTCGAGGACGGAATGGGCCCGTTCCAGTACATCCCCGGAAGCCAGCCGGGAGGCCCCTTCGCGGGCGCCTGGCCGTGGAAGCCGCTGGGACAGAATTACCCGACCGAGGAGGAGCTCGAGGCGAGAGTCCCTGCGTCCACGGTGAAGACGTTCACGGGCCCGAAGGCGACGCTGCTCTTCTGCAACACCTCCGGTTTCCACCGAGGCGGGCACTCGACGACCAACCCACGCGTCCTCGCGACTGCGACCTACTCGTCGCCGGCCTCGCTCGCGGCGCTGACCGAGCGCAGCTACAACTACCGTGGGAGCCTCGACGAGCTCGACGAGCCGACCCGGTTCGCTCTGACCTGAGCCGTCCGCGGCGGAGCGCTCACGGACGCCTCTCCGCGGTCCACTCGAGGAGCGGGCGCACGACGCCACGCCACTGCCCGGTGAACGTGCCGCGGGAGGAGTCGCCTTCGGCGGGATCCTGCACGTGGAACGACACCGCCTCGTGGACGCTGACGTGGTGGTGGAGCTTCGGGGAGTCGATCGAGCACACCGCCGCGTCGACCGAGATGAGCCCCTCGTTCAGCAGGTTGCCCGGGATCCACGCGGTCGCGACGTAGTCGGCGGGCGGCGACACCCCGTCCCAGCGCGAGTCGATGTCCATCGCATTGAATGCGATGCGGCCGTCGGCGACGACCTTGATCTTCGGCCTGACCGGCGGGCCCTCGCCAAGGACGCGGAATGCGAGCTCGACACCGACGGGCTGGCGGACGTCGACGTACTCGACCGTCGAGCCGTCGGCTCCGACGACCCTCACCGAGCGGAGCCGGACGAGCTCGTCGCCGGGTGCGCTCTCGAGGTCCGCCCACTCCCGGGACGCTCCAGCGCCTGCGGTGGTCTGCAGGTAGTGCGCCACGACCTCGGGGCTCGGTCCCTCCATCACGATCCGTCCCTGCTCCATGAGGATGGCGCGGTCGCAGAGCTGCGCCATCGCCTGCATGTTGTGCGACACGAAGACGACCGTCCTGCCCGTCGCCCCGAAGTCCTCCATGCGCCCGAGGCAGCGGGCCTGGAACTCGGCGTCACCGACGGCCAGCACCTCGTCGACGAGCAGGATCTCCGGCTCGAGGTGCGCGGCGACCGAGAACGCGAGGCGGACGTACATCCCGCTCGAGTACCGCTTCACCGGGGTGTCGAGGAACGCCTCGACGCCGGAGAACTCCACCATGTCCGGAAGCTTCTGCTGGATCTCGCGCCGCTTCATCCCCAGGATCGCCCCGTTCAGGTAGATGTTCTCGCGTCCCGTGAGCTCGGGGTGGAAACCGGTTCCCACCTCGAGGAGGCTCCCGATGCGCCCTCGGATCTCGATCCGGCCGGAGGTCGGGGTCGTGATGCGCGTCAGGACCTTCAGCAGGGTGGACTTCCCGGCGCCGTTGCGGCCGATCACGCCGAGTACCTCGCCCTCGCGAACCTGGAACGACACGTCGTCCAGAGCCCACAGCTCCTGCGCGGGCGACCGGTGCTCCTTCCCGACGAGGCGGCGACCGGCGTGCACGAGAGACTCCCGGAGGGTCCCGTACGCCGCCTGGTACTCGCCGAGGCGGTACTTCTTCGAGACACCTTTGGCGTCGATGGCGACCGTCATCAGATCGTGTCCGCGAAGCGCGGCTCCGACGAGCGGAAGACTCCCAGGCCGATTACGAAGACGAGCATCCCGATCGCGAACCCGAGCGCGGTCTGCTCGACGTTCGGCGCCGGGGCATCGAGCACGGCCCAGCGCCACCCGCTGATGACCGCCGTCATGGGGTTGAAGGCGAGCACCCACTGCCACTTCTCCGGGATCTCCTCGACTGCGTACATCACGCCCGAGAGGAGCGGCAGAACCTGCAGGAAGACGGGGATCATGTAACGCACGTCTCGGTAGCGCACGTTCATGGCCGAGAGGAAGAAGCCGGACCCGAGCGCCGTCACGACCGCGAGCCCGATGAAGACCGGAGCTGCGAGGACCTCGATCCCACCGGGCCACGTGTCGTACCACCCCATGAGCGCGACGAGAACGGGGAGGCCCACTACGAAGTCGACCAGGGGGACGAGAACGGCAGCGAGCGGGAGCAGGGTTCGCGGGAAGTACACCTTCGTGACGAGATTGAGGTTCGCAGCGAGGCTCATGCTCGAGCCGGTGAGCGCGGACGCGAAGTACTGCATCGGAAGGACGCCGGCGATGACGAGGCTCGGGTAGGGAACGTCCCCCGAGGGGAAGTTCGCGAACTTCCCGAAGACGACGACGTACACCGCTGCGGTGAAGACGGGTACGAGGATCGCCCAGGCGATCCCCAGGAAGGTCTGCTTGTAGCGCACGACGACGTCGCGCCAGACGAGCGTGCCGAGCAACTCGCGGTAGTGCCAGAGCTCGGACAGCGCGAGGTGGGGCCACCGCGGCGCAGGCCGGATGACCGTCACGCGCGCCGAGCCGTCCGCGCCGATGCTCGACACGGACTCGGCCGTCGCAGCGCTCGCCTGCTCGTCGAGCGTGCCCGGAACCTGGCTCACCCGGTCGATGCTAGCGACCGGCCCCGAGAGCGCCGCTGGCCGACGGCTCACACCGGCGATCTCCGGCGACGGCACAGAGCGCGGTCACGATGAAGACCGGGTACACAGGGAGCGCGAACTCCGGCGCGACGCCCTGGGTGGCCGCGTGGATGAGGATCACGAGGAATGCGGCCGCCCAGAGGAGGAGGATCGTCGGCCACCCGCGCGGTCGCCGGACGGCGAGCGCGACGATGCCGACGGCGAGCCAGAGCGGGGGCGTCGGGAACCGCGGCGTGATCCGGTTCAGGAGCTCCGGGACGAGCGCGTTGCCTTCACGCGCGGGCAGCTGCGCGTCCCAGGCACGAACGCGTGCGACCACTTCTCGGTACCGCCGCTGCGTGGCAGCGTCATCCCACACAGCGGCGGGATCGGCCGTGCACGAGTCGATGTAGTCCGAGGCGCACCAGACGAACCCGTACGGGACACCATCGAGCAACACGGTGGCTTGCGGGTTCGGCAGGGCGTCCCCGTCGCTCTCGAACGTGGGGGCAGGCGCGTCGGGCGCCGTCTGGAGCCTCGGCGCGACGTCCTCACGCAGTGGACGCTGGACGAGGAAGTCGCGGAAGGTGCTCGCGACCCCTCGCACGTACGTGCCGGGGTGCTCCCGGATCGCCTCGAGCGCCGAGTCGAAGAGGACGTCGTAGTTCTCACCCCGGCCGAGCACACGGTCGGAGAGCGCGATGAGGCGCACGGTCTCGTAGTTCGAGCCGTTCGCGAGGTACGACTCGAGCGACACGCCGAGGCTCGCGTGCGGCTCGCGTGTGAGCACTTCGCGCTCGATCAGGTCGGCGAGCCGTCGTGACGCCGGGCCGTTCTCGGGCGAGATCGTGCGGTTCGCCGTGAACACCTGCAGGAACGGCACCCAGGCTCGGCCCCCGCGGGCGACGGTCGCGTCGTCGTAGCGGACGCCGTTGTGCCCCGCCCACACGAGGAGCGGGACCAACGCCGCCGCGGCACAGATCCCCGTGAGCAGGAAGCGCCGGCGCCACACGAGGTGGGCGACGAGCGGAGAGAGGGCGAAGGGAAGGAGAACTTGGTTCGCGGGCCTGATCAGCACGAGGATCGCGATGCCCGCGCCGACGGCCGCGAACCGCCGACCCGACGGGCGGTCGAGCGCCCGCGCCAGGAGGAGCGCCCAGACCGCGAGGCCGGTGGCGAAGACGGCGTCGCTCGAGGCCTGGTGGAAGAGCGTGGCGTACGCCGGATAGGCGAGAAGCAGGAGCGCGCTGAAGAGCGCGGGGAGACGGCCGAAGAGCAGAGCCGTCGCGCTCCAGGCGACGATGGAGACTGCGAAGAGGACTGCGAACGCCGCCTCGAGGAGCCACGGCCCGCCGACGTCGAGCGGGATCCCGACGACGAGAGGCGTCAGCGGCGTCCGGAAGAGCTGGAGCTCGCGGATCGGCGGATCGGCATCGAGGAGCTGGAGGTAGTAGACGAGGTAGTCCCAGGTGTCGCGCCCCTTCGCCATCGGCCAGCCGAGGGACTCGACCCAGAAGACCGCGAGCGCCAAGACGAAGAGCGCGACGCCAGCCGCCCGGGTGGGCACGAAAGCAAGGAGCCTGCCCCACGCGTGTCTCATGGTCGAGCCCTCCCGAGCGCTGCCCTCATGCGTCGGGCCAGGGTCTGCTCGAGCGCGGCGATCCGGCGCTCGAGGTCTTCCACGCGGGCCCCGAACGCGAGCCCGAGGTCCGCCTCGTCGAGCGCCGAGCACTCCGCCGCGAACGCGGCTCCGTCGTCGATCGCGGACGGGCGAGTCCGAGCGCCAGCCGCCCCCTCGCCGAAGCCAAGCCCCGCCAGGACGTCCCGGAGCCTCGTGTCGAGCGTGAGGTTGCCCGATCGGAGGCCCTCCGCGAGCGCCCGGTCGTCGACGACGAGCGGGCGGTAGAAGTCCTCCAGCCGTCCTGCGCGATACGCCTCGTACGCCTCCGCCATGTGGTCGGGGATGCCCTTCTCAGCGTTGCGCTCCAGCGCGACGAACTGCGTGACGTACTTGCGCAGGCACTGCTCGAGCGAGCGAACCGGGAAGTGCAGGATCTCGATCGGGTACCACCCGCGCAAGGGCCTGAGACCATCTGCGAACGCCTCGTGATTGCCCCGTCCGATCCGCACGCCCTCGTGCGCACGGTGCGCCGACTTGAAGTGGATGCTCAGTGGGTGGGGGTGAAAGCGGGGCGCGCTCAGACGAGCGGTCATGCGCTCGGCGAAGAACCCACCGTCGTCCGGTCGCGGCACGAAGTTCCGCCACGCCCC
>CAZODN010000031.1:0-257 GCA_964578545.1 uncultured Gaiellales bacterium
GGGGCGGGCCGCGACGGCCAGCGCGGCCGCGAGCCCCTGACTCGCCGTCTCCCGCGTCAGCTCGCCGCGCGCGAGCCCGTCCGGCTCCGCCGCGACGGCGAGGAAGCCCGAGGCCGCGAGGCCCCGCCCGAGCCCGACGAACGCCGGGTGGCGCCGGCCCTCGCGGGTGACGCCCGGGAAGAGGAGCACGGCCGGCCAGGGGCCGTGCCCGCGCGCGGGGGCAGCCTGGTGCGCTTCGCGTTCTGCAAGAAGCACGA
>CAZODN010000031.1:267-24695 GCA_964578545.1 uncultured Gaiellales bacterium
TCCTCCGCCCGCGGCGGGCCGACTCCCCGGCGGACGGCCGTGCCGACGAGCGGCGGGCCCCACGCCGCGGCGAGGCCGACGCAGGCGCGAGCCTGCACGGCCGCGAACCGGAGCGCCGAGTGGGCCCGTCGCATCGAGCGAGGATAGGCGGCGTGCCCCCGTTGAGCACGCCTTGAGCGCCAGGCGGAGAATGCGGGCGGTGAGCGCGCGGATGCCCCTGCACGCGAAGCTGATGTACGCGTCGTCGAGCATCGGCGGCGAGGCCCTGACCCAGAGCCGAAACGCGCTCCTCGTCTACTTCTACGTCGAGGCGACGGACGTCCTGAGCGCGTTCGCGGTCGGCGCCATCCTGACCGTCGCCCGGCTGCTGGAGACCGCGGACGACGGCCTCATCGGGTTCTGGAGCGACCGCACGCACTCGCGGTTCGGGCGGCGGATCCCGTTCATCGTCCTGGCCACCCCGTTCTGGGCGCTCTTCTCGTTCCTCCTCTTCACGCCGCCGCAGTCGAGCGCCGCAGCCGCGGGCGCGTACCTCTTCGTCGTCATCGAGCTCTACTTCCTCACCTCGACGCTCTCCGGGGGCCCGTACGAGGCGCTCCTCCCGGAGATCGCGCCCGAGAGCGACGAGCGCGTCTCGATCGTGGGCATCCGCGTCTACTGCGGGCTCCTCGGCGGCGCCGTCGGGCTCGTGCTCGGCTTCCTCCTCGTCGACCTCGTCGGGTATGCCGGCATGGCCGCGACCCTTGCGATCCTCGCGCTGAGCTTCCGGTACCTGGGCGTCGCCGGCGCGTGGCCGTACGCATCGAAGACGCAGGAGCCGGCCGAGCTCGGGCTGCGCGAGGCGCTCTCGATCACGTTCCGGAACCGCTACTTCCTCTCCTTCCTCCCGACCTTCGCGCTCTTCCAGCTGGGCTTCCAGGTGCTGCTCGGCTCGCTCCCGTTCCTCATCAAGGCGTCGTTCGAGATCGAGAAGGTCGGGCGCTGGGGCGCGGGGCTCGCGGCAGTCGCGCTCGCGACGATGGTCGTCACCGTCCCGTTGATGACGCGCCTCTCGCGGCGAACGTCGAAGCGGACTGCGTACCGCGCGTCGCTCCTCGGCGCGGTGCTCCTCTTCCCGTTCCTCGCGCTCGCAGGGTTCCTCCCGGGGATCGCGCCCGAGGTGCAGCTCGTGGTCGCGATGGTCGTCGTCGGGCTCCCGATCGCCGGGAACTACCTGTTCCCCGCCCCGCTGACCGCCGACATCATCGACTACGACGAGCTGCAGACGGGGCTTCGCAGGGAGGCCACGTACTACGGCGCCCAGAACTTCGTCGAGAAGACGACCTCCGCGCTCGCGCCGCTCGTCCTCGGGATCCTCTGGACGCTCGGGCGCACGGCCGAGAACCCCCTCGGCATCCGGCTCGTCGGGCCGGTCGCCGCCGGACTCGTCCTGATCGGCTTGCTCGCGTTCCGCCGCTACGACCTCCCGGACGACGTGCTCGGGGACGAGGAGCTCCGAGCCCGGGTCTCGGCGCGCCCCGCCGCGTAGGCGCGCGCTACGCGGCCGCGAGGGCGTCGCGGAGCGACTCCGCGACGTGGGCCTGGTCGTCCTCGTCGAGCCGGGCGTGGAACGGGAGCGCGAGCGTCCGCGCGCTCAGCTCCTCCGCGACGGGGCACAGCCCTTCGCCGTACCCGTAGCGCTCGCGCATGTACGCCTGCAGGTGGATGCAGGGGAGGTAGCGCGCGGTCTGGACGCCGCGGGCGTCGAGCGCCGAGATGACCGCCTCGCGGTCGGCACCGGGCGGGAGCGTCACGACGTAGACGAACCACGAGCGCTCGTGCTCGGCGTCGTCCGGGCACGGGAGCTCGAGGCCGTCGATCCCCTCCAGGAGCTCCCCGTAGCGAGCGGCGACTGCCGCGCGCGCGGCGAGGATGTCGTCGAGCTTCTCCAGCTGGCCCACTCCGATCGCGGCCCGGACGTCGTCGAGCCGGTAGTTGAACCCGAGCCGCGCGTGCTCGAGCCAGCCCCCGGAGTCCGCGCGCCCCTGGTTCCGGAGCGAGCGGACGAGCCGCCACTCCTCCTCCGAGTGGGTGGTCACCATGCCGCCCTCGGCCGTCGTCATCTGCTTGTTCGGGTAGAAGGCGAACACGGCCGACGGGCCCTGCGACCCGACCGGCGCTCCCTTGTACCGCGCGCCGAGCGCCTCGCACGCGTCCTGGACGAGCGCCAGCCCGTGGCGGTCGCAGACCGCGCGGAGCTCGTCGAGCTCGCACGGGTAGCCGTAGATGTCCACCGCCACGATCGCGCGCGTGCGCTCGGTCACCGCAGCCTCCACGGCGGCCGGGTCGAGGTTGAGCGTCCGTCGGTCGACGTCCGCGAAGACCGGCGTCGCGCCCTCGTAGACGGCGCAGTTCGCGGAGGCGACGAACGAGTACGGCGAGGTGATCACCTCGTCCCCCGGCCGGACGCCGGCGGCGATGCAGAGGAGGTGGAGCCCCGCGGTGCCGCTCGAGACCGCCGCGGCGTACGGCGCGCCGACGGTCTCGGCGAACGCCTCCTCGAAGCGGTCGATGGCCGGGCCGAGCGAGAGTCGGCCCGAGCGCAGGACCTCGAGGACGAGCTCTTCCTCCCGCTCGTCGAGCCAGGGGAGCGAGAGCCCGACGTGCCTGACTGCCGCCACGCTACGCCGTGGAGGGCGTCATCTCGACGACGTCCAGCCAGTGCCCCCAGCGCTCGCTGCGACCCTGCACCGTGTCGAGATAGAGCTTCTGCAGCTCGCGCGTCACCGGCCCGACGCCGATCTCGCGGTCGTCGACGGCGCGCACCGGGGCGACCTCGGTCGCCGTGCCGACCATGAAGACCTCGTCGGCGACGTAGAGGTCGGTGCGGATGAGGAACGTCTCCTCGACCCGGTGGCCCATGTCCTGGGCGATCTGGATGACGGTGTCGCGCGTGATCCCGGGGAGGATCGACATCGCGAGCGGCGGCGTGTGAAGGACTCCGTCCTTGACGACGAAGACGTTCTCGCCCGGGCCGTCCGCGACGTAGCCCTCGGCGTTGAGCATGATCGCCTCGTCGTAGCCGGCGCGCCGCGCCTCCATGGTCGCGAGCATGGAGTTCAGGTAGATGCCCGTCGCCTTGGCGACGTGCGGGATGACGTTCGGCCCGACGCGCTGCCAGCTCGAGATCTTCGCGCTGATCCCGAGGCGCTGGCTGTCCTCGCCGAGGTAGGCGCCCCAGGGGAAGCTGACGATCGCCACGTCCACGGGGTTCCCCGTCGACGCCACGCCGAGCTCTCCGTAGCCGTAGAACGCGAGCGGGCGTACGTAGCACGAGGCGATGCCGTTCGCGGCGATGAGCTCGTGCGTCGCCGAGCGGAGCTCCTCGGCCGTGTAGGGGAGGTCCATGTAGAGGACCTTCGCCGAGTTCTCGAGGCGTCGGAGGTGGTCGTGGAGCCGGAAGACGGCCGGGCCGCGCGGCGTGTCGTAGCACCGTATCCCCTCGAACACGCCGCTGCCGTAGTTGAGCCCGTGGGAGGCGACGTGCACCTTCGCGTCGGCCCAGTCTACGAGCTCGCCGTTCATCCAGATCTTCTCGGTGGCCTGCATCGCCTCAGCTCTCCTTTGGTCTCGTCGAATCGTAGGTCTCGTCCGTGACGACGTCCATCGGCCGCGCCTGCGCGACCCTCGCCAGCTCGCCCGGCGCCATGCCCACGACGTGCCGAGGCGACCCGGCGCCCGCCCAGACGAGGTGGTGCCGGAAGAGCTCGCGCTCGATGAGCACGTCGTGCACCTTCGGGAGCGGGAAGGGTGCGACGGCGCCGGGAGCGAAGCCGGTCGCCTCCTCGACCTCGCCGGCCTTCGCCACGCGCACCGACGACGCGCCGACCGCGGCCCCGATCTTGCCGGTGTCCCCTCGGCGGTCGCCCGGGACGAGGGCGACCACCAGGCGCTCGTCGCACACGAGCACGAGCGACTTCACGATCTGCTCCACGCCGCATCCGACCGCCCGCGCGGCGTCGACCGCCGTGGGCGTCCCCTCGGGGAACTCGTGGATGCGGGCCTCGGCTCCCGACTCCCGGAGGTAAGAGGACACCCGCTCGACCGGCTCCGGCCAGTCCGCCACGCCTGCAGCCTACCCTGCCCGGGTCAGTACACGAAGGGCACGAGGCGGAACCGTGTGCGCTCGCAGTACTCCGCGTACTCGGGGTAGTGGTCGCGCAGGAACCGCTCCTCGACGCTCGACTTCAGCGCCCAGACGACGCCGAGGAGCGCCGTGACGACGAGCGCCCACGGCGAGAGCAGGAGCGAGACGCCTGCGAGGAAGAGGAGCGCCGACAAGTAGATCGGGTGCCGGACGACGTCGTAGGGGCCGTGCGCGACGAAGCTCGCCTCGCGCGACGGGTGCGGGAACGGTGTGAGGCCGGCCCCGAGCGCGCGGGCCGCGAGCACACCGGTCGTCGCACTTGCAATAGCGAGCAGGATCCCCGCGGTCACGCGCAGCCCCGACGCAGTGCCCGGCCAGTCCGGCCCTGCGATGCCCACGACGACCAGCACGGCGACGAGGGCGAACTGAAGGACGACCCAACCGCCCCCGCGCCTCCCGAGCTGAGGGACGCTAGGCAAGGGTGATGAACCGGACGTCGTCGAATCCGGAGGCGCGCACGCGCTGCACGAGCGCCTCTGGCGCCGGGGAGTCGATGGAGAACGCCATGAGCGCCTTACCCCCCTCCTTCGTCCGCGAGACGGCCATGTTGGCGATGTTGACGCCGGTCTCGCCGAACATCGTGCCGACCTTGCCGATCACCCCTGGGACATCGTCGTACACCAGGAAGGCCATGCGAGGGGCGAGCTCGATGTCGATCGCGAAGCCCAGCGCGCCCGCGAGGAACATGCGGTTCTCGGGGCCGACGATCGTGCCCGACACCTCGAGCTCCACGCCGCCCGCGGTGACCGTGACGCGGACGAGGTTGGTGTAGCCGCCGGATGCGGCGAACCGCTGCTCGGACACCTCGACACCGCGCTCGGTGGCGATGAGCGGGGCGTTGACGTAGTTGACGGCCTCGTCGACCCGGCCCTGGAACGCCCCGTTCAACGCGGCGACGACGAGGAGCCGCGTGTCGTGCTCCGACAGCGGACCGTGGACGGCGACGACGATCCGGCGCGGCCAGTCGTCGGCGAGCCCGATGGCGAGCCGGCCGAGCTTCGCCGCGAGCGAGACGAACGGCCCGAGGGCCTCGAGCTCCCCGGGCTCGACCACAGGGATGTTGACGGCCGTCTGCACGAAGCCTCCCTCGAGCGCCGCGGCGACCTGCTCCGCGACGACGACCCCCGCACGGTCCTGCGCCTCGGCCGTCGAGCCTGCGAGGTGGGGCGTGACGACGACGTCCTCCCGCTCGAGGAGGGGGCCGGAGTACGGCTCGCTCGCGAAGACGTCGAGCGCGGCACCGGCCACCTTCCCCGAGGCGAGCGCGGCGAGCAGGGCATCCTCGTCCACCAGCCCGCCACGCGCCGCGTTGACGATTCGCACGCCGTCTCGCATCCTCTCGAACGCCGCTGCGTCGAGGATCCCGCGAGTCTCGTCGTTGAGCGGTAGGTGGAGCGTGATCACGTCCGCCCGAACGAGAAGCTCGTCGAGCGTGACGGCCTGCTCGGTACCGAGCTCGCGGAAGCGCTCCTGGGTCACGAACGGGTCATGGGCGACGACCGTCATGCCCAGGCCCAGCGCCCTCCGGGCCACCTCGCGCCCGATCCGGCCGAGACCGAGCACGCCGAGCGTCTTGCCGGCGACCTCGACCCCGACGAACCGAGTCCTGTCCCAGGTGCCGCGCTTGAGCTCGGCGTGGGCCTGGGGGATGTTCCGGGCGAGCGCGAGGAGAAGGGCGATCGCGTGCTCGGCTGCCGAGACCACGGTCGTCTCGGCTGCGTTCGCGACGACGACCCCCCGGCGGGTCGCGGCCTCGACGTCGATGTTGTCGACGCCGACTCCCGCGCGGCCGATCACCTTCAGCCGTCGCGCGCGCTCGATGGTGGCGGCGTCCAGCGTCGTCGCCGAGCGGACGATGACGGCGTCGAAGCCGTCGATGATGGAGGCGAGATCCGAGTCGCGGTCCTCGACGACCTCGAACCGCTCGCGGAGGTACTCCACCCCCGCCGGCGCGATCGGTTCGCGCACGAGGACGCGGAGCCGCTCGGTGTCAGACACGCCCCGTCTCGGCGTACGCCTCGAGCGCCCGCGCGACCGCCACCCCACGCTCGATGTCGGCGCCGCGCTCGACGAGGAGCGCCTCGACGGCCGTGAGCGCGGTCGTGATGTCGAGGACGTCGTAGTACCCGATGTGCCCGATCCTGAACATCCTGGCGCCCAGCTCTCCGTGGCCGCCCGCGACGGTGATCCCGAAGCGATCGCGGAGCGCCAGCACGAGCTCGCGGGCATCGATCCCCTCCGGCGTGAGGATCGCGGTCACGATGGCCGACCGCTCCTCGTCCGGCGAGAACAGCTCGAGGCCCATCGCCTTGACGCCCTCCCGGCAGGCGCGACCGAGCGCCGCGTGCCGCGCGAACGCGTCCTCGAGGCCGGACTCGAGCAGCATCCCGAGAGCGACGTCGAGCGCTGCGACGATCGTCACCGCAGGCGTGAAGGGCGTCGAGCCGGTTTCGAGCGCCGCCCGCGTCGCCTCCCAGTCGAAGTAGAACCTCGGAAGGGTGGCGTGCTTCGACCGCTCCCAGGCGCCGCCCGAGACGGTGACGAGCGAGAGCCCGGGAGGTGTCATCAGCGCCTTCTGCGAGCCGGCGACGACGACGTCGAGGCCCCAGCCGTCGGTCTCGACCGGGACGGCGCCGAGGCTCGAGACGGCGTCCACGACGATCGCGGCGCCGGCGTCGCGGCACGCCCGCGCGATCGACTCGACGTCGGAGACGACGCCGGTCGAGGTCTCCGAGTGGACGATGAACGCCACTTCGGCCCCCGTCTCCTCGAGCCGCGCACGGACGTCCTCCGCGCGGGGCGTCTCGCCCCACGCGTAGCGGAGCTCGTGCACGTCCACGCCGTACGCGCGCCCGAGCTTCCCCCAGCGCTCGCCGAACTCTCCGGCCATGACCGCGAGCACGCGCTCCCCCGGCGAGAGGAGGTTCACGACCGCCGACTCGAAAGCCGCCGAGCCGGACGCGGTGAAGAGGAGCACGTCGTTCCGCGTGCGGCACACCTGCTGCAGGCGGTCGAGCGTCCGCAGCATGAGCTGCCGGAAGTCCGGGCCTCGATGGTGGAGCACCTCCGCGGCCCCGGCCGCCAGGACGGCAGGAGGCACCGGCGTCGGCCCGGGCGCGAGGAGGTACCGCTTGCGCTCCATCGGAGCGTGAGCGTACCGGCCGACCCCGCCGCGCGAGACGCCTGGGAGCAAGTGACAACTTGTAACGAGCCGCCTCCTTCCGCCTGCTGGAGCCGATCTCGTGCGGCTCGGCGCGACGAGCGGCCAAGTTGCAAGTTGTAACTTGCGATCGTTCCGTTGCAGGTCGCGGGGCGACGCGGGGCGGACATCGACCAGGCTGCAGGCCTCCTCGGGTCGATCGGCCGACGAGCTCGTGCGGTTGACGCCGGACGCGCCAGGCGGCGCGTGCAGGCGGCGCGTGCGGACGCCCGCGCCGTGCAGGCGGCATGCACCGCCGGACGCGTGCAGGCGGCGCAGGACGCCGGGCCGAGCTGCCCCAGCAGTACCCCGCTCGCGCGGGCTGCCCTAGCGGTGCCCCGAGAACGACATGAGCTGCTGGAACGTCGGCCGGTTCGTCCAGCGCATCGTGTCCGGGAGAATCCCCGACGTAAAGCGGATGCGCTCGGCGGTCGCGTCCGCCCGCCATGCCTGCGGAGTCGCGCCCTGCGTCGTCTCGAGCTCGGCCGCCGCGGCGTCGAGGGCCGCCCACAGCGACTCCCGGCACGCGTCGAGCGAACCGGCCCCGCAGTAACGCCGGGAGAACGCGCCGCGCACGGGGCGGCCGAGGAGCGAGCGAAGGTCCTTGTCCACGTACCCGTACCACCCCGAGAGGTACGCGGAGCCTCCCGGGCCTGCGTCGTCGCTCCGTCCGTGCAGCTCGGCGAGGCGATCCACGAGCGGCCCGAGGACGGGCGCGAGCACCGCGTCCGCGATACGCGGCCACGCGGCGTCCATCACGGCCGCGCCGGGGTCGTCGATCTTCCCGTCGAGATCGCGGTCGAGACGGCTCGACCCCGCAGCGCGCCAGCCGTCGAGGAGCGCCGCGGCCGCCTCCGCCCTCGCGCTCGGTGCCGGGCCGGTGCGGAGCACCGCGCGGACGACGGGCCACACGCGTTGCGCCCGGAAGTCCTGCGTCGCGGCCTTGTTCATCGCGCCCGTGACGCTCGCGAGCGTGTGCTTCTTGCGGCTCGCGATGGCGGCGGCGAGGAGGTCGACTCGCTGAACCGACCCGTACGCGAAGTTCGAGTCCGCCGCGCCGACGTTCGCGGCAGGACGGTTGTTCCAGTTGAGGATCACGCCGGAGGCGGGATTGACGCCCTGCGCGTGCCCCGTGACGGGCACGAAGCCACGCCAGTCGTAGCCGCCTCCGCCGTGGGTCGGGAGGGCCGAGTCGGTGCCCGCCGCGCGGATCGGCAGGCGCCCGCTCGAGAAGAAGGCGATGTCACGGTGGTCGACGTAGAACCAGTTGAAGGAGAACTCGACCGCGCTCATCGACTTCAGGAAGCTCTTCGCCGAGGTGACCCGGGCCGTGTTCAGCTCGTAGAACGCGCGCGAGCTCAGGAGCTCCCGGCCGCGCGTCGAGCGCTGGGCGGCGATCGCCACGCGCGTCCCGTCCACCGTCGCGTACCCGACGACCGGCCCGTGGGCCGTCTCGTCGTACGAGACCTGCTGGTCTGGCTGGCCCTGCGCCTGAAGCGTCCCGACGACGAACCGCCGCATCGGCTCGCACTGGCCGCGATAGAGGTACGTCCGGTCGTCGCCGCAGAGCGTCTCGACGAACAGGTCGCGGCTGTCGGCCTGCGACGACGTGGCGCTCCAGGCGAAGTCGGGGCCCCGTCCGATGAGCACGAAGGGGACGCCCGGGAAGACCGCTCCGCGCACGTCGAAGCCTCCGCCGGAGAGCTCCATCTCCGCGAAGAACTCGGGGAAGAAGTACCCGACCTGCGGTCCCGCGACGAGGATGGGGTGCCCGGTCTGCGAGCGCTTCGCGCCGATCAGGAGCGCGTTCGAGGCGACCGCAGGAACGTCGGGCGGCGCGCCGGTGAAGCTCCCGTCGTCGATGACGACGCTGCCGGGAGCGGGCGAGGCCGGGAGCTGCTGCGGGAAGCTCCCGGGGACGGTGACCGGCGACTCGGGGTCGTTCGCCTGCCGGAGGTCGGCGAACACCGCCCGGGCGCCCTCGGCGCCCAGGCGCTCCTCGAGCGCGTCGAGGAACATCGCGTTCTGCGCCTCCTGGCCACCGTTCGTCCCGAACTGCGACGCGATCAGTGCCGCCGAGGCGACGACGTCGACCCGCGTGAACGGCGGCACGGCGACCCCCTGCGAGCGGTTGAAGGCGTTCACCCCCGCCGCGAACGCGTCCACGACGGCGAGCAGGCGGCGGCCGATCACGCCCTGGGCGCGGACGGCGTCGAGCTGGTTGGCGAGGAACGCCTCGGCTGCGGCGCTCGGGACGAAGGCCTTCCCGGAGAGCGCCACCCCGAGCGGATCGAGACCCGGAACGTCGAGCGCGGCGATCCGCGCCGGCCCGCGAATGAGCTGGAGCAGGAGCCCGCGGTCGGCGGCCGTGACCCACCCCGCGCCGAAGGCGACGTCCGCCTCCGTCTTCCCCCGCACGTGCGCGACGCCGAACCGATCGCGCGTGATCACGAGACCCGCCCGCGGGCGCTCCGTCCGCGAGCCTGCCGGCAAGGTCGCCCCGAGCGGCGCCGGCTTGAAGAACCGACGGACGTCGCGCGCGGTCACGTTGCCGCGGAGCGGGGTGAGCGCGTCATAGAGCTTCGCCTGGTCGGTCGTGTTCCGGTCGAAGGCGACGCTCCCGTTCTCCCCCGGCGGGAGGATCGTCCACGCGGCGGCGGCGTAGTCCCGCCTGGACGCGGCGTCGAGGGGCGTGAGGACTGCGGAGAGCGCGGCGACCACCGTCGCAAGGAGCAGGAGGAACCGCGGAAACACGTGCGGAGAGTAGCGATCGAGAGGGCTAGAGTCAGGCTCCGTGGAGGCCTTGCTCGCGTTCGCCGCGGCGCTCGTCACGCTGCGGCTCTCCGCCGACCTCCTCCGGCGGTTCCGACGACGCCGCGCACCCGAGCTCCTCGCGTGGTCGGCCGCGCTCGGAGCGTACGCACTCGCCGCGGGCGCGCTCGCGTGGGGTGCCGCCGCCGGCTGGAGCGAGCCGGCGTTCCGCGTCTACTACCTGGGTGGCGGCCTTCTCACGGCCGCGCTCCTCGGGGCGGGCTCGCTCCTCCTCGTCGGGCGGCGCTGGGCGGCGCCGCTCGCGCTCGTCTTCACCGGCCTCGCCGTCGGAATCGCGCTCGCCGTACCGCTCGAGGGCACGCTCGCGGGCACCGAGCTGCCGGAAGCGCAGGACGTGCTCGCCTTCTGGCCTGCCAGGGCCGTCGCGATCGCGGCGAACTCCCTGGGGACGCTCGCCGTCGTTGCCGTCGCCGTCGCGACGATGCGCGGGCGCCCGGTCGGGAATGCGCTCCTCGTCGCCGGAGTCGCCGTGGCGGCGATCGGCAGCGGCCTCGCCGGGCTCGGGGTGGGCGCGCTCGCCCCCGCGATCGCGCTGGCCGCGGTGCTCCTCTACGGGGGGATGGTCGCGCCTAAGAAGGTGGCAGACCGTCCTCGTCCCTGAGGCGAGCCGGCCCGCTCTCGCCTCCCTCGCGGACGCGCCGCTCCCGGAGCCACACGGCGACGAAGAGACCGAGCACGGCCACCCCGACGAGCGCCTCGGCGACGGCTCCTGCGACGCCGCCGTGCGCGACTAGCCCCGCGAGAGCACCCATAGCCCCCCCACCGTATACAGCACCATCAGCGCGAGCATCGGGTACTGCGAGCGCAGCGCGGCCCGGCGGTCCTCGAAGAGCGCAACGGCCCTGTCGTGCGCGATCGCGAGGCCGGCGACGTGACCGACCACGAGCGACACGACCTGCACGTACCAGACGGTCGTCGGCGAGACGATGGCGAGGTTCGGCGCGAAGTCGCGCGTCCCGAAGAGGTCCCAGCCCCTCCCGAACGGGTCGGAGGCGAGCGTGACGATGAACTGCCCCTGGATGACGAAGAGCGAGAAGTAGTGCGCCATGACGTACGCCGCCGCGATCGGCACGAGCGGGAGGACGAAGTCGGGGACGAGCGAGCGCGGCGCCCGCACGAGACCGCGCGCCGCCCACACGGCAGCGAGGTACGTCGCCACCACCGCCAGGACGAAGGCCGCGAGACCGGCCATGTTCACGAGCGTCGTGGCGAGGTCGACCACCCGCTGTGACGAGCCGGCGAGGTCGGCGCGCACGTTCGCGAGCCGATCCTGCCACGTCGTCGTGCGCGAGAACCCGTCGAAGCTCGTGGAGCCGAGCATCACGGCCACGAAGAGCAGCGTGCCCGGCGTCCTGTCGGCCCCGGCGAGCCCCGTGAACGGCCAGCGCACGACGAGCGTCCCGTCGCGAACGGTGAACGGCGCGATCCGCGCGAGGAGCCCGAACGCGACCGCGAACCCCTCCCCGTTCCGCGTCCACGCCTCGCGCCCGTAGACGGCCATCCCGGCGAGCGCCCAGTACGTGTAGAGCGCGATGGCGATCGCGAGCGTCCGTGGGTACGCGGGCCGAGGGTGCGAGAGCTCGAGGGCGACGAAGGCGAAGAGCGCCCCCGCCGCCGGGTAGCGCCCCCAGCGCCCCGTCCACTCGAGGACGGGGCGGGCCTCCCTGCCGCCCCGCTCCAGCAGCCAGACGCTGCCGTCGGCGAGGGCGCGCCACGGGCTGAGCACGCGCCAGACGTTCCCCAGCAGCACCGACAGGAGCGGGATGCCGAGCCAGAAGATCACGTACACGAACGTCGGCGCGAAGTTCAGGAGCTCGGTCTCCGTGCCGAAGAGGGCGGTCGCGAGCGTGACCGCGAGGAGCGCGACCGCGACGGCCTGGAGGACGACCCGGAGCGCGCGCGAGAGGACGACGGCGCTGACGGCAGAGGGCAGCGCCGCGCCGCCCGCGAGCGCCGCCAGCAGCGGCCGCCGCCAGAGGGCGCCGAGCAGGACGAAGGAGGCGACGAGGACGATCGCCGCCGTCCAGAAGAAGAACGCTTCCGGAACCGGGAGGTCGCGGACCCCGCCGATCCCGTGGGCGATGAAGGTCACGGCCTGACGGTCAGATCGGCGATCTGCGTACCGCGCTCGTGCAGCTCGACCACGAACCTGCCGGGCAGCTTCGCGAGGAAGGCGATGCGGGCAGCCTTGCCCGGTTCGAGGTCGCGATAGATGTCGTACCCGTGGACGTGAACCTCGTCCGCCTCGTCCGACGTCACGACGAGGACGACTCGATCGCCCTTGCGCACGGTCTCGCGGACGATGCCTCCCTTGGGGACGCCGCCTGCGACGACGACGCGCACGACGACGGGCTTGTCCTCCTCGACGGTGGTCGTCGTCTCGGTCGTCGTCGTCTCGGTCGTCGTCTCGGTCGTCGTCTCTGTGGTGGTCGTCTCTGCCGTAGTCGTCTCTGCCGTCCCGTCGCCGCCTCCGCACGACGCGAGGACGAGGCCGGCTCCGAAGAGCAGGACGGCGAGCGCGGTCAGGGCCGCGGAGCGGGAGCGAAGCACGCGCGAAGGGTAGCGGGGCGACCGGTAGACGACCGCTGCAGGCGCTCCGCAGGCGCTGCTTCGCTACGGTCCCGTTGTCGAATCGTCACTGGGAGGAGCCATGGAGCCCGATCAGTACGTCGTCTGGATCACGACCCGGCGGATCAAGCCCGGGGCCTACGAGGAGTTCCGGAAAGCCTGGAGGCCGAAGGACTTCCCGAAGGGGATGCTCCGCGCGTACGAGTGCTTCTCGGCGGAGCGCAACGAGGTGGTGGGCGTCTCCGTCTGGGACTCGTTCGAATCCCGTGAGCGGTACCGCGCCTCGCCCGTGGAGGCCGAGCGCCGGGAGGCGATGGCGCCCTACGTCGAGGCGGAGAGCTCCGGCCTCTACCTCGGCCGCGAGCTCGGCATCCCGAAGAGCTGACCGCCCCCAACCCGGAGCGGCGCAACCGCCGGGGCGCCGTGGGCCTTGTGACAAAGTGTCACAAGGCGTCTCGTCGCAGCTCGCGCGACGCCGCGATCGGCTCGCCTACTCCACGAGCGCCTTTCGGACGAGCTCGTTCACGACGCGCGGGTCGGCCTTGCCACGGGTCTCGCGCATCACCTGCCCGACGAAGAAGCCGAGCAGCCCTTCCTTGCCGGCGCGGTAGGCCGCGACCTCCTTCGGGCTCGCCTCGAGGATCCGCGCGACGACCGGCTCGAGCTCGGCGGTGTCCGACACCGCCTCCTCGGCGAGGTACGGGTCGGCCGAGAAGCCGGGCTCCCCGAGCTTCGCGAGAGCCGCGTCGAACGCCGTCCGCGGGATCCGGTCGCGGGCGCCGACGAGCTTCGCGAGCTCAGCGGGGGGCACCGCCGCGGGGTCGACCCCGGCGCCGACGAGGGCGTTGGCAACGACGTTCGCCGTCGCGATCGGGTCTGCACCCTCGTCCACGGTCGCCTGCCAGAGACGGTCGAGGCCGCCCGTCACCAGGACGACCGCGCGGTCGAGGTCGAGCGCGGGCTCGATCCGGCGAATACGGGCGGCCGGAAGCTCCGGCAGCTCGGAGCGGAGACGATCGACCAGCTCGGCCGGGGGCTCGACGGGCACGAGGTCGGGCTCGGGGAAGTAGCGGTAGTCGTCCGCCTCCTCCTTCGCGCGCCTCGCAGTCAGGGCGCCGGTGGCGGCGTCGAAGTCGTACGTCTCCTGCTGCACCTCGCCGCCCGACTCCCAGACTGCGACCTGCCGCTCGACCTCGGCCTCGATCCCGCGGGCGATGAACGTGAACGAGTTCATGTTCTTGAGCTCCGTCCGCGTGCGAAGCTCGTCGGAACCTGCCGGACGGACCGACACGTTGGCGTCCACACGCAGCGTCCCCTTCTCCATCTCCGCGTCCGAGATCCCGAGCTCCACGATCGTCTGGCGGAGGAGCTGGAGGAAGCGCTTCGCCTCGTCGGCCGAGCGGAGATCGGGCGCGGTCACGATCTCGACGAGGGGCGTCCCCCCACGGTTGTAGTCGACGAGCGACCAGTCCGCACCGCCGATGCGCCCCGTGCGGCCGCCCACGTGCACGGTCTTGGCGGCGTCCTCCTCGAGGTGCGCCCGCACGATCCCGATCACGTGGTCGCCATTTGCAGTTGGTACTATCATCTTACCGTCTTTGCAAGATGGTAGATCGTACTGCGAGATCTGATAGCCCTTCGAGAGGTCGGGGTAGAAGTAGTTCTTGCGGGCGAACTCCGCGCGGGCGGCGATCTCGCACTCGAGCGCGAGCCCGAGCAGGATCGTCCACTCGACGGCGCGCCGGTTCATCACCGGCAGCGCACCGGGGAAGCCGAGGCAGACCGGGCACGTCTGCGAGTTCTCTCCGGCGCCGAACCCGGCCGGGCAGCGGCAGAACATCTTCGTCCTCGTCTTCAGCTGGACGTGGATCTCCAGCCCGATGACCGGCTCCCACGTCACACCGAACCGTCCCCTCCGGACACTTCCGGGGTCTGACCCCTTTCACGTCCCTTTCGGACAGATCCTGAGTCCGACCCCTGCCGCCACCGCTCGGGGATCTTGTCCAATCCAAGCACCTGCTCGAGCGCGTGCACGTCCTCTCCGGACACGTTGGGGGTCTGACCCCTTTCACGTCCCCTTCGGACAGGTCCGGGGCCCGACCCCTGCCGCCACCGCTCCGGAACCGTGTCGAACCCGAGCGCCTGCTCGAGCGCGTGGCCGACCTCGAACACGCGGTTCTCGCCGAACTGCCGGCCGATGAGCTGCAGCCCGACGGGGAGCCCCTCGGAGAGCCCGCACGGGATCGAGAGCCCGGGAACGCCCGCGAGGTTCGAGGGGATCGTGAGGATGTCACTCGCGTACATTGCGAGCGGGTCGGCGACGCGCTCGCCGAACGGGAAGGCGACCGTCGGCGACGTCGGGCAGGCGAGGACGTCGAACCGCTCGAGCGCCTCGCGGTGCTCGCGGATGATGAGCGTGCGCACCTTCTGCGCCTGGCCGTAGAACGCGTCGTAGTAGCCGGCGGAGAGCGCGTACGTGCCGAGCATGATGCGCCGCTTCGGCTCGTCGCCGAAGCCGTCGTCGCGCGTGCGCTCGACCATCTCGCGGTACGTGTCGCCGTCGGAGCGCGGCCCGTAGCGGACGCCGTCGTAGCGTGCGAGGTTCGAGGACGCCTCGGCCGGGGCGATGAGGTAGTAGCAGGGGAGCCCGTACCGCACCGACCGCGGCAGCGAGCACTCCCCCACCTCGGCGCCGAGCTCCTCGGCGAGCGCGATCGCCCGCGCGACGGTTTCCTTCACGCCGGGCTCGATGCCCTCCGCCTCGTTCAGCTCCACGGGGACGCCGATTCGCACGCCGGCGAGCGAGTCGCCCTCCGGGAGGCGCACCGGCTCGGGCAGCTCCGCCGTCGTCGAGTCGCGCGGGTCGCGCCCGGCGATGATCGAGTAGAGGAGAGCGACGTCGCGCACCGTCTTCGCGACCGGGCCGATCTGATCGAGGCTCGACGCGAACGCGACGATCCCGTAGCGCGAGACCGTCCCGTAGGTCGGGCGCAGGCCGACGTTGCCGCAGAGCGCGGACGGCTGCTTGATCGAGCCGCCGGTGTCGGAGCCGAGCGCCCACGGCGCGAGGCCCGCGCTCACCGCAGCGGCCGAGCCCCCGCCCGAGCCCCCGGGAACCCGGGTCGGGTCCCACGGGTTCCGCGACGGCCCCCACGCCGAGTTCTCCGTCGAGGAGCCCATGGCGAACTCGTCCAGGTTCGTCTTGCCGAGGAGCGTGAGCCCCGCCGCCTTGCAGCGCGCGGCGACCGTCGCGTCGAAGACGGGCACGTACCCGGAGAGGATCCTCGAGCCGGCCGTCGTCTCGACGCCCTTCGTCGAGATGACGTCCTTGAGCGCGATCGGGATGCTCGTGCCGTCGCCGGGCTCGGTCGTGCGCAGGAAGCAGTGGAGCTCGCCGTCGCGCTCCGCGATCGCCTCCAGGTACGCCGCGTGGAGCTCGGCCGCGGAGATCTCGCCGCGCTCGACGAGGCCGATCGCGTCCTCTGCGGTCAAGCGCAGGGTGTCGACGATGGGTGCCATCAGGTCGTGGGCGGGACCCGGAAGTGGTCGCCGTCGCGCGAGGGCGCGTTCGCGAACGCCTCGTCGAGCCCGAGCGAGGGCCGGGGCTCGTCGTCGTCCCAGACGTTGACGAGGTCGAGGGGGTGCGAGGTCGGCGGAACGTCCGCGAGGTCGAGCTCCGCGACGACCCCGACCGCGTCGAGGATCGCGCCGAGCTCGCCGGTGATGCGCTCGACCTCCTCGTCCGTCAGGGCGAGGCGCGCGAGTCGCGCGACGTGGAGCACCTCTTCACGGGAAATGGACATCGAAGGCCGATCCTCTCAAACGGCTGGCGAGCGTCGTCGGTTGCAGGATCTCCGTGCGAGACCCCCGGGAAAGAAAACGACGGGCCCCCTCCCGGGAGCCCGTCGCCACTCCTGCGCCGACCGCCTCAGGCGGCTGCGGTCACGTTCGCGGCCTGGGCACCCTTGGGCCCCTGGACGACCTCGAACTGCACGCGCTGGCCCTCGGTGAGGGTCTTGAAGCCGTCCATCTCGATCGCGCTGAAGTGGACGAAGACGTCGTCCCCACCCTCGCGCTCGATGAACCCGTAGCCCTTCTCGTTCGAAAACCACTTGACGGTGCCCTGCTCCACGTACGTCCTCCTACACGGATGGCCGCAGCCTTCGAGGACCGCAGCCGTTGACTTTGAACGGCGGAACCGTAGCGCCTAGCCGTCTGGCGCCGCAACTCGCGAGCGGCGATGTTGCGCCGCCTTCAGCGTGTTGCGCAGGAGCATCGCGATCGTCATCGGCCCGACCCCTCCCGGTACCGGTGTCATGAGGCCGGCGACCTCCCAGACGCCCGGATCGACGTCCCCCACGAGCTTGCCCTCCTCGGTGCGGTTCACGCCCACGTCGATGACGGTCGCGCCCGGCTTGACCATCTCCGGCGTGACCAGGCCGGGGCGGCCCACAGCGGCGACGAGGACGTCGGCCCTCCGTGTGTGCACGGCCAGGTCGGCGGTACGCGAGTGGCAGATCGTGACCGTCGCGTGCTCGGCGAGGAGGAGCATCGCCATCGGCTTCCCGACGATCTCGCTGCGGCCGATCACGACGGCCTCCGCACCTTTCAGCTCGACGCCGTGCTCGGCGAGCATGACCATGACCCCGGACGGGGTCGCCGGCACGAGGAACGGCTCGCCGAGGAACAGGCGGCCCGCGTTCAGGACGTGGAAGCCGTCGACGTCCTTGTCGGGGTTCACCGCCCGAAGCACCGTCGGCTCGTCGATGTGCGCGGGGAGCGGCAGCTGGACGAGGATCCCGTCGACGGCGTCGTCCGCGTTCAGCTCCGCGACGAGGTCGAGCACGTCCTGCTCCGGCGTCGACTCCGGGAACCGGTGGTCGCGCGAGTCGATGCCCGCCTCGTGCGACGCCTTGTGCTTGGAACCGACGTAGACGTGCGACGCCGGGTCGTCGCCGACGAGGATCGTCGCCAGGCACACGGGCGCGCCGAAGGCCTTCACGTCCTCGGCAACCTGTGCGCGCACCTTCAGGGCGAGCTCCTTGCCGTCGATCCGGATCGCGGTCATGGCGCCCGGAACCTATCGACTTGCGCGGCTTCGTGGTCACCTGCTATAAACAACCACTCGGTTGTACGTTTGTTGAGAGACGAAGGGAGAACCTGCTCGCATGACGCTCGTCCATCCTCTTCCGCCCCCGCTCGTCGACCGGATCGCACAGCGCTTCCGGGTTCTCGGCGAGCCGATGCGGATCCGCCTCCTCGACCACCTGCGCGACGGCGAGGCCTCGGTGCACGACCTCACCGACACGCTCGGCACGACGCAGCAGAATGTCTCCAAGCACCTCGGCGTGCTCCACGCCGAGGGCATCGTGACCCGGCGCCGCGAGGGCGCACGGGTCCTGTACGCGATCGCGGACGAGTCGGTGTTCGAGATCTGCGAGACGGTGTGCGGCGGCCTTCGCCGCCAGGCGAGCGCCCTCGACGAGCTGCTCGCGGGGGCGTCCCGATGATGTGCGCCCGCCTCTCCCTCCACCGCGTCCTCTTCGCCCTCGCCGGCACGATGACGCTCCTGTCCGCGGCGCTCTCCGCGTTCGTGAGCCCGTGGTTCCTCCTCCTCGCCGTCTTCGTGGGCGTCAACCAGTGGCTCTACGTCACCGTCCGCGCCTGCCCGGCGTCCCTCGTCCTGTCCCGGGTCCCGTGCCTCGCACGGGAGGGCGCGTGATGCCGGCGGTCGGCCCGATCGGGCGGCTCGGCGCCTGGACGGCGTCGCACGTGCGCTGGGTCGTGATCGCCTGGGCCGTCGTGGCGGTCGGCCTCGGGATCTTCGCCCCTCGCGCCGAGCACGCGCTCTCCGGCGCGGGCTGGGAGGCCTCCGGCTCCGAGTCGGTCGCCGCGCGCGAGCAAATCGACGCCTCCTTCGGCGGGCAGGGCGCCTACGCGCTCATGGTCGTCGTCAGCGGCGACGGCGATCTCGCGCCGACGATCGAGCGCGTCACCGCGATCCTGAGCGAGGACTCCCGGATCGCGTCCGTGTCGGAGCCGCAGCTGTCCGAGGACGGGCGCACGGCGATCGTCCAGGGTGGCGCCGCGGCGAGCCCGACCGTGATGGTCGCAGCCGCGGGAGCGTTGAAGGACGACCTCGAGGCGGCCGGCGAGGACGGCGTGACGGTGAGCCTCACGGGAGCGCCCGGCATGTGGTCCGACTTCAACGAGGCGAACAAGGAAGCGATGATGAAGTCGGAGCTCATCTCCTGGCCGGTGACGCTCGCGATCCTCGTGCTCGCCTTCGGGTCGCTCGTCGCCGCAGGGCTCCCGCTCCTGCTCACGATCCTCGGCCTCGCCTCCGCGGCGGGGAGCCTCTTCCTCGTCACGCAGGTGTTCGACGTCTCGATCTGGGCGATGAACTTCGCGCTCATGTTCGCGCTCGCGCTCGGGATCGACTACGCCCTCTTCATCGTGGCGCGCTTCCGGGGGGCACATTTCGGCTCCGAGCTCTCGACCCGTGAAGCCGTCGCCGTGACCATGGACACCGCGGGCAAGGCCGTGCTCTTCTCGGGGGTCACGGTGCTCATCTCGCTCTCCGCCGTCATGCTCGTCCCGAGCCCCGCCTTCCGCTCGATGGCGCTCGGGATCATGCTCTCGGTCGCGTTCGTGCTCCTCGCGGCGCTCACCCTCCTCCCCGCGCTCCTCGCGTGGCTGGGAGACCGCGTGGACCGGCTCGCGCTGCCGTGGGTGCACGCGGGCGAGCACCGGTCGCCGGCGTTCGCGCGCTGGGCCGAGCGCCTGTGGCGCCGTCCCTGGGCGTACGGCATCGCCGCGACGGCGATCCTCGTCGCGCTCGCGCTTCCCGTGCTCGGCCTCGAGACGGGCATGCCCTCGATCAAGGTCGTGCCCGAGAGCGACGGCTCCCGCGTCGGCTACACGCAGGTGCAGGAGGCGTTCGGGCCGGGCGCTCCCGGCACGCTGCAGGTCGTCGTACCCGCTTCGCAGGCCGCACGGGCGGCCGAGTCCCTCTCCGCCGACGCGGGCATCGCGAACGTCGCGCCGGCCATGACCTCGGGCGACACGGCGTTGCTCCTCGCCGTCCCGACCGCGGATCCCTCCGACCCGCAAGTCGGAGCGACGATCGACCGGCTCCGCGACACGCTCCCCTCGGGGGCGCTCGTCGGGGGCGCGGCGGCCGAGAACCACGACCTCGAGGAGGCGCTCTCGAGCCGCACGCTGCTCGTCTTCGGGGTCGTGCTCGTGCTCGGGTTCCTGCTCCTCCTCGTCGCGCTGCAGGCGCCCGTGATCGCCGCCGTCGGCGTCGCGACGAACCTGCTCGCGACCGCAGCCGCCTTCGGAGTCGGGAAGATGATCTTCCAGGACGGGCGGCTCGAGCCCGTCCTCGGGTTCGAGTCCCAGGGGTTCCTCAACGCCTGGGGCCCGGTCTTCTTCTTCGCGATGATCTTCGCGATCGCGATGGACTACACCGTGTTCCTGCTCTCGTCGGCGAAGGAGCACTTCGACCGCTCCGGAGACCCCCGTGAGGCGATGGTCGGGGGCGTCGCCCACTCGGGTCGCGTGATCTTCGCGGCCGCGGGCGTGATGGTCGCGGTGTTCTTCACGTTCGCGCTGTCGGGCCCGCTGCCCCCGAAGGAGATGGGAGTGATCCTCGGCGTCGCGGTGCTGCTCGACGCGATGCTCATCCGCCTCGTCCTCATGCCCGTCCTCCTGCGCCTCCTCGGGACGTGGGCCTGGGCGCAGCCTCGCTGGCTCGACCGCATCCTCCCCGACGTCCGCTTCGGGCACTCGTAGGATGTCCTCGATGAAGCGAACGCTCGTCCTCGGCGGCGGCTTCGGCGGCATCACGGTCGCCACCGAGCTCAAGCGCCTCCTCGGCGACGACCACGACGTCGTCCTCGTCGACCGCTCCGAGCGGTTCTCGATGGGCCTGCGGAAGCTGTGGGAGCTCGTCGGGCACGCGACGATCGCCGAGGGCAGCCGGTCGCGCGACGCGCTCGCGGCGCACGGCATCAGGGTCGTTCGCGACGAGGTCGAGTCCATCGACGCCGCGGCGCGGACCGCGACGGTGGGAGGCGAGGTCGTCGGAGCCGACTACCTCGTGGTCGCGCTCGGAGCCGTCCCGCGGCCGGACCTCGTGCCGGGGCTCGCCGAGCACGGGCACGACATCTGGTCGACCGCGGGAGTTCCCGGCGCGGCCCACGCCCTCGCCGACCTCGACGGCGGCCGCGTCCTCGTCCTCATCGCGGGAGCGCCCTACCCCTGCCCGCCGGCCCCTTACGAGTGCGCGATGCACGTCGACGCCAACCTTCGCTCCCGCGGCCTCCGCGATCGCACCGAGCTCACCGTCGCGACCGTCCAGCCGATGTTGATGCCGAACGCGGGCGTCGAGGGCTCGACCTGGATGGGCGAGCGGCTCGCCGAGCACGACATCGCCTTCCGGGTGGGCGCGAAGATCGACCACGTCGAGGCCGGGAAGGTCGTGCTCGAGGACGGCGAGCTCCCCTTCGACCTGCTCCTCACCGTGCCGCCGCATCGCGCACCGGACATCGTTTCCGAGAGCGGCCTGACGGCGGAGAACGGCTGGATGGCGGTCGACCGCGCCACGCTCGAGACCTCGTACCCGAACGTCTTCGCCGTCGGCGACGTCATGCTGGTGCCGCTGTCGAGCGGCCTCCCGCTCCCCAAGGCGGGCGTGCTCGCCGAGCTCGAGGGGATGCGGGTCGCCGCCGCCATCGCCGCCGACGTGCGCGGAGGCCCCGAGCCCGAGCCGTTCGCGGGGGCGGCCTCGTGCTTCGTCGAGCTGGGCCCGGAGGTCGCGGCCCGCATGGACGTCGAGTTCTACGCGGAGCCGGCGCCGCGCATCGTGGTCGCCGAGGCGAGCGCCGAGAACGCCGCCGAGAAGCGGCGCTTCGAGACCGAGCGGCTCGCGCGCTGGTTCGGCGCGTAGCCCGGCTCCCGGAGGTCCCGATCCGTGCTCCCGCGGAGCGAGGGTCAGCGTTCTCACGGATGGCGGCCGGCCACCGCGCTGCGAGCGTGAGCCACATGACAGAGCAACTGATCGAGCCCAACCCCTCCCTCGCCCGCAGCCCGATCGAGCCGCTGCTCGAAGGGGGCGAGATCTTCGTCCACGACTCGACCGCGAACCCCGCTCCGCTCGGCCTCATGGGCTTCGGCCTGACGACGCTCCTCCTGAACATCCACAACGCCGGCTACTTCGAGCTCAGCTCGATGATCCTCGCGATGGGGATCTTCTACGGAGGGCTCGCCCAGGTGATCGCGGGGCTCATCGACTTCCGCAAGGGCAACGAGTTCGGCGCGACCGCGTTCACGTCGTACGGGCTCTTCTGGCTCTCCCTCGTCGCGCTCGTCCTCTTCGGCGAGCACGGCGTGAGCGACCTGACGAGCTCCCGCGCGATGGGCTGGTACCTCTTCTCGTGGGGTGTCTTCACCGCGATCATGTTCGTGGGCTCGCTGCGCACGACACGAGCACTGCAGCTCGTCTTCCTGTCCCTCGCGGTGCTCTTCTTCCTGCTCGCGATCGGCGACTGGACGGGGAACGAGACGATCACGAAGATCGCCGGCTGGGAAGGCATCTTCACGGCCCTCGTCGCCATGTACACCGCGACGGCGCAGATCTGGAACGACGTGTACGGCCGGGTGCTGCTCCCGCTCGGGCCGGTCGCGAAGAGGTAGCGGCTACTCGCCGGCGACGGCGACGACTTCGAGCTCCGTCGGGGCGAACTTGTCGACGTGCGCCTGCACGCGCGCCATCCGGGGCTTGAACTCCGGCGAGCCCTTCCAGGCCTTCACCGCGTCGAGGCTCTCCCACTCGGCGACGCTCACGAACCGCTCGGGGTCGCGGAGGTCTCTGGCGATCACGGCCCGGCCCGCGCCCGGCAGCGAGCACGCCCAGGCCATGAACTCCCTCCACTCCGCCAGGAACGCCTCCTCCTGGCCCGGGAAGGGCTTCCACGACCCGGTCGTGTAGACGCCGCCCATGCAGGGCGGGACGCTAGCGGACGGCGCCCGCGCGGAGGATGCTGAGCGAGCTGATCTTGAGCGGCGAGAGCCGCTGCGACTTCGCACCGGGCCGGAGCTGCTGGCTCACGACCTGGCGGACGACCTGCGTCGTCGCGGCCGCGCCGACTCCCTGCTGCGTGGTCGCCGCGCTCACGGCCTGCTGCGTCGCAGCCGGGCTCGTCGCCTGCGGCGTCGCGGCGAGGGCCGCCGGCGCCGCGATCGCGGCCGTCGCGATCGCGACCGAGACGGCGAGCGCCTGCCGCATCCCGTGCGCCTCGACGTCGGGCTCCTCGAGCAGGTCGGCGAGCTGCGAGGCGTCCAGCGCGAGCGGGATCTCGTCCCCGGTCGACGCCGCGAGCAGCGCCCTGAGGTCGTCGTCCGTGAGCTCGACGGTCAGGCGCTGCGGCTCGGGCTCCCCCTCGACCCCGAGCTCGAACCAGAGGAGCGGCGAGGTGTCGGCGGCGAGCAGGCTCTCGAGCTCCGAGCGCTCGAGCGTCGCGGTGAGCGTCGTCTCCTCGTCGAGCGCCGAGAGCTCGACGAGGTTCGCAGTGGTCGTGAGCGCGGTCATCGGAGACCTCCTCCGTGTCGGATCGGGCGGCGAGCGGCGTCCGCTCGTGCCGTTACCCACCAGACGGTCGGCGCGGCCATTCTCTTCCCGCGAGTGTTCCGACCGCAAGCGCCGCGAGCCAGCCGGTGGCGACGGCGATGCCGACCCGCTGGGTGCTCCCGGGGGAGTCGCCGCCCATCGCGAGGAACGCGCCCGCGGTGACCGCCGCGGCGGCGAGCGACGCGAGCCCGGGGAGCGGGCGCCGGGAACGCACGAGCGCGAGGCCGGTGAGGGCGACCCCGGCGATGAGGAGCACCGTCGAGGCGGTGGTCGCCGCCCAGTGCGTCACCTCGGTGCCTCCCGACACCGCGAACCGGCCGCCGAGCCCGCACCCGGCGGGGCCACGGGAGCACTCGAGACGGGTGAACGCGACGACGAGGAACCCGACGCCGGCGAGCCCGATCGCGAGCGCGGCGGCGCGCGAGAGAGGCCGGACGAGGAGCGCCGCAGGAAGCATGGCGCCCGCGACAGCCGCGATCGCGAGGACGCCGAGCCAACCGTCCACCGCGCCACGCGAGGCGAGCGTGCTGACGTAGTCGCGCCCGTGCTCGTACCCCGGGTTCGCCGCCGCGACGACGAGGACACCGCCCCAGAACACGCCGACGCCGACGAGCACGAGCGCCGCCGCGGTCCTCGGGCTCACGGGGCGGCTCACACCCGCGAGGGTAGACCGGCGGGGCGCCCTCGAGTCGAGGGCCTAGTCGCCGGCCGCCTCGGAGCCCGGCACCGGCACCGCCCGGAAGACGGCACCTCGCCAGGCGACGGACTCCGGGCTGAGACGGGTGATCTCGGCGTCACGGCAGCCCAGCGAGCGCACGTGGTCGAGCAACGCCACCTGCGCCGAGGGCGCCGACCGGATTCCGATCGTCCGGCGGCCCGTCACGAGCGCGAACCTCTGCTCCATCTCGCCCGCATCCTCTCAGATCGCGGCGGCCCGGCCATCCGGTACCGCACGGGGCTCGGCGTCGGAGATCTACGGAAGCGCCGGCCACGGAAGGGTGAGTTGCGCG
>CAZODN010000032.1:0-20451 GCA_964578545.1 uncultured Gaiellales bacterium
GGAAGAGCTCGCTCTTCGGCGACCGGCACATCTACGGGCCGGAGGGCATCGACTTCTACACGCGGACGAAGGTGGTCACGAGCCGCTGGCCCGACCCGTCCACGAGCAAGGTGGACCTCGGCTTCCCGCAGACGCGGTAGGCAGATGCCGCACATCCGGCTGATCGACGAGGACGAGGCCGACGGGCTCCTCGCGGAGGAGTACGCAGCCGCACGCGAGCGGGCGGGCAAGGTCTTCAACATCGTCAAGGCGATGAGCCTGCGCCCCGCGGTGCTGCGCGCGTCCATGCAGCTCTACCGCGAGATCATGTTCGGGGAGTCCGGGCTCTCGCGGCGCGAGCGGGAGCTGCTCGCGACCGTGACCTCCTCCGAGCAGAGCTGTCACTACTGAACGTCGGCGCACGCCGACGACCTCCGTGCCGAGGGCGCAGACGACGAGCTCGTGCACCACGCCGCGCACGACTGGCGCCGGGCCGAGCTGACGCCACGCGAGCGCGCGCTCTGCGAGCTCGCGGTGAAGCTCACGCACCTCGCCGCGGAGGTGGACGAGCGCGACGTCGACGCGCTCCGCGCGGTCGGGCTCGACGATGCCGCGATCTCCGACGCGATCCAGGTCGTCGCGTACTTCAACTACGTGACGCGGATCGCCGACGGCGTCGGCATCGCCGACGAGCCCGAGTGGACGAGCGCCGGCGACGACTGATCATCTCCTGTCCTCACTCAAGCGGGGGATGCCGCGAGCCGATACGCACGAGGTGCGACGCGAAGACGGCTTCACGCTCCTCGAGATGCTCGCCGTGCTGACGATCGTGGGAGCGCTCACGGCGATCGCCGTCGGCTCGTACGCGGGCGCCCGAGTGCGGACGAACGACGCGGCGGCGAAGTCGAACATCGACGTCGCCGTGCCGGCGTTCCAGGCGTACTTCCTCGACAACGGCGCCTACACCGGCATGACCCTGCGCCGGCTGCAGACGACGTACAGCCGCGGGATCCGGAACATCTCGATCGTCGCCGCCCGGGCGACGACCTACTGCGTGCGCAGCACGGTCGGCGGGCGCAACTGGTACAAGGCGGGGCCGGCCGGCCCGATCACGACGACTCGCTGCCGCTGACGAGCGCCGACGCGGACCTGCGGAGGACCCGCCGGTCGCCGACCCGCCGGGTGAGGCCGTCGGCGTCGAAGCGCTCGAGCAGGAGCTGGGCGTCCCTGCGACCCGTCCCTGCGAGGTCGCGGAAGCGCGCGAGCGTGATGCCGCCGGCAGCCCGGCACTCCGCGACCAACAGGTCGCACGCCACCTCGTAGCCGCCCGCGCCGATCGCGTACCCGTCGCCGAGTCGGACGAGACGGCCCGTCGCCTCGAGGAACCGCGCCAACTCGTCGTCCGCGACCTTCGTCGCTCGGACGCCGGCGCGTGCCAGCTCGCGCTCGAGGGCCTCGGCCTCGTCCTCACGGCCGCCGAGCGTCGCGGTGGCTCCCGGCAGGTAGAGCTTCGCCCCCCTGCGCTCGAAGGGGAGCAGGGCGAGCACCTCCGGCGCCCACGGCTCGCCGGGCGGGGCGATCCCCGGATCGAGCGGGTCGGCCCGGTCGAGGCGGGCGCGGAGCTCCGCCTCGAGCTCCTCGAGCCAGCGCGCCGAGAACGCCCAGGGGCCGGCGCGGCCGACGCCCTCGAGCTCCCCGTCGAGGAGGTGGCGAAGCGCCTCCACCCGGACGGGCGCGTGGATCGTGGCCGCGACCTCGCCGCGCTCCAGCAGCCCGAGCCGTCGCTCGTCGCGATGCCTGGGCGGGGCGGGATCGTGTACGAGGCCGCCGCCGCGGGTCGTCTCGCCGCGGAGCACGATGCGGTCGCCGCGCGCCGCCACGACCGGCGCCGACAGCCGCAGCTGCGCGTACCGCTCGCCGACCCTGACGACCCGAGCGCCGACGTGGGCGGTGCCGGCGTGCACCTGCACGCGCGCGCCGTCGGGAATACGCTCGAGCTCGTCGAGGACGACGTCTACGCGATACGACGTGGGATAGGCGCCGGGCTCGACGAGAGCGTCCCCGCGCCGGATCGCCTGCCGCTCGACCCCGGGGAGGCCCACGGCGACGCGCTGGCCCGCCTCTGCCCGCTCGACCTCGCGGTCGTGGACCTGGACGCTCCGGACGCGAACGGGCTTCCCCGCGGGCACGAGCAGGAGCTCGTCTCCGCCGCCGACCGAGCCCGACCAGAGCGTCCCGGTGACGATCGTCCCGTGGCCACGGAGCGTGAACGAGCGGTCGACGTAGAGCCGCGTCGGCCTCTCCGAGCGCCTGCGCGCGACCCCGGAGGCGGCCCGTGCGATCGCCGCCCGCAGCTCGTCGAGCCCTTCTCCCGTCTTCGCGCTCACGCGGACGACCTCGACCGACGGCACGAGCTCCGCAGCCTCGGCCGCGGCGAGCTCGACCGCGTCCGCGTCCACTGCGTCCACCTTCGTCAGGGCGACCACGCCGCGCTCGACGCCGAGCAGCCGCAGGATCGCGAGGTGCTCGTGCGTCTGCGGCCTCGCTCCCTCCCCCGCGTCGATCACGAGCAGGAAGAGGTCGATCCCGGTCGCGCCCGCGACCATCGTCCGGACGAAGCGCTCGTGGCCCGGCACGTCGACGACGGAGACCCTCCGCCCGTCCGGCAGCTCGAGCGGCGCGTAGCCGAGGTCGATGGAGATCCCCCGCCGCCGTTCCTCGGGGAGCCGGTCCGTGTCCTTCCCCGTGAGCGCGCGGACGAGCCACGTCTTCCCGTGGTCGATGTGCCCGGCGGTTCCGACGGTCAGCGGCATCAGAGGCGCTTGACCAGGAGCAGGCACGGGTTCCGCTCCCAGAGGTCGTGGAGCTCCTCGAGCGGGACGAATCCGCGCGCCTCGTAGAACGCCCGCGTCGCCGCGTAGCCCGGGTCGGGATCGGACGGCCCGAGCGTCTTGACCTGGAGGTACTCGACTCCCCGTTCGCGGAGATACCCCTCGGCCGCCTCGAGCAGCGCGCTCCCGAGCCCCGCCCGCTGTCGGGCGCGGCGTACGCCCATCACGTACAGCTCCGCGGCCCGGGGGTTGTGGACCTTGACCGCGAGCAGCGCGTCGTCGTCGATCGCGAACGTGGGCAGCTCGGCGACGTCGCGGACGTACGCGCGCGTCGCCTCCTCGATGCCGAACCACTCGGGGAGGTCGCGAAGGACGCGCTCGCAGAGGCACGAGCGCTCTCCGGGATCGACCACCTCGACGACCGCCACGCCCCCTCGTGACACGGCGTCACGCGCTCCCGGCGTCGCGGGCCGCGACGACCGCGGCGGCGACCTCGTCGACGTCGGCGCCGGACAGCGTGCGGCAGTCGAGCAACGTGCGGCCGTCGCGGACGAGCGCCACGACCGGCGGCTCCCCGAAGCGGAGGCGTTCGGCAAGCTCCTCCTCCACCGCGCACGCGGCGCTCGGCAGCTCGGCGAGCGGGAGCGCGCCGCCGCCCACCCGCGCCACCGTTTCCTCGACCTCGCCTCCGACCAGCGCGGCGAGCCGCTCCGCCCGGGAGCGCACGGCCTCGAGCGGCTCGTGGAGCATCCGCAGCACCGGCACGTCCGCATGCGTGGCCGGATCGAGAGCGAGCGCGAGCGTGCCCTCGAGCGCGGCGAGCGTGAGCTTGTCCGCGCGGAGCGCGCGCTGGAGCGGATGCCGCCGCAGCCGCTCGACGAGGTGGCTCCGCCCCACGACGATCCCCGCCTGCGGTCCGCCGAGGAGCTTGTCACCCGAGAAGCAGACGAGGTCGGCGCCGGAGCGGAGGCTCTCCGCCGGCGTCGGCTCGTCGCCGACCGGCACGAGCGCTCCCGAGCCGAGGTCGTCGACGAGGGGGAGCTCGTGACGCCGCGCGACGTCCGCGAGGTCCGCGAGCCGCGGCCGCTCGGAGAAGCCGACGACACGGAAGTTCGACTGGTGCACGCGGAGGAGGAGGGCGGTCTCGGGCCCGATCGCCCGCTCGTAGTCGGCCGCGCGGGTCCGGTTCGTCGTCCCGACCTCGACGAGCCGCGCGCCCGAGCGCGCCAGCACGTCGGGGATGCGGAACCCGTCGCCGATCTCGATCAGCTCGCCACGGGAGACGACGACCTCCCGCCTCTCGGCGAGAGCCGCGAGCGCGAGCAGGACGGCCGCCGCGTTGTTGTTGACGACGAGCGCCGCCTCGGCCCCCGCCAGCCGCCGCAGGAGCCCCGCGAGGTGAGCCTGACGCGACCCGCGCGCGCCCTGCTCGAGGTCGTACTCGAGGTTCGAGTAGCCGCTCCCCACCTCCACGACGCGTGCGAGAGCCGCCCTCGCGAGCGGCGCACGCCCGAGGTTCGTGTGCACGAGCACGCCGGTGGCGTTGAGCACCCGGCGGAGCGACGGCGCCCGAGCGCGCCCGAGCTCGGCGACGACCGCGTCGACGAGCGGGCCGGGCTCGCGCCCGGCGACGATGTCCGCGCGCGCCCGCTCGAGCGCGAGCCGCGCGGCGGCGACGGCGAGGTCGTGGGGCTCCGACGCGAGCCGCTCGTCGCGGAGCAGCTCGTCCACGGACGGGAGCTCTCGCAAGTTCACGCGGAGAGTGTAGGAACGAGCTCGCGCAGGAGGGACGTCAGCGACTCCACCGCCTGCTCTCCGACCTCGAGCACGGACTCGTGGTCGATCCTCTCCGGGAGCACTCCCGCCGCCATGTTCGTCACCACGGAGATCCCGAGGCAGCGGACTCCCATGTGCCGCGCGGCGATCACCTCCTGCACCGTGGACATGCCCACGAGGTCGCTCCCGATCGCCCGCAGGAACCGGATCTCGGCCGGGGTCTCGAACTGCGGGCCGAGCCAGGCCGCGTACACGCCCTCGCCGAGCTCGAGGCCGAGCCTCTCGGCGGCCGCCCGCGCCGCCGCCCGGAGCCCGGAGTCGTACGCGTCGCTCATGTCGACGAAGCGCGGCCCGAGGGACTCGTCGTTCGGGCCGAGCAGGGGCGACGTGCCCTGGAGGTTGACGTGGTCGGAGACGAGGACGAGCTGACCGGGTCGCAGCGTCTCGTCGATCCCCCCGGCCGCGTTCGTGACGACGAGCGTCCGGACGCCGAGCCTCCCGAGCACGCGGACCCCGAAGGCGACCCGCTCCGCGGGGATCCCCTCGTACAGGTGCGCACGGCCGCGCATGACCGCGACGGGGGCGCCGTCGAGCCGGCCGAGCACGAGGACGCCCGCATGGCCGGCCGCGGTCGACGCCGGCCACCCCGGGATCTCGGCGTACGGGACCTCCACCGGCTCCTCGAGCGCGTCGGCGAGCGCGCCGAGCCCGCTGCCGAGGACGACTCCGACTCGCGGCTCGAGGGACGTCGCCTCGCGGACGCGCCGGACCGCCGCGTCGAGCATCAGCGGTTCCCGCCGTTCCGGGCCTCGTACGCCTCGACGACGATCCGCACCGCCTCGTCCGGATCGTCGGTCACGGTCACGAGCCCGAAGTCCTCCTCGGAGATCGTCCCGCGCGGGAGGAGCTCCGCGCGGAGCCAGGCGAGCATCTGCTCCCAGTAGTCGCCGTCGAAGAGCACGAGCGGGAAGTTCTCGATCTTGCCCGTCTGGATGAGCGTCATCGTCTCGAAGAGCTCGTCGAGCGTCCCGAACCCGCCCGGGAAGATGACGAACCCCTCCGCCGCCTTCACGAACATCGTCTTGCGCGCGTAGAAGTGGTGGAAGGTCAGCGAGACGTCGAGGAACGGGTTCGGCCCCTCCTCGCGCGGGAGCTCGATCCTGAAGCCGACCGAGAGACCGCCTGCGTCGCGCGCGCCCCGGCTCGCCCCTTCCATCACGCCCGGCCCGCCGCCCGTGACGACCGCGAAGCCCGCCTCGGCGAAGCAGCGCCCGACCTCGCGCGCCGCAGCGTACGTCGGGCTCCCCTCGGGCATGCGCGCGGAGCCGAAGATCGTCACCGCGGGCCGGCCGAGCCGCTGCACCGCCTGGAACCCGGCGAGGAACTCGGCGGCGATGAGCGACACGTCGCTCGCGAGCGTCTCCCGCCGGCGCTGCAGGACCCGCGAGTCGAGGGTTCCCCGCTCGGCGCTCACAGCTGTCGCTCGACGTGCGTCTCGGTCATCGCGACGCCGAGCGCGACGACGAGGCCCAGGTAGACGAGGGGGACCAAGACGCGCTGCGCCGTCGTGAGCCGGTAGTAGTCGCCCGCCGCGCCGCGCTCGCGCCAGCGCCGCCAGAGGTCGAGCCCGCCGAGGACGACGATGATCAGGAGGATCGGGTTCGGGCGGAGGGCGACGAGCGCCACCATGATCAGCAGCCCCACGAACCACAGCGCCGGGTGGAGCGCCGCGGCCGCCCGCCCCCCGTCGAGCGGCGTGATCGGGACGAGGTTGAAGAGGTTGAGGAAGAACCCGACGAACGCGAGCGCGACGAGGAGGTCGGACCCCGTCGCCGCCCCCACGATCCAGAAGGCCGCCGCGCCGAGGGAGCCGAGGATCGGGCCGGCGAGCGCGACCCGCGCCTCCTTCCAGGCGTCGTCGGGCAGCTCCCTCATGCCGATGACGGCGCCGAGGAAGGGGATGAAGAGCGGCGCGCTCGCGGGCACGCCCTGACGTCGGAGCTCGAGGACGTGCCCGAGCTCGTGGACGAAGATCAGGAGAACGAAGCCGACCGCGAACGGGAGCCCCCAGATCCAGGCGTAGGCCGCGATCGAGACGAGCATCGAGGCGCCGGTCGTGACGACCTTGAGCTTGAGCAGGAGCCCGCCGAACTTGAGCAGCAGCAGGCCGAGGGCGACGACGGGGGCGACGAGCTTTCGCGCGAGGTCCCCTAGGCCCGAGCGAGGATGGACGGGCTCGTAGCCGCGCTCGCCGTCCCCGCTCGACCACGCGTCGGGCTCGGGCTCGGGGAAGCTCCCGATCTCGGGAGCGGCCCGCGCCTCGGCGCGAGGATCCGGCTCGCGCTCTACGACCCCTGGCCGATCCATTCCTCGCCTCCGACGTAGATCTCCTTCTTCCACAGGGGCACCGAGACCTTGAGCTCGTCGATCGCCTCGCGGCAGGCGGCGAGCGCTGCCGCCCGGTGCGGCGCGGAGACCGCGATCACGACGCTCACCTCGCCGATGTCGACCCGTCCGACCCGGTGGTGGATCGCGACCCTGCACAGCTCGTGCCGACGGGCGAGCTCCTGCGCGAGGCTCGCCATGACCTCCTCGGCCATGCCCTCGTAGGCCTCGTACTCGAGGTGCAGGACGTCGCGGCCGCGCGACCGGCGCCGCGTGGTGCCGACGAACGTCGCAATCGCACCCGCCTCGGGGTCGCGCACCTCGGCGACGGCGGCATCGAGCGACAGCGGCGCGTCCGAGAGCCGGAAGTCGCCGCCCGAGACGGGCGGGATGACGGCGACCTCGTCACCGTCGGAGAGCGGCGCGGCTCGCTCGACGTACGAGCGGTTCAGCGCGTAGAGGAGCCCGAGCGGCTCGTCTCCGAGCGCCAGGGCAGGCCAGACCGCGTCGACAGTCGCACCCTCCTCGAGCTCGACGTCGATGTTCCCGGAGCCGGCCTGCTCCCGCAGGCCGGCGAAGAGCCTCACGCGCACGCGCACCCTCGGAGGGTATCCGCCGGTTGCCTCCCGACTTCTGACATGTTAGGTACCGCACATGGAGACGGCGCTCACGAGCACGAACCTCAACGAGCGGGTCTACGAGGAGCTCCGCACGAGGCTCCTGACCCGCCGGCACGCGCCCGGGTCGAAGCTCAGCCTGCACACGCTCGCGGACGAGCTCGGGGTGTCGCGGAGCCCCGTCCACCACGCGCTGACGCGGCTCGTCTCAGAGGGGCTCCTCACGGTGCGGCCCAGGCGCGGCTACTACGTCTCGCCCGTGACTGCACGGGCGGTGGCCGAGGGCTACGACGTGCGTCTCGCCCTCGAGCTCCTCGCCGCCGAGCGCACGGTCGGCCGCCTCACGCCCTCCGAGCTCGACCGCTTCGACGAGCTGCTCGTGCGCACGGCAGACGCGATCTCGCACGAGGAGTGGGACTCCGCGAACGCCGCCTTCCACGAGCACCAGGTGGCACTCGCCGGGAACACCCTCCTCTCCGAGGTCTACCGAAGCCTCTCGGTCAACCTCATGATGCAGGTCATCCGCGGCGGCCGCGTGGAGGGGCACGCAAACCTGGTCACGGAGCACAGACGGATCGTCGAGGCGTTCCACGCGGGCGACGTCCGCGCCGCCGAACGCGCGATCCGGGCACACGTCGAGACGGGGAGGCGGATCGCGCTCGACGCGATCGAGCGCGCCGGCGGCGTCCTCTGACCCGGTCGGCGGCCGTCCCACGCCGGCGAGCGTACGATGCCCCCGTGGCGACCCCTGACCGCCGGCTGACGGACTCCGGGATCGAGGTGAAGCCCGTCTACACGGCGGACGACCTCCCGCCCGGCGGCCTCGAGCTCCCGGGCGAGTTCCCGTTCACGCGCGGGCCGTACCCGACGATGTACCGCGGGCGACCGTGGACGATCCGCCAGTACGCCGGCTACGGATCGGCGGAGGAGACGAACGCGCGCTTCCGCTACCTCCTCGAGCACGGGCAGACGGGGATCTCGGTCGCGTTCGACCTCCCCACGCAGCTCGGCTACGACTCGGACGACCCCTTGTCGGAGGGAGAGGTCGGACGGACCGGCGTCGCGATCGACTCGCTCGCCGACATGGAGGCGCTCTTCGAGGGCATCCCGCTCGGCGAGGTCTCGACGTCGATGACGATCAACGCGCCCGCCGCCCTCCTGCTCCTCCTCTACGAGCTCGTGGCCGAGGGCCAGGGCGTCCCGGGCGACAAGCTGCGCGGCACGGTGCAGAACGACGTCCTCAAGGAGTACGTGGCGCGGGGGAACTACATCTTCCCGCCCCGCCCGTCGATGCGGCTCACGACCGACCTGTTCGCGTACTGCGCCGAGCGCCTTCCGGCCTGGAACACGATCTCGATCTCCGGGTACCACATCCGGGAGGCTGGGGCGAGCGCGGCGCAAGAGCTCGCCTTCACGCTCGCCAACGGGATCGCCTACTGCGAGGCGGCGGTCTCGGCCGGCCTCTCCCCGGACGTCTTCGGCGAGCGCCTCTCGTTCTTCTTCAACGCCCACAACCACTTCTTCCAGGAGGTGGCGAAGTTCCGCGCGGCGCGACGGCTGTGGGCGCGGATCATGCGCGACCGCTTTGGCGCGACCAACCCGCGCGCGCTCGCGCTCCGCTTCCACGCGCAGACCGGCGGCTCGACGCTGACCGCGCAGCAGCCCGAGAACAACGTCGTGCGCGTCGCGATCCAGGCGCTCTCCGCCGTCTGCGGAGGCGCGCAGTCGCTGCACACGAACGCCTACGACGAGGCGCTCGCGCTGCCGACCGAGCACTCCGCGCGCGTCGCGCTCCGCACCCAACAGATCCTCGCGGCCGAGGCGGGCACCACCGACACGGCCGACCCCCTCGGCGGCGCCTACTTCATCGAGGCGCTGACGGCCGAGCTCGAGGCACGCGCGGAGGGGCTCATCGAGCGCATCGACGAGCTGGGCGGCGCGGTGGCGGCGATCGAAAGGGGATTCGTGCAGGGCGAGATCGAAGCCTCCGCGTTCGCGTTCCAGACGGAAGTCGAGTCGGGCGAGCGCGTGATCGTGGGCGTGAACCGCTACCGCGAGGCCGGCTCGGAGGACGTCTCGCTCCTCCGCGTCGACCCCGCGATCGAGCAGCGGCAGCGCGAGCGAACCGCTCGCCTCCGCGCCGAGCGCGACTCTCACGCAGCCGACCACGCCCTCGGCGAGGTGCGGGCCGCCGCGAGCGGCGAGGCCAACCTCCTCCCGCCCATGCGGGAAGCGCTCCGTGCGCACTGCACCGTCGGCGAGATCTGTGGCGTCCTCCGCGAGCTCTGGGGCACGTATGACGCCCAGCCGTAGCCGCCGCGCGTGGGCCGCCGGAGCGCTCGCGCTCGTCCCCGCGGTCGCAGTCCCCCTCGCCGCGGTCGCGATGACGGGCGGAGCTCCGAGCTTCACGCGAGAGGTCGCGCCGATCATCGCGGCCAAGTGCGCCGGTTGCCACCAAGCGGGCGGCATCGCACCCTTCCCGCTCCGGACGGCGAAGCAGATCTCGTCCCGCTCGGCGCTCATCGGGGCGGCCGTCCAGGCTCGGGTGATGCCGCCGTGGCCTCCCGGCGGCAGGTCGCCGGCGTACGTCGGCGAGGCCGCCCGGACGCTGACGGCGAGGGAGCGCGCGACGATCGTCGCCTGGGCCGCCAGGGGTGGCAAGGTCGACGGCCCCGCCCGGAAGCCGGCGCCCCCGACCGGGCCCGAGACCCGGCCCGGCGAGACGCTCCTCGACCTCCGCCTGCCGGTCGCCTACCGGCCGTCGGCGCCGAAGGGCGTGACGGACGACTACCGCTGCTTCCTGCTCGACCCCGGGCTGACGGAGGACACGTACGTGACCTCGGCTCGCATCGAGCCCGGGCAGGCGAAGGTCGTCCACCACGTCATCCTCTTCCGCGCCTCCGCGGCGCAGGTGGGCGCCGCGCGCGGGCTCGACGCCTCCTCACCGGGGCCGGGGTGGTCGTGCTTCGGAGGCACGGGCCTCCCGGCCGGGGAGGGTGGCCTCGCGAGCTCCCTGAACGACGCGAGCTGGGTCGCCGCCTGGGCCCCGGGATGGGGCGCGGGAAGGCTCCCCGACGGCACCGGCGTGCCGCTCCCGAAGGGGAGCCAGATCGTCATGCAGGTCCACTACAACCTCCTGAACGGGCGCGCTCCCGACCGCTCGCGAGCCCTCCTCACCGTCGCGCCGGCGTCGGCGGGGCTCGAGCCGCTCCGAACCGTCCTGCTGCCCGGCCCGGTCGAGCTCGCATGCGCGAAGGGCGAGCGGGGGCCGCTGTGCGACAGGACGGCGGCGCTGTTCGAGCTCTCGCGCAAGTACGGCTCCGAGTCGGCGTTCGCGCCCGCGGGCCTCCTCCTGCTCTGTACGGGCACTGCGGCGGCGCCGAAGCCGAGCCAGACCTCGAGGTGCGACCGCCGGCTCACCGCGCCGACGACCATCCGCGTCGCCGCGGGGCACATGCACCTGCTCGGCGCCGCGATCCGCCTCGAGCTGAACCCCGGGACGCCGCGGGCGACGGTGCTCCTCGACATCCCGCGCTGGGACTTCCACTGGCAGAACGCCTACACGCTCGTACGGCCCGTCCAGGCAATGCCCGGCGACGTCGTGCGCGTCACCTGCCGTTTCGACGTCGGCAAGCGCGTACGGGGAGAGCAGGGCGTGCCGAAGACGCCGCGCTACGTGCTCTGGGGCGAGGGGACGACGGACGAGATGTGCCTCGGGATCCTCCAGGTCACCCGCGGCTGAACGGACTACGAGGCGCGCTTCCTCGCATAGTGCTCGCGAATGAGCTTCTGCTCCGCGCGGCGAACGACCTCGAGCATCTCGGGGCTCGGCTCCCGCTCGGGCACGCGGGGAACTCGGAAGCGATAGATCACCCCTCGCTGCAGGATCCCACCATCGAGCTTGGGATCTCGTCCGATCACTGACGGCCTCCGGGCATCGACCAGTCACTGTACTCCTTCCACGTCGCCTCGAGCTGCTCGCGGAGCTCGACCGCGACGATCGGCGCGACGACGGCTCGAGCGGCAAGCAGGCGACCGAGCGGATCCGGCACTCGGCGGATGAAGTCGATCGTGAAGACGCTCCGTCCCCAGTGAACCCTCGTCCAGTCCGCCCACACGCCCGCGAGAAGAAGTGGATCGCTACCGAAGTCGTCGAGGTCGTCGTCGCGTTCGCTCACCCCGTGAACGTACGCGAGCCGTGCGCACGGAACCGTGCAGAAACAGTCACGATTGCGTCGCATGCGCATCCTCCTCGTCTCTCAGATGTACCCCGGGCCCGACGACCCCGACCTCGGAGTCTTCGTCGCCTCGCTCGAGCGCGAGCTCGCTGCGCGGGGGCACGAGATCCAGCGAGCGGTCGTCGACAGGCGCCGAGGAGGCCGAGTGCGCCACGTCGGGCTCGCCCGCGACGCCTTCCGTGCCGCACGCAGGGTTCGCCCCGACGTCGTGTACGCGCACTTCCTCGTTCCGGCAGGGCTCCTCGGGGCCCTCGCGTCGCGAGCGCCCCTCGTCGTCACCGCGCACGGTCAGGACGTCCGCAACGTGGGGTCGATCCCCGGCGCACGCCAGGCGACGGCGTACGTGGTCGAGCGCGCCGCCACGGTGGTGGCCGTCTCGGCCTGGCTCCGCGACCGGCTGGTCGAGGCCGTCCCCCAGGCGGCCGGAAAGGTCGAGGTCGTCGACTGCGGCGTCGACCTCGAGCGGTTCGCTCCCGGGGACGCGCTGGAGGCCCGGGCGGCGCTGGGGCTCGACGGCCACGGCACGGCCTTCCTCTGCCTCGGGTCGCTCTCGGAGCGCAAGAACGTCCTCGGGCTCGCACGCGCCTTCGAGGCCCACGGCGAAGGCACGCTGACGTTCGTCGGCGACGGGCCGCTCCGGCCCGCGCTCGAGGGCCGAGCCGGGATCCGGCTCGCCGGCCGCGTCCCGCACGCCCAGGTCTCGCAGTGGATCGCAGCCAGCGACGTCGTCTGCCAGCCGAGCCTCGTCGAGCCGTTCGGGCTCGCCACGCTCGAGGCGATGGCGTCCGGACGCTCGGTGGTGGCGACGACGGTCGGAGGCCCTCCCGAGTTCGTGCCCGCGGACGCGGGCGTCCTCGTCGACCCCCACGACGAGGCCGCGCTGACCGAGGCGCTCGCGCGGGCGGCGTCGCTTCCCCGCCCCAATCTCGCCGCCCGCGAGGCGGCCGCGGCGCACGACGTCAGGCTGCAGGCGGAGCGGGTGGAGGCGATCCTCCTGCGAGCCGCTCGAGATCCGCGAGCCTGATCTCGACGAGCGGGCGCACGGCGTCGCCGAGCCCCGCTTCCTCGGCGAGCGCGAGCGCCTCCTCGTACGTCTGCCGCACCTTCCCCGCGTCGACGCCCTGCTTGAGCCTGTTGTCGCCGGTCACGAGCAGCTTCTGGATCCGCTCGCGTGCCTCGTCCTGGGCCACCGGAGGAGCGTAACGGCGCTGGTATCCTCGCGCGTCGGTGCTCATCGCGTTCTCCTTCCCGTGGCTCCAGATCTCGGCCGTCCTGCAGGTGCTCCTGGCGGCAGCCTCGATCACGCTCGTCCTGATGCACTCCGGGCGCGAGGCCGGGATGGGCGGGCTCGGCTTCACGCCGCACTCGCAGGGCGGGACGCACATCGTCGAGAGGAACCTGACCCGCGTGACCGTGGTCGTGGCGAGCCTCTTCGCGCTGAACACGGTCCTGCTGTTCCACCTCCTCTAGACTTCCACTGCACGCGCTGGTGGCGGAATTGGTAGACGCGCTAGGTTGAGGGCCTAGTGGCCACTTAGGCCGTGGAGGTTCAAGTCCTCTCCAGCGCATAGAAGCAGCTTGGGGGTGAGACTTCAGTCTTGCCCCCACTCCCCAACTCCGTAGCGACTCCATCTCCCGCCCCCATGCGCCTCTACGGCGACCTCGCGCCCTGGTTCCACCTGCTGACGCATCCGAGCGAGTACGCGGACGAGGCTGCCTACTACGCGGACGTCGTCGAGCACGTGAGCGGGGGCCGGGCACGAACGCTGCTCGAGCTCGGGTCAGGCGGCGGCAACAACGCCTCGCACCTGAAAGGACGGTTCGAGTGCACGCTCACCGACCTCTCGAGCGAGATGCTCGAGCTCTCGAAGACGCTCAACCCGGAGTGCGAGCACGTCCAGGGGGACATGCGGACGATCCGACTCGGCCGCACGTTCGACGCCGTCTTCGTCCACGACGCCGTGATGTACATGACGACCGAGGACGATCTCGGCGCGGTGGTCAGAACCGCCGCCGTGCACGCGGCGCCGGGCGGAGTCGTGCTGCTCGTGCCGGACAGCGTGCGCGAGACCTTCGCGCCGGGCGTAGACCACGGCGGCCACGACGGACCGGACGGGCGGTCGCTTCGGTACCTCGAGTGGACGCACGCGGCGGAGCCGGACGGCACGACCTTCGAGGTGGACTTCGCGATCATGCTTCGCGAGCCCGGCGCCCAGGTTCGCGTCGTCCACGACCACCACGAGTACGGCGTCTTCGACCGGGCGACGTGGCGCAGGCTCATCGCGGAGGCGGGGCTCGAGCTCGCCGACGTCTCGGGGATCCCGCACCCCCACCCCGGCGAGTTCGAGACGTTCGCGGCACGACGCCGCGCTTGACGCCGTCCGGAAGGAGGTCTACCCTCGATGGCGAACATACGTTCGTCACCGAGACTGGAGACCCGATGCTGACGACCCGCCAACAGGAGATCTGGCAGTTCCTCGCCGCGTACGTGGACGAGCACGGCTACCCGCCGACGGTGCGCGAGATCGGCGAAGCCGTCGGCCTCGCCTCGCCGTCGACCGTCCACGCCCACCTCGCGAGCCTCGAGCGAGAAGGGCTCATCCGGCGCGACCCGACCAAGCCGCGCGCGGTCGAGCTCGTCGGCCGGCGCAAGGCCGAGCCGACGCCGGCCCGCGAGGCCGTCCCCAGGCTTCCTCTCGTCGGCCGCATCGCCGCCGGGGGGCCGCTCCTCGCCGAGGAGACGATCGAGGACGAGATCGCCGTGCCCGAGCCGCTCGGGCGCGACGCCGACTTCCTGCTCCGCGTCACCGGCGACTCGATGGTCGAAGCCGGGATACTGGACGGAGACGTCGTCGTCGTCCGCCGCCAGCGGGACGCGCGCCCCGGCGACGTCGTCGTCGCGCTCGTCGGCGACGACGAGAGCGCCGACGAGGCGACGGTCAAGACGTTCGACCGCGAGCGCGACGGCCGCATTCGCCTGCAGCCCGCGAACAGCGCGCTCGAGCCCCTCTACCCCGAGCACGTCGAGATCCTCGGCAAGGTGACGGGGGTGTTCAGGAGCCTCGCATGACCGGCCCGCCCGACACCCTCGCCCCGCTCGCGCGCACCCTCGACCAGGAGCTCGCCGCGCTCGTCCGCGGCGCGAGCTTCGAGTGCCTGGTCTGCGGCGAGTTCGTGCTCCACGTCGGGCCGACGCGGGCGTGCCCCGAGTGCCGCTCGATCCTCGCCGAGGGGAACGTCCTCCGGCAAGGCTGGACGCTGCCCGAGGTGGAGCTACCATCGGTCGTGCAGGCCGGGTGATCGCGGGCGCTCTGCCGGCTTCGGCCGGCGGGGGCTCGAGGAAAGTCCGGACACCGCAGGGCAGGACGCTGGGGAGACCCAGGCGGCGAAAGCCGACGGAAAGTGGAACAGAAAGGAGACCGCCTACGTCGCTCGCTCCGGCGAGCGGCCGGCAAGGGTGAAACGGTGGGGTAAGAGCCCACCAGCGGCCGCGGCGACGCGGCCGGCTCGCCAAACCCCGTCCGGTGCAAGGCGAAGCAGGCTCCGCTGACGTTGCCCGCCGAGGAGCCGGGTGCGCCGCAGAGATGGATGGTCACCCACGACAGAATCCGGCTTACAGGCCTGCTACCGCGAAGCCCCGCTCCGGCGGGGCTTCGTCATACGGGAGCACCAGGGGGCCGCAGGCTCGCCGCACGCCGCCGAGCCCCCGAGCCGCGGGACGGCGTCGCGTGATCGCCGTCAGCGAACGCGCGAGCGGGCATCCGCGCGGTCTGCTTCCGAGCGACGCAGCATTCGGATCTCCACCCCGTCGAGGATGTCCCGGATGCGCCGGACCCCGCAACTGGACACAGGGATCCCGGCCTCGACCATCTAGGCTCCACTGTCGTGGAGCGCGCAGCCACCCGAACGCCGGCCGACGCGGACCGACTCCGGCTCCTCGTCGACGCCGGGATCTCCCTCAGCTCGGAGCTCTCGCTCGACGCCCTGCTGCAGCGCATCGTCGAGACCGCCGCCCAGCTCACGGGTGCAAAGTACGCGGCGCTCGCGGTCGTGGACGCGTCCGGCACGCGACTCGAGCGCTTCCTCACGACCGGGATGGACGAGGAGACACGCGCGGCGATCGGCCACGAGCCCCGCGGGCGCGGCATCCTCGGCGTCGTCCTCCGCGAGGCCCGCCCGGTGCGGCTCGCCGACATCGCCGAGGACCCGCGCTCGGTCGGGTTCCCGCCCGGGCACCCGCCCATGACGGCCTTCCTCGGCGTGCCGATCCTCCTGCGGAGCGTCGTCTACGGGAACCTCTACCTCGCGGACAAGCACGACGGCGCCGAGTTCACCGAGGAGGACGAGGAGCTCACGCGGCTGCTCGCCGCCCAGGCCGCCGTCGCGATCGAGAACGCCCGGCTCTACGAGACCTCGATGCGCTGGCTCCGCCAGCTCGAGTCGATCAACGAGATCGGGACCGCCCTCGCGTCCCAGATCGAGCTCGAGCCGGTGCTCGGGATCGTCGCCGCCCGGCTGCGCGAGCTCCTCTCGGCGCGCATCGTCCTCGTGGCGATTCCCGACACGCCCGACGCGCTCCGCGTCGCCGCGGCCGACGGCGAGGGCGCGAGGAGCGTTCTCGGCTCGCGCCTCGGCCTCGGGGCCTCGAAGGTGGGGCACGTTCTCGAGCGGGCGACGAGCGAGCGCGTGGACTCGATTGCCGACGACCCGGAGGTCGACCCCGACGCAGCGCGCCGCCTGGGCGTCACCACGGCTTTGTACGTCCCCCTCATCGTGGAGGGTCGCGCGATCGGCGTGGTCGCGGCGCACGACAAGGCGGGAGACGACCCACGGTTCGGCGACGACGACGTGCGGCTCGCCGAGTCGCTCGCGCGTCGGGCCGCGATCGCCATCGACCTGTCACGTCGGGTGAGCCGCGACGCCATGCAGCGCGTCGTCGACGCTCAGGAGCTCGAGCGGAAGCGGCTGGCGCGGGAGCTGCACGACGAGACGGGCCAGGCGCTCACGTCGATCCTCCTCGGGCTGAAGGAGCTCGAGGGGATCGTCGGCTCCGGGGCCCGCGAGCAGGTCGCGAACGTGCGGGAGCTCGTCGTCTCGACCCTCCAGGACGTGCGGCGCCTGGCGGTGGAGCTGCGCCCGGCCGCGCTCGACGACTTCGGCCTCGAGCCCGCGCTCCAGCGGCTCGTGGACATCCACCGGCAGGCGCGCGACGTCGAGGTCGACCTCGAGGTCCGGCTCGGGGAGAGCCGGCTTCCGGCCGACGTGGAGACGACCATGTACCGAATCGTGCAAGAGGCGCTCACGAACATCGCGAAGCACGCGCAGGCGACGCGGGTGAGCGTCCTCGTCACGAGGAAGGAGGGTGCCGCGGTCGTCGTCGTCGAGGACGACGGCGTGGGATTCGACGCGTCGGGCCCGACCGACGGGCTCGGGCTGAGCGGCATGCGCGAGCGCGTCGCCCTCGTCGGCGGCAGGTTCCGCGTCGAGACGAGCCCGGGAAGCGGGACGACGATCGCGGTCGAGGTGCCCCTCCCGTGACACGCAAGGCGCAGGCCCGGAAGGCGATCCGCGTGCTCGTCGTCGACGACCACGCGGTCGTCCGGAGCGGGCTCCGGCGCGTGCTCGACGCTGAGGAGGACATCGAGACGGTCGGCGAGGCTGCGAACGCCGAGCGCGCGGTCTTCGAGGCGCTCGAGCACAAGCCGGACGTCGTGCTCATGGACGTCGTGATGCCGGGCAAGAGCGGCATCGAGGGGATGCCCGCGCTCCTCCAGGCACTCCCGGAGACGAAGGTGCTCATCCTCTCCATGCAGGACGACCCGCACTACGTGCGCGAGGCGTTCGAGGCGGGCGCGAGCGGCTACGTCCTCAAGGAGGCGGCCGACACGGATGTGGTCGAAGCCGTCAGGGCCGTCGCGAGCGGCGCGCGGTACGTCCATCCCGCCCTCGGCGCGAAGCTCGTCGCCGCCGAGACCGAGGAGCGCAAGCGCGCGGAGTCCGACCCGCTCTCGGAGCGGGAGCGCGAGGTGCTCCGCCTGCTCGCCCTCGGCCACACGAACCAGGAGATCGCCGCCCTGCTCTACATCTCGGTCCGCACGGCCGAGACGCACCGCGCGCACATCATGCAGAAGCTCAGCCTCTCGAGCCGCGCCGAGCTCGTGCGCTACGCGCTCGACCACGGCCTGATCGACCGCTGAGCGTCACCCTACGACGAGCACGTCGCACGACGCCCGTCTGACGACGTCGGCGCTGACCGAGCCGGGCTCGTCGCGGACGCCCTCCCGCCGTCCGCGCCGACCTACCACGAGGAGGTCCGCCCCGAGCTCCTCGGCCGCGCCGACGAGCTCCTCGGCGGGATCGCCGATCCGCTGCACGTACGTCGCCGTCACGAGCCGCTCGAGCAGGAGCTCGCGGGCGCTCGCAAGCGCGTCCCGGCCCCCGTTGCCGCCCTCGTCGGCGACGGTCACGACCGTCAGCGTCGAGCCGTAGCCCATGAGCTGCGCCGCCGACTCGAGAGCCCGCCGTGCGCCCGCCGTGCCGTCGAAGCCGACGACGATCCTCCTGGGGCGTGCCGCCATCGGCGCATCGTGGAGCGGCGGGGACGGGCACGACCTCGGGGTCGGCCCGATTCGGATCGCGGGAAACTACGCACGCCGAGGGGGCGGCGTACGCCGCCCCCTGGCACTCCGGGAGGTCGGAGCTCCTACGATCCGGGGCCTCCCTGGTCCCCGGATCAGCTCGTCACGGGCGTCACCGCGGGCGCGACCGTCGCCTCCTCCTCCTGCTCGGCGCGGCCGAACACCGCGAAGGCGAGGATGACGAGACCGGCCCCGGTGAGGAGCAGCGCGATCCCCACCACGAGAGCGAAGACCGCGAGGCGCTCGGCCATGTAGCTCATGTTCAGCGCGGTCGTCAGCGCGGTCTCGGTCACCCAGATGTTCCGAGCGCCGTTCGCGATCGGCTGACCGTTCTCGTCCTTCGCAGCAGCCTCCGGATCGTTCGTGCCGGCCTGGTCGGACGGGTCGTCGGCCGACTGGTAGCGGCCCATCTGGGCGTAGGTCAGCCCGCCGGTCGCCTCGAGCGTGTGCTCGCGCATGATCTTCGCGAAAGCACGCGCCTGGTCACCGGTCTCGACGGGCTTGCCGGCCCACTGCTCGGCGTACTTCTGCACGGCGGGGTCCTCGGCCGAGCCGAAGGTGATCCCCTCGGCCTTGATCGAGTCACGCGTGGTCGAGTACGCGTTGACGCCGAGGACGATCGCGACGACGCCGAAGACGATCAGCAGACCGCCTGCGACGAACCCGCCGATCTCCCAAAGCTTTCTGTGAGACATGTCCTACCTCCCGGAACGTTGAACTGTTGCGACGCAGCCTGCCCCTCGAGCTGGGGGCGGCCATCGGGAGATTCACCCGGCGCTCGTCGCGCGAAACCCGGCCTCTTCGTGCGGAAAAGTACGCAAGCCGGCGGATCGCGGCGCCGAGCCCTCAGGCTCGGGCGCGAACGGGTGGCGAGGCGAGCCGCTCGGCGGCCTCGATCGGGCCCTCGGCGACGTACTCGGTGCCGAGCGACGCCGCGAGCTCCTCCGACGTGCCGTCGCCACTGATCGCCACCCGCCACTCGCGCGCGAGCTCCCGAACGGCATCGCCCTGCAAGCCGAGCCGGGAGTGCATGAGCGTCGCGAGCACGACGAGATCGGGACGCATCCGGCGCGCAGCATCCGCGATCGTGTCGATCGGCGTGTCCGCTCCGAGGAAGGTCACCCGCCACCCCTGGTTCCGCAAGGCCAACCCGAACACGAGGAGCCCGAGGTCGTGCAGCTCTCCGGGTGGAGCCGCGAGCAGCGCGTGCGGGCCGTGCCCCCTTCCCCACCCACGCGCGAGCGCCAGCAGGCGCCCCCTGAGAACGCTGCTCGCGAAGTGCTCCTGGGCGACCGTCGTCTCTCCCCGCTCCCAGCGCTCGCCCAACTCGCGGAGCAGCGGGACGACGACGTCGCGGAGGAAGCTCTCGACGCTCAGGCTCGCGAGCAGCCGGTCGATGGCCGCATTCGCTCCCGGCTCGTCGAACGCGTCGAGAGCGGCTCGGAGCGCTCGGGTCGGCTCGTCGACGGCGGTGGCCGAGACGGCCACGGAGGGCGCCGCGGGAGCGGCGAGCACCATCCGCGCCGCCTCCGCCGCGGAGAGCCCACGTTCGAGCTGCGCCTTCATCGCCTCCACCCTCGCCAGGTCGGCGTCGGAGTAGAGCCTGAAGCGACCCGGCGAGCGTGCAGGCTCGAAGAGCCCGTACCGCCGCTCCCACGCGCGCAGGAGCTCGGGGCTCACGCCCGTGCGTCTGCTGAGCTCGCCGATCCGGAGGTACCCGTCTGCGTTCATGCACGCATCGTACAGATCCTGTCCGGAGTACACCAAGAAGTCGCTACAGGCTCTCGACAGCCGCCAGGCTGGCGGCTCACGGACGCCCCGCCCGAAGGACAGGTCGACGGCGGTCAGCGTCCCAGGGAGAGCGGCGTGTCGGGCGATGCCCCCGACGAGCCGCCCACGTCTACGTCGTGCCGCGCTCGAACTCTCCGCCCGCCAGGCTCGTCCCGGAGTGCTCCGGCAGCCCGGCGTCGGGCTCGATCGAGATGTC
>CAZODN010000032.1:20461-24218 GCA_964578545.1 uncultured Gaiellales bacterium
GGCTCCCGGGGGTGGGCTCTTATCTTGTTGTCCTGGGGGAGTTCGCCCCGGGCGCCAGGGAGGCCGAGCTCGAGACTCACTTCCGGCGCCGTCGGGTCGAAGACGCCTACTGCCTCCATGGCGTCGCCGGCCGATGGGCGCAGCACCCACACCTCGTAGTGCTCACCCTCTGGTGGCGGCGGGACGTCGGCGAGCTCGAGACGGAGGACGCCTTCGGACGTTCCAGCGCCGTACAGCCGCGCCTCACCGTGCACAGACGCGAACTCCGGCGTTCCCCGGACGGCCGCGACGGCGTCGGGCGGGCCGAGGTCGTCCCGCGATCCGAGCGCGAGGGCGATCGCGAAGACGGCCGCGGTCGCCACTGCGCCGATCGCGAAGCTCGGGACCGCGCGCCGCCAACTCCATGCGCGCGCCGACGGCGCGGGAGCCGGTCGCGGGCGCTCGGGCTGGATGTCCGCGAGGATTCCCGGGAGGAGGTCGTAGCCCGGCACCTCGCGAGCGACGCCTGTCTCGAGCATCGCGACGGTCGCGCGGTACGACTCGAGCTCGCGGGCGAGCAGCGGGTCGCGCTCGATCTCGGCCCGCAGCGCCGCGCTCTCGTCGGGCGGCAGAGCCCCGAGCGCCTCGGCTGCGGCCAGATCGCGACGCTCGTCGGTCATGCCTCGGCCTCCGTGCCGAGCGCATACTCGGGCGCGATCGCCCGGAGCCGGTCGAGAGCGAGCCTGATGCGTCCCTTGACGGTGCCGACCGGCACCTCGAGCCGCTGTGCGATCTCCGTGTGCGAGAGCCCGTCGAAGTACGCGAGCGAGAGCGCCTCGCGCTGGGCGTCGGGGAGCTCGGCCATCGCCGCGGCTACCCGAGTCGCCTCGTCCGCCTGCGACACGAGGTCCGCAGTGTCCGGCGCCTGCTCCGTCGTCCACACGTCCTCGTGCGGATCGACCGGCCGGGCCGCGCGGCGTCGCGTCGCGTCGATCGCACGGTTGCGCGCGATGGTGAGGAGCCACGTGCTGACCCTGGCCCGCGCCGGCTCGTACGCACCCGCGGTGCGCCAGACGGACACGAAGACGTCCTGCGTGCACTCCTCGGCCGCGTGGCGGTCGCCGAGCAGCCGGTACGTCATGCCGAACACGATGCCTCCGTAGCGCTCGTAGAGAACGCGGAGCGCGTCGGCGTCCCCGTCGTCGAGACGGCGGACGAGCGCAGCGTCATCGGCGAGATCGCGCACGCACCAATGATCGCAGCTTCGTGGCAGCGGCTCATGACGAGGTCTGTACGCACGTCGGCACGCGCTCCGATCACTCGTTCGTCACGGTAGTGATCCGCGTTTGTAGAGAGTGCGTATAGACCGCGTCAACGTCCATCCGACCCACGGAGGTCAGCTCGTGAAAGCACGTATCGCAGTCCTCGGCGCGGCCCTCGTCGCAACGGCGTCCGTCGCCGTCGGCGCGAGCGCGGCGCCCAGCGCCCCGCAGGCCCAGAGCGCCACGATCGTAGGCGTCGCTGCGGGAGACCAGCGCTTCTCGACGCTCGTCGCGCTCGTCAAGCAGGCGGGTCTCGTGAAGACGCTGAACAGCAAGGGGCCGTTCACCGTCTTCGCGCCCACGAACGCGGCCTTCGCCGCGCTCAAGAAGAACGCGCCGGACACGTACAACGCCGTCGTCAGCGACAAGAAGCTCCTGACGAAGGTGCTCACGTACCACGTCGTCGCGGGCAAGGTCGACAGCACCGCCGCCGTCGCCGCCGCGAAGAAGAAGGCGTCGGTCAAGACGGTGCAGGGCGAGAAGGTCAAGCTCTCGCTCAGGAGCGGCAAGCTCACCCTGAACGGCTCGTCCCGCGTCGTCATCGCCGACGTCATGGCGTCGAACGGCGTCATCCACGTGATCAACAAGGTCCTGGTCCCGTCCAGCTAGATCAGGGCCGCGAGAGGAAAGGGGAAGAACGATGCTCAAGAAGGTCATGCTCCTCGGCGCGGTCGCCATCTCGGCTCTCGCCGTGAGCTCCACCGCCCTCGCCGGCGGCGGCAACTCGCAGAACGCCCGCGAAGCAGCCGCCTGCGTCCAGGCGGGGATCGGCACGCTCGTCTCGCTCGGCCTCATCGACGAGGCAGCGCAGGGGAAGCTCGACTACTACCCGCTCGGCTCGCAGCCCGGCGGCCTCGGGCTCATCAACATCGCCTTCGAGGCGGGGCCCGTCTACATCCCGCTGAAGGACGTCGTCGCACTGCACCGCTCGAACCCGGAGCTGTTCGACTGGTGCGCCTGATCCCCCCTGGGGGAGAGCGAGAAGGGGCCGGCTCGTCCGGCCCCTTCTCGTTGTGTGAGCCCTACGCCGGTCTCAGCACGACCTCGACCGCCGTCCCCCGCCCCGGTCGAGAGCGGACCTCGAGGTCGCCGTCGATGGCGCGCGCGCGGAGGCGCATGTTCGAGACGCCCTGCCCCTCCGTCGGCGCCTCCGCGTCGAAGCCGACGCCGTCGTCCGAGACCGTGACCACGCGCCGCCCGCCCCGCTGCGCGATCGTGACCTCGACGTGGCTCGCGTCGGCATGGCGACGGGCGTTGCCGAGCCCCTCCTGGACGATGCGGAAGACCTCGATCTGCTCGTCCGGCGCGAGATGGATGCCCGGGTCGACCTCGAGCTCGACCTCGAGCGCGCCGTCGGCCGTGAGCACCTCCACGTAGCGCCTGAGCGCGGCGTCGAACCGCGCCGAGCCACCTGCCGAGGAGAGCGCCAGGACGGCGAAGCGCGCCTCCTGCTGCGCCTGCGTCGCCGCGCTCTTGAGGCGCGGCAGTACCTCCTCGAGCGGCGCCCCGGCCTCGAGCATGCTCACCTGGGTCGACACCGCGAACAGGTACTGCGCGAGGCCGTCGTGGATCTCCCGCGCGACACGCGCGCGCTCGTCGGCGACCGCGCGCCCGAACTCGGCCTCGGAGATCGCCCGCCAGACCCCGACGAGCAGCGTGCCGTAGGCGACGAGCCGCAGGAAGTCCCCCTGGAGGACGTGGTCGGCGGAGATGATCGGCGCGAACACGAGGTTGAGGTCGGCGAAGAGCGCGAGCGTCGCGGCCAGGCACATCCAGCTGTCGAGGTCGCGGCCGTACCGTCGGTAGCGCAGCCCGAAGCCGACGAGCGCGACCAGCCAGAGCGTCGCGAGCAGCGACGCGGCGACCCGGACGTACGCGCCCTCGACGACGCCGGCCTCCAGCGCCGGCCGCTCGCCCTGCGCCCACGCCCCGAGCCCGGCCAGCGCCAGCACGACGGCCACGCCGGCGGCGGCGGAGGAGAGCGCCCGGCGGCGCGCGCCGAGCCGCGAGTGCACGTACGGGGCGACCGCGATGAGCCCGGCGCCGAGGAGCCGCGCGCCCACGAACGTCCAGGCGGCCGACGCGGTCCACGTGCCGCCGAGCGCCGGCACGAGCCCGAAGGCGATCGTGCCGAGCGCGATGCTCAGGAAGCCGGCGGCGAGGAGGAGGTCGAGCGCGCGGCCCTCGACGAGGAAGCGGACACCGGCGAGGATGCACACGAAGCCGGCGACGACGGCGACCGCGGTGTCGAAGGCGAGCCGCGCGTCGTGGAGCTGGTACACGGACTGGAGGGTGTCGTTCGCAGCGAAGAGCGCCGTGCCCGCCGCGAGGAGGCAGACGAGCAGGACCTCGCCGAGCAGCCACGACCGGTAGGTCTGGGACCGAACGTGATCCACGCACCACTTGTCGGCACGGACGCCGGTGCCGATAAGGGGAGCGTGACCGAGCGGGTCCTC
>CAZODN010000033.1:0-498 GCA_964578545.1 uncultured Gaiellales bacterium
GGCGAGCACGATCGCGACCGAGCCCCAGACGAGGACGATGCCGAGCAGGCTCGCGATGCTCGCTCCGGCGACGGTCGCGCCGAGGAGCATCGCGTACCCGACCAGCGCGAAGCCGTAGGGAGACGTGCGCCGTGCCCACGGGAGGAGCGCCGACGCCGCCGCGACGACGACGGCTGCGACGAGCAGCTCCGGGTGCAGGGAAATCGTCTCCCAGAGCGACAGCGCGATCTCCTGCGGCGAGGAGACGGGCGTGACGCCGGGCGGGCCGGCAACGGCCTGGGCGGCCGGGAGCTCCTCGTTCGCGAGCCCGGCCGCGAACGCGGCCGAGAGCACCGCTCCGGCGCCGTACGCCGCCCGGCGAGCCCAGCCGCGCGCGGGTTGCATCGCGAGCGGCGCGAGGGCGAGGAGCCCGACCCCGGCGAGGAGAGGCCCCGCGACGACGAGCAGGCCCCAGCGGGCGTCCCGCCACGCGAGCGCGAGCCACGCGAGCGCGAGCAC
>CAZODN010000033.1:508-22310 GCA_964578545.1 uncultured Gaiellales bacterium
TTCCCGAGCGGGAAGACGGGCGCGGCGAGCGCGACCGCAAGGCCCAGGCGCGGCGAGAACCAGGCGGCGAGCCCCGCCGCGACGGCGATCGCGACGGCGAGCCCGGGCGGCCAGAACGGGAGCATCGTGGCGCCGAGGGCCGCCGCGACGGCTGCGAGGGCGCCGGGGAGCGCTCGGCGGGCGTGCCGGACGGCCGGCGCGACGTCCTCGGCGGGCGCCTCGGCCTCGGGCCTCGCGCGCTCGGGGCGCGCCGAGCCCTGCCGCAGCGTGCTGCGGAGGGCGGCGGCGAGGTCGGACGCGCGTGGCCGCGACTCCGGGTCCCGGGACAGCGCGGCGTTCACGGCCGCGGTGAGCCGGCGCGGCAGGCCCCGGCGCTCGGTCTCGATCGGCGGCGCACCGGCCTCGATCGCGCGGGCCACCTCCTGCAACGGCATGCCCCAGAACGGGTGGCGATCGGCGAGGAGCTCCCAGAGGAGGACTCCCACCGACCATACGTCGCTCGCGGGGCTCGCCTCCGCGCCGGCGAGGCGCTCGGGGGAGATGTACGCGAGGGTGCCCGGGACGTCTCCGACCGCGGTCAGCGTGTCGGCGCCGTCGAACTGCGCGAGGCCGAAGTCGAGGAGCCGCACGGAGACCTCGTCGCGATCCTCGAGGAGGACGTTCGCCGGCTTCACGTCGCGGTGGACGATCCCGGCGCGATGGGCGTGCGCCAGCGCGTCGAGCACCTGGGCGGCGACCTCGACCGCGTCGGCGTCCGTCAGCACGCCGGCTCTGATCGCCTCCCGCAGGGTGCGCCCCGGAACGTACTCGTACGCGATGTAGACGTGGCTCGGGTCGTGCCCGACGTCGTACGCGCGCACGCAGCGCTCGTGCCGGAGCCGGCGGGCGGCGAGCGCCTCGCGCTCCGCGCGCGCGGCCGCTTTCCCCTCGCGGGGGATGATCTTGAGGGCGACGTCGAGGCCCGTCTGCTCGTCGAGCGCGAGCCAGACGGAGCCGGAGCCGCCGCTGCCGAGCGGACGGACGGGCCGGTAGCGGCCGAGGACGAGGTCCTGGGTGGAGGGGGCGACGGCGACGGAGGACACGGGCAGCGACTCATTTGGCCACCGCGGGCGGAAATCCTCGCGGTTTCGGGCTTCCGGACGGCGTTTGCTCTCCTGTCCGTGCTCTAGAGTCCCCGTGGCGGCCGATGAGCACGCGCGACGACGACATTCTCGACTTCGACTTCTTCGAGGAGAAAGACGCCCCCTCCTGGGAGGAGCCCGAGGCCCGGGAGGCCGAGCCTCCCTCGCCGAGGGGCCGGGGCCCGCGCGGCCCGCGCCTGCACGCGCCGCGCAACCTCACCCCGCTCCTCCGCCTGGTGGGGCTCATCGCCCTCGCCATCCTCCTCGTCGTGCTCGTCGTCGTCTGGGTCGAGGGGTGCACGTCGCAGGCGAAGACCGAGCGCTACGAGACGTACCTCGCGGAGATCGGCGCGATCGGCAACGCGTCCGCCCGGCTCGGCCAGCAGCTCGCCACGCAGCTGACGACCCCCGGCTTGAACCAGGAGGACCTGGACGCGAAGCTCGGCGGGTTCATCCAGACCGCGGAGAACCAGGTCCAGCGCGCCGAGGCCCTGAGCCCACCCGGCCCGATGGTCGGGCCGAACGAGGGCGCCGTCGAGGCGCTGCAGTACCGGGTGAACGGCCTCAAGGGGCTGCAGGTGGCCTTCCAGGAGACGGCCGACGCCGACGACGCGACCGCCGCCGGCGAGCAGCTCGCCGCCCAGGTCGACCGCCTGCTCGCCAGCGACGTGATCTGGGCCGACTCGTTCCAAGCCCCCGCGACGGTCGTGCTGAAGGACGAGGGGATCGAGGGCCTCGACGTCCCGTCCTCCGAGTTCGTGTCCGTGGACGACTTCGCCAGCCCGAGCGCCCTCGCGGCGATCTGGCAGCGGATCCAGGGCGCGTCCACGGGCGGGACGCCCACGGGCCTGCACGGGAGCGGCATCGCGTACGTCAAGGCGCTGCCGAGCGGGCAGCTGCTCTCGACGACGACGGAGACGACCATCGACGTCGTCGACGGCCTCGCGTTCGAGGTCGGGGTCGAGGACACGGGCGAGAGCCAGGAGGTCCGCATCAAGGTCACGCTGACGATCCCGAAGGACCCCCAGCCGATCGTCAAGACCCAGGTCATCCCGATCATCGACCCCGGTGAGACGAAGAGCGTGACGTTCACGATCGGCACGCTCGTTCCCTTCGGGACGCAGACGACGGTCAAGGTGGACATCGACCCCGTGCCGGGGGAGACGAACACGTCCAACAACACGGCCGAGTACCCGGTCATCTTCTCGCTCGGCCAGTGACGACGTCGCTCGTCGTGGCGATCGCGGCGGCCGCGGTCGCCATGCTGGCGCTCCTCCTCGCGCTCGTTGCCTGGCGACGGCTCGCGCGGATCCAGGCGGCGCAGTCGCTCGTCCAGGAAGGGGGCGCCCGCGACCTCCTCGACTTCGTCGTCTCGCTCCAGGGCCGGATCGACGACCTGCACCGCGCGGTCGACGAGGTCGCGTCCGGCCTCTCGCGGGTCGACCGGAGGGTCGACGGGACGATCGCGAACACCGCGGTCGTCCGCTACGACGCCTACGAGGGGACGGGCGGCCAGCAGTCCGCGTCCCTCGCGCTGCTCGACGCCAACCGGTCGGGCACCGTCGTGACCGCCATCCAGGGTCGCGACTACGCGCGGATCTACGTGAAGGACCTCGATCGCGGGCGCTCGTCCGTCGCGCTCTCGCCCGAGGAGCAGGAGGCGGTCGACCGGGCGATGGCGCGGTAGCCGCCCGTGCCTACGCGGCCGCGGCCGTCGCCGGCTCGACCCCGGGGAGGTACGTGCGCCACGTGTCCGGCACGTGCTCGGCCGCGAGCCGGATGAACAGCACCGGCGTCGGCGGCCGCGGGATCGTGCGGAGCGTCATGCCGGTCTCCTCGAGGAGCCGGTCGCCCTTCCGGTGGTTGCAGGGAGCGCAGGACGTGACGACGTTCTCCCAGACCGACGCGCCGCCGCGAGAGCGCGGCACGACGTGGTCGAGCGTGAGGCGGGAGCCCTCGGTGCCGCAGTAGGCGCACTGCCAGCCGTCGCGGGCGAAGAGGACGCGCCGCGAGATCCGGCGCGTCACGCCGCGCGGGACGCGGACGTAGGAGACGAGGCGGATGACGTGCGGCCGCGGGTACGCCGTGGACGCCGTCCGCAGCGGCTGGGCCTGGCTCTCGAGGATCTCGGCCTTCCCCTTCCACACGAGGACGTGCGCCCGGCGCAGCGAGCAGACGTTCAGGGGCTCGTAGCTCGCATTGAGGACGAGTACACGCTCCACGCGGGGGCACTGTAGCAGCGTCTTCGCGGGGTGAATCTCGCCGCGCTCGCATGATACGCGCGTCTTCTGCATAATACGACATCCATGATCAAAGTGGCGGTAGCGGGTGCGTCGGGGTACGCGGGCCAGGAGACGCTCGACCGCGTGCTCGCCCATCCGGCGCTCGACCTCTTCGCGCTCGGCTCGGACTCGCTCGCCGGCCGCCCTGCGGAGGCGCTCGACCCGCGCCTCGGGCGGAACGGCTGGCGCGGGATCCCGCGCTTCATCACGAACGAGGCGGCCCTCGCCTGCGGCGCGGACGTCGTGTTCCTCTGCCTCTCGCACGAGGAGGCGGCGAGCCTCGAGGCGCCGCCGCGCGGCGTCGTCGTCGACCTCTCGGGCGCGCACCGCTTCTCCGACCGGGCGGTGTACGAGTCGTGGTACGGCTTCGAGCACCCCCGCCCCGACGACCTCGGCGAGTGGTCGTACGGGCTTCCGGAGGTGCGCCCCGCGTCCGGGCGCCTGATCGCCAACCCGGGCTGCTACGCGACCGCGGCGCTCCTCGCGCTCGCGCCGATCGCGGACGAGATCGAGCCGGCCGGGGTCGTGGTGGACGCGAAGTCGGGCATGACCGGAGCGGGCCGGGCGCTCAAGCCCTCCTCTCACGCCGGATCCGTCCTCGAGAACGTCTCCCCGTACCGGGTGGGCGAGCACCAGCACGCGCCTGAGATCGCCGCCGTCCTCGGTTTCCCCGTGACGTTCGTCCCCCACCTCCTGCCGGTGCGGCGCGGGCTCCTGGCGACCTGCGTCGTCCGCTCGCGGGGCGCCGACCTCCGCGCCGCGCTCGAGGAGCACTACGCCGGCAGCCACCTCGTCGCCGTGCTGCCCGAGGGCGTCGTCCCGGAGCTCGGGCGCGTCCAGCAGACCGACTGCGCCGAGATCGGCGTGTTCGAGGATCGGATGACCGGCGGCACGATCGTCATCTGCGCGCTGGACAACCTCGGGAAGGGCGCCGCCGGGCAGGCCGTCCAGAACGTCAACGTCCACTACGGCTTCGACGAGACGGCCGGGCTTCGGCTGTCAGGAGTGCTCGTCTGATGTCGGTCACCGCGCCGAGCGGGTTCACGGCGAGCGGAGTCGCCGCCGGCATCCGCCGGAAGGGGCGCGACCTCGCCCTCGTCCACTCGACCGTCCCGTCCGTGGGCGCGGCGGTGTGGACGACGAACCGCGTCCAGGCGGCGCCGGTCGTGGTCTCTCGGGGCCACCTCGAGCGCGCCGAGCCGCGCGCGGTCGTCGTGAACGCCGGCGTCGCGAACGCGGCCACCGGGGCCGCGGGCCTGGCCGACGCCGTCCGGACGGCGGAGGAGACGGCCTCGTGCCTCGGGCTCGAGCCCGAGGAGGTCGTCGTCCTGTCCACGGGCGTGATCGGCGTACCGCTGCCGATGGAGCGCGTCCGGGAGGGGGTGCGCGCCGCCGCGAGCGCCCTCTCCCCCGACGGCGGCGCCGCGGCCGCCGAGGCGATCCTCACGACCGACCGGGGGCCGAAGCAGGCGGTCGTCGAGGGCTCCGGCTTCGTCGTGGGAGGGATGGCGAAGGGCGCCGGGATGATCCACCCGCGCCTCGCGACGATGCTCGCGGTGGTGACGACGGACTACCCGCTCGCGCCGGGCGAGGCGGGCTCGTTCCTCCGTCCGGCCGTCGACGCGAGCTTCAACCGCATCTCGGTCGACGGGGAGTGCTCGACCAACGACGCCGTCGTCCTCCTCGCGAACGGCGCCTCCGGTGTCACCCGGAGCCCGGAGCGCGACGCCGAGCTCGCGCGAGCGCTCGAGGAGGTCTGCTCGGCGCTCGCCCGCGAGATCGTCGAGGACGGAGAGGGCGCGACCGTGCTCCTCGAGATAAGGGTCTCGGGAGCGGCTTCGCACGGCGAGGCGACGGCGGTGGCGCGGAGGATCGCGACCTCGCCGCTCGTGAAGACCGCGGCGTTCGGGCACGACCCGAACTGGGGTCGCGTGCTCGCCGCCGCCGGCTCCGCCCCGTGGAACGGCGGGTTCGCGCAGGTGGAGGTCGACCGGCTCTCGGTCGCGTTCGACGGCGTTCCGGTCTTCGCCCGCGGGGAGCCGACCGGCGAGGTGCCGGAGCTCGGCGGCACGGCGGTGACGATCGACCTCGACCTCGGGCTCGGCGGGGGCGCCGCCAGCTACCTCGCGTCCGACCTCACGTACGACTACGTCCGGCTGAACGCGGAGTACACGACGTGAGCCGCGTCGTCGTCAAGCTCGGAGGCCGCGTCGCTGCCGCCTCCGTCGGGCACGCGCTCGAGCGCCACGCCGCCGGGCACGAGGTCGTCGTCATCCACGGCGCAGGCCCGCAGATCAGCGCCGAGCTCGAGCGCCGGGGGCTTCCCGTCCGCTTCGTGGGAGGGAGACGGTTCACGGACCGCGCGACGCTGGGGGTCGTCCGCTCCTCGCTCGTCGCCGTCGGTGCGGAGCTCGCGTCCGCGCTCGGGCCGGGCGCGATCCAGCTCGTCGGCGACGAGATCGGCCTGCGCGCCCGGCCGGTGCCGGAGCTGGGGCTCGTCGGCGAGCCGCTCCCGAGCCGTCCCGGAGCGGTGCTCGCGGCGCTCGCCCGACGGCGCCTCCCGGTCGTCACGCCGATCGCCGTCGGCCCGCTGAACGTCAACGCGGACGAGGCCGCGAGCGCGCTCGCGATCGGGCTCGAGGCCGACCGGATCGTCTTCGTCTCCGACGTCCCGGGGGTGATCGTCGAGGGTGCGGTCGCGCGGACGCTGCACGCGGAGCACGCGGGCGAGCTCCTCTCCGCCGGTGCCTTCGAGGGCGGCATCGTCCCCAAGCTCGTGGCCGCCGTGAGCGCCGCCCGACTCGGCGTCCGGGCGGAGATCGGAGCCACGGAGGTGCTCGCGTGACGACGATGTCAGCTGACACCGTTTCACGAGGAGTCGAACGGCTCCTCCCGACCTACGCGCGGGCGGACCTGACGCTCGTCCGGGGCGAGGGCTCCCGCGTCTGGGACGTGGACGGCCGCGAGTACCTCGACGTCGGCGGAGGCATCGCGGTCGTCTCCCTCGGGCACTGCCATCCCGCCCCTGTCGCCGCCGCCCGGGATCAGCTCGAGAGGCTCTGGCACGTCTCGAATCTCTACCGTACGGCGCCGGCGGAGGAGCTCGCGGCGCGGCTCTCCGAGCGCTTCGGCGGCGCGCGTGCGTTCTTCTGCAACTCCGGCGCGGAGGCGGTCGAGGCGGCGCTCAAGCACGCCCGCAAGGCGACGGGCAGGCCGGGCGTGGTCGCGCTCGAGGGGAGCTTCCACGGGAGGACGCTCGGCGCGCTCTCGACGACCGGGCAGCCGGGGAAGCGCGCTGCCTTCGAGCCGCTCGTCCCCGGCGTGCGCTTCGTCCCGCCGAACGACGTCGAGGCGCTGCGGGCGGCCGTCGGCGACGACACCGGCCTCGTGCTCCTCGAGCCGGTTCTCGGCGAGGGCGGCGTGATTCCCTTGGACGCGGCGTTCGTGGGGGCGGCCTCGGAGCTGCCGCCGCTGCTCTGCCTCGACGAGGTGCAGACCGGCGTCGGGCGGTCGGGCACGTTCTTCGCCTTCGAGCAGCTCGGCGTGGAGCCCGACCTCGTGACGCTCGCGAAGGGGCTCGCCAACGGGCTCCCCATCGGGGCGCTGCTCGTGTCCGACGATGCGCCCGACGGCCTCGGCCCCGGCGACCACGGGTCGACGTTCGGCGGCAACCCGGTCTCGTGCGCAGCCGCGTGCGCGGTCGTCGACGCGATCGACGACGCGCTCCTCGAGGAGGTGCGCCGGCTCGGCGAGACCCTGCGCGCAGCGCTCGCAGGGCTTCCGGGCGTGCGCGAGGTGCGGGGCCGCGGCCTCCTGCTCGGCGCCGTCGTGGACGGCTGTGCGCCGGCTGTCGTGGAGGCGTGCCGCCGGCGGGGCCTCCTCGTGCTGACCGCCGGCGATGACGTCGTCCGGCTCGCTCCACCGCTCACGATCACCGACGAGGACGTGGCCGAGGCGCTCGCCTTCCTCGGGGCCGCCCTCGCCGAGGTCGCCGAGGCGACCGCGTGACACCATACACGTTTGCATATTCTGCTACCGTACCGCATAACATGAACCGCCGGGAGAGACAGAGCGCAATCCTCGGGCTCGTGCGCGAGCGGGCGCTCTCGACGCAGGCCGAGGTTGCAGCTGCGCTCCGCGAGTCCGGGTTCGACGTCGTCCAGACGACCGTCTCCCGGGACATCGCCGAGCTCGGCCTCGTCAAGGTGCGCGCGCCGAACGGACGCCTCGTCTACGCCCCGCCCGGGACGAGCGACGCCGACAAGCTCCGCGCGCTCGGCTCGGCGATGCGCCGGTATGCCCTCGGGGTCGAGGCGGCCGGCTCGCTCGTCGTCGTCACGACGCCGCCGGGGTACGCGAACGCGCTCGGGCAGGCAATGGACGAGGCGGCGCACCCCGCGATCGCCGGGACGATCGCAGGGGACAACACGATCTTCGTCGCCGTCCACGACGGCGTGTCGGCCACGGCGTTCCGGGACGAGCTCGCCGGCTACCTCCTCCAGGGCGCCGCCGCGTGAGCAGGACGGCGGTCGTCGCCTACTCGGGCGGGCTCGACACGAGCTGCATCCTCGCGTGGCTCAAGGAGGACTGGTACGGCTTCGACGAGGTCGTCGCCGTGCTCGTCGACGTCGGGCAGGAGTTCGACCTCGAGGAGTCGATCGCGCGGGCGAAGGCCGCGGAGGCGGACGACGTTCTCCTCGTCGACCGCAAGGACGCGTTCGCCGAGGAGCAGTGCGCGCGCGCGATCCTCACGAACGCGCTCTACGAGGGGAAGTACCCGCTCGTCTCGGCGCTCTCGCGGCCCGTGATCGCCGGCGCGGTCGCGGAGATCGCGCTCGAGCTCGGCGCCGAGGCCGTCGTCCACGGCTGCACGGGCAAGGGGAACGACCAGCTCCGCTTCGAGCTCGCCTTCAAGGCGCACTACCCGGGCGTGAAGGTGATCGCGCCGCTTCGCGACCGGATCTGGACGCGCGACGAGGAGATCGAGTACGCGCTCGCGAAGGGCATCCCCGTCGTCCAGACCGCCGGGTCGCCGTACTCGATCGACGAGAACCTCTTCGGGCGCGCGATCGAGGCGGGCGTGCTCGAAGACCCGTGGAACGCTCCCCCGGAGGAGCCCTACGCCCTCACGAGCGACCCGGTCGGCGAGCCGGCGCCGACGGAGGTCGTGATCGGCTTCGAGCAGGGCCTCCCGGTGACCCTCGACGGCGAGGAGCTCCCGCTCGCGGAGCTGATCGCGTCGCTGAACGGGCTCGCGGGCGCGTACGGGATCGGCCGGATCGACATGATCGAGAACCGCGCCGTGGGCATCAAGAGCCGCGAGGTGTACGAGGCGCCGGGCGCGATCACCCTCATCACCGCTCACTCTGCGCTCGAGGACGTCGTCCTGACGAAGGACGAGGCGCGGCTCAAGCGTCCGCTCGAGCAGCGCTGGACGGAGCTCGTCTACGAAGGGCGGTGGTTCAGCCCCGCCCGCGAGGCGATCGACGCGTTCGTCGACTCCACGCAGCGGCTCGTCACCGGCGAGGTGCGCCTCGACCTCCGGCCGAACGCCGCCGTCGTCACGGGGCGACGCTCGCCGCACATGATCTACGCCCCGGATCTCGCCTCCTACGGAACGGGCGAGACCTTCCCCCACGCGGCCGCCGAGGGGTTCATCACGATCTCCGCGCTCGAGACCGAGCTGCACGCCGCACGGGAGCGCTCCGCGAGCAGGGCATAATCCGCCGCGTGACCTGCGGCGGGGAGAGCGCGTGACGACGTGGTCGGGCCGGGTCGAGGGCGCGCTCGACCGCGAGGTGTGGTCGTTCCTGCGCTCCGACGACGCCGAGCTCCTGCCGTACGACTGCGAGGCGACGCTCTTCCACGCCCAGCGCCTCGCGGAGGCGGGGATCCTGACGGCCGGCGAGCTGGCGGAGGTCGAGGCGAGGCTCGCGGAGATCGCCCAGGGCGAGGACGGGTACCTCGAGTCGGACGAGGACGTCCACTCGGCGATCGAGCGGCTCCTCGGCGACGTCGGGCGGAAGATCCACGCCGGCCGCTCGCGCAACGACCAGGTCGTGGCGGCGATGCGCCTGTACGTGCTCGACGCCTGCGCCGAGGCGCGCGAGGCGATCGACGCGCTCGCGCTCGTCTGTCTCTCGTTCGCGGAGTCGGAGGCGGACACGGTCATGCCCGGCTACACGCACCTCCAGCGCGCGCAGCCCGTCACGCTCGGCCACCATCTGCTCGCCTGGGTCGAGATGCTCGACCGCGACCGCACCCGCTTCGCCGCCGCCGCGGAGGCGGCCGCCGAGAGCCCGCTCGGCGCCGGCGCGCTCGCCGGCTCGACGCTCGAGCTCCCTCCGCCACCGCGCCAGATGCGCAACTCGATCGACGCGGTGGCCGATCGCGACTTCGCGCTCGACTACCTCTACGCGGCCACCGTCCTCTTCACGCACCTGTCGCGCATCGGCGAGGAGATCGTCCTCTGGGCGACGTCCGAGTTCGGCTTCGTCCGGCTCCCGGAGTCGGCGGCCACGGGCTCGTCGATGATGCCGCAGAAGCTGAACCCCGACGTCGCCGAGCTCGCGCGCGGGAAGGCGGGGACGCAGATCGGGCGGCTCACCGGGCTCCTCGCGACGGTCAAGGGCCTGCCTCTGGCGTACGACCGCGACCTGCAGGAGGACAAGACGCCCGTGTTCGCGACGCGGCGCGACGTGCGGCTGGCCCTCGAGGCGCTCACCGTGCTCGTCAGCGGGCTCGAGGTCGATCGCGAGCAGATGGCGCAGGCGGCGTCCGACCCGCTCCTGCTCGCGACCGACGCTGCCGAGGCGCTCGTGCGCGACGGCGTCCCCTTCCGCGATGCCCACGAGCAGGTGGCGACGAGCGTGCGCGAGGGCTCCTTCGAGCCCCCCGCGGAGACGTCTACGCGGCCGGCGCCCGGCCCCGGCGGCATCCGCGAGGCGCTCGCCGAGGCCCGGCGCCGCTTCGTCGACAACCTCTGACGCGGCCGACGCCGCCGTTACCGGTCCGCGAGCTGCATCGCGGTGACGCTGCAGTCGGCGTCGAGGTCGTAGCTCCTCGTGTCGACGCACGCGAAGAGGTCGAGCCAGCCCTGGTGGTACGCGTACGCGCCACCGCTCAGCCTGCCCGGCCCCACGGCGACGAATGCCGGCGCACCGGACCCGAGCATGACGTTCCGCGCCTTTCCGGCCTGGTTGAAGGCCTTGGCGATCTCCTTGAAGAGCTGGCTCCCGGTCGCTGCCGTGCGTACCCCCCGCACCTTCGCCCCGCAGGCGACCTTGAAGTGGCAGAGCTCGTCGGCGATGTCCTCGCGCGTCGCCTTCACGGCGAGCGGGCTGCGAAGATCGACCGTCTTGTAGAGGAGGATCTCGCCCGAGCTCTTCGTCGCGTAGGCCCACGTGCACGAGTACGAGCCCTTCGTCTTGCTGAAGGAGACGCTGAGGCGGATCCCTCCCTTGATCCCGAGCGCACGCTTGACCTGCCACTCCTGGAGGGTGCCGTCGCACACGGGGCTCCCCGCCCGGCCGACCGTCGCGGCCGCGAGCGCGAGGCCCGCGACCGCGACCAGGGCCGTGAGCGGGATCCTCACGGCCTCACCTGCTGGAGCACGGCGCTCGCGTTGTCCACGAAGCCGCACGGGCCAGAGCCGGTGCGGCTGCCGGTCAGCGTGACCTGCACGGAGCGAGTGCCCGCCGGCACCGGCTTCGTCGCCGACCGGGGCTCCACTCGCGTCACGCCCTGGCGCTGGAGGTACGTCGGCCCCTTCAGGTTCACGGGCTTCCCCACGCGTGCTCCCGTGGCGGTCAGGAAGGTCGCGCGCGCGGTGGCGAGGTTCTCCGTCCCGTCGTAGCCGCCGAGCTCGGCGGAGAGCGTCAGCTGGGTGCCGCTCTTGTCGATCGCCTTCGCCCACCGGGCCAGCGACACGACCTGCGTGGCGGTTCCGCGGTTCACGGTCTGGCCCGCCTCCGCGAAGCAGCCGACGAAGAGCTTCGCGCCGGAGCCCTTGGTGCGGTCCTTCGGGTCGGGGGCCCAGCGGAAGCCGTTGTACGGGGCCGTGTAGAACCCGCCCGTGGTCTCCCACCCGACGACGGGGAGCGGAGACTGGGCGCTGTCCGGCGTCGCCGGGCCGACCTCGGCGCCGGGGTTCTTGAGGAGGTTCTTCGAGAGCGCCTTCTGGCTCACCGCTGCGCCGGTCGCGAGCGGGAGGGCGAGGGCGGCGGCGATACAGACGAGGAGAGTGCGCATGATCCGCTCCTTTCGTGTCAGGTTCGGTCGAGGAACAGCAGGCCGAGGTGGTTGTCGGTGAGGTCGCCGGTGTCCGAGACGAGGAAGTTCGAGGCGATCCACCCCGTCGCGGTCGCGAGGCGCCCCGTGCCGCCCGTCACCTCGAGGAGGGCGGCGCCGTGTCGGAGGTACGGAGTGGCGGTCGCCCGGGGGGCGCAGCGCTGGACGGCGACGACGCGCAGCGTGTTGCCCCCGCCGAAGTCGATCTCGCCGGAGACGGGCCCGTCGGCGTCGAGGTCGACGTGGAGAATCGCCTCGCTCGCGCCGACCTCTTCGTAGTGCCCGTGGGGCCCGTCGCGGTCGACGACGGACACGAGCATCGTGCTCGGAGCCCGGGCGCTCGCGCGTGCGACCTGCCCGGACTCCTCCGCCTGCCCGCGAAACTGCAGGGCGTACGTGACCGGGCTCGTCACGGGACGATCCGGAGCACCTCGCCGCCACCCGGCGTGATGGTCTTGTTCGTCACGTAGAGGGTGCCGTCCGACGGTCCGATCGCCACTCCGGCGGGCTGCTGCAGCGTCGTCCCGGTCTGGAGCACCGTGCGCGTCCCGTTCGGCGCGACCTTCACGATCTGCCCCGGCCCGCCCAGACCACTCGGGCTCGACGCGTACTGCAGGACGTAGAGCGTCCCGTCCCTCGCGAAGGCCATGTCGATGATCGACTTGAAGCCGGTGAGGAACGGCGTCGGCTCCTCGCCCTCGACGACCTTCCAGATCCGCGCCGCGCCGGCGCAGAACGGGAAGCCGGTGAGCTCGCCGACGTAGAGGGCGCCGTCGGGGCCGCGTGCGACCGTCGTCGGGACGGGCTCCGAGGACGGAGGCGCCGGCGGGCCGACGACACCCGGGGCGACCGGGATCCGGCAGTCGGCCGGGTTCGTCGTGCGGGGGAACGTCGTCACGAGCGAGACGTTCCACTTGCCCTGGACGCGGTAGAGGGCGTTCGCGCCGGCGTCCACGACGTACGTCCGTCCCTTCTCGGCGAGGATGCCGTACGGGTTCGAGTCGACCGGGCCTCCGGCCGGGTTCCACGCCTGCTCGTAGCCGGCGATGTCTGCCCAAGCCGTGCGCTTGTCGTCCGGCCCGGACTTCAGCAGCAATCCGAACGAGCGCCCGCGAGCAGGGGCTTCGCGGCGGGTCTCCGGCGTTCCACCCCAGCCCACCGTGATGAACGCTCGACCTCGGAACGGGAAGGAGATGTCCTGCGGCCCGGTCACCTCGGCGAAGGCCTGACCCGGGACGTTGCTCCGCCACGAGGGCCAGTTGACCTGAGGCCTGGCCCACTCACCCGAGCTGTAGCGCTGGGAGACCGCGCCTGTGCGGCTCACGCAGATCGGCACGTTGCGGGGAGGAAGGCTCAGTGTGTTCCGACCGGCTTCGCATGCGGCGGAGCCGTCGCCTGCCTCCACCACCACGAGCTCGCCGAGTGCCGTGAAGTTCAGGCCGCGCGGGCTGTTCAGCCCCGTCGTCAGTGTCGTGATCGGGGACTGGGCCTGGGTCGCGGGGCCAGTCCCCAGCGCTGCCGCCGCTACTCCGGCGGCGAGCAGCACGAAGGGCGCTCGTCTCGGTCGTCGTCGCATGTCGGCATCTCCTCCTCGGTCGTCCAGCAACACTTGGGTCGTGACCCACCCTGAGAGCTCCGGGCCGATCGAGCACACGGTGCGCTCCGGGGGAGCGCGCTCGCGCCAGGGGGGTACCCTGGACCTGCACCACCCGCAGCCGGGGGGCCTCGTCGGCCGGGACCGTGAGCTCGAGGTACTGGCCTCCGCTCTCGAGGACGCGCGAAGTGGGCGCTCGCGTCGTCTCCTCCTCGTCGGGGAGCCGGGGATCGGGAAGTCGGCGCTGCTCGAGGAGACGGTCGGGCTCGCGCAAGGAATGACGGTGCTCCGGGCGACCGGCGCGGAGGCCGAGTCCGACCTGGCGTTCGCGGCGCTCCTCGGAGTGCTCCGGCCGGTCCTCGACCTGGTGGCCGAGCTGCCCCGCGCGCAGCGCCGCGCGCTCGAGGGCGCGCTCGAGCTCGGGAGGGCCGAGCACGAGACGCGGTTCGCGGTGGGCGCCGCGACGCTCGGGCTCGTGGCGCTCGCAGCGGAGACGAGCCCGCTGCTCGTGCTCCTCGACGACGTCCAGTGGATCGACGCCGCGTCGCTCGGCGCGCTCTCGTTCACCTCCGCGCGGCTCGAGGCGGACGCCGTCGCCGTCATTGGAGCCGGCCGGCCCGAGAGCGTCGAGACCCTCCGGGGAGCACGGTTCGAGGTGCTCTCCCTCCACCCGCTCGGCGACTCCGAGGCGGGCGCTCTCCTCGAACGGGTCGCCGGCGAGCTCGCACCGGCGCCGCGAGAGCGGATCCTCGCCGCGGCTCACGGCAATCCGCTCGCCGTCGTCGAGCTGTCGGCCCGGCTGACCGATGCGCAGCGGGAGGGCGCCGAGCCCCTGCCCTACGACGTCGAGGGCGGCGATGCGCTCGCGAGGGCGTTCGCCTCCGGGATCGAGGAGCTTCCCGCGACGGCCCGCCTCGCCGTGCTGACGGCCGCGGTCGCGACGTCCGTCGAGCCGCGGGAGCTGGATGCGGCGCTGCGCGAGCTCGGGCTCTCCCTCGACGACCTCGTTCCCGCGGAGGAGGCGGGGCTCGTCTCGCTCGCGCCCGGCGCCGTGGCCTTCCGCCACCCGCTGGTGCGTGCGGCGGTCGTCTCGGCTGCCGACCCCGCCGAGCGGAGGCGTGCGCACACGGCTCTGGCGTCATCGCTGCCCGAGGGCATGACCCGAGCCCACCATCTCGGTGAGGCGACGGTGCGCCCGGACGAGGCCGTGGCGGCAGAGCTCGAGCGAGTTGCAGCGAGCTCGTCCGCCAAGGGCGCCCCCTCCGCGGCCGCGTCGCTCCTCGTCCGGTCCGCGGAGCTCAGCCTCGATGCGGGCGCTTCGGCCCGGCGGCGACTCCTGGCCGCCGAGGCGGCCTGGCTCTCGGGGAGCCCGGAGCTCACCCGGTCTCTCTGCGAGCGCGTGCTCGATGCGGGTGTCGGCGTCGAGTTCCGGGCGGCCGCCCTTCACCTTCGCGGGCAGGTTGCCCACCAGACCGAGCCCGCCTCCCGTGCTCGCGCCTTCCTCGTCGAGGCGGCCTCGCTCGCCGAGGACCTCGATCGGTCGGCCGCGGTTCCGATCCTCGCGGACGCCGTGGCGTCCTGCATGTACGCGGGCGAGGCGCAGGACGCGCTCGATCTCGCCCTTCGCCTCGATCGCTGCGCTCGCCCGGACGGCGGCGTGGAGGAGTTCTGGCGCTGCCTCCAGCTCGGGACGGCGCTCTTCCTCAACGGGCGCGGGATCGAGGGAGCACCGCTCGTCCATCGTGCGATCGAGCTCGTGCAGACGGTCGACGTCCTGCGCGACGACCCCCGGCACCTCGGGTCGGCTGCGATGGCCCCCTCCTGGGTGAACGAGCCGCAGGTCGGTCGCGCTCTGGCGGACCGCGCCATCGCGCGCGCGCGCGAGCTCGGCGCGTTCAACTCGCTGCCGACGTCGCTGAAGTTCGGCGCCTGGGCGGACTTCGACCTCGGGCGCTGGGACGCGGCTCTCGCGGGCGCCTCGGAGGCGATCGAGATCGCCCGGGGGATCGGACAGCGCAGCCAGCTCTGCGCAAACCTCGGGATCGTTGCCGCCGTCCTGGCCGGCCGTGGCGACGAGCCGGGATGCCTCGCGGCCGTGTCCGAGGCGCTCGAGGTGGCGGAGGAGCTCGAGCTCGAGTGGCATCGGTCCTCCTTCTTCGGCTGGCGTGGGCTCCTCGAGCTCGGTGTCGGGCGCGTCGAGGAGGCCGTCTCGTCTCTGCTCCAGGCGGTGACGCTGCTCGAGCGGCTCGGCAACCTGAGTGCGGACGAGGATCCGTTCGTCAACCTCATCGAGGCGCAGGTCCGGGCCGGCCTGCTCGAGGACGCCCACACGAAGCTGGAGACGTACGAGGCCATGGCGGCCGCGGAGGCGCTGCCGGTCGGCCTTGCCCGGGCCAGCCGGCTCCGTGGTCTGCTGGCCGGAGAGGGCGAGTACTCGCTCCACTTCGAGCGCGCGCTCGACCTCCTCGGCGACGGCGAGCCGTTCACGGTCGCGCGCACCCACCTCTGCTTCGGCGAGCGGCTCCGGCGGAGCGGTGAACGCCGGCGCGCTCGCACGGAGCTCGAGGCGGCGCTCGAGCTCTTCGAGCGTCTCGGCGCCCGGCCGTGGGTCGAGCGCTGCCGGCAGGAGCTCGTGGCGAGCGGGCGACGACTGCGGCGGATCGACGCCTCGAGCCGTGAGGAGCTGACCCCACAGGAGCTCCAGGTCGCGCTCCAGGTCGCGCGGGGACTGACGAACCGCGAGATCGCGCAGGCGCTGTTCCTCAGCCCCAAGACCGTGGAGTTCCACCTCACGCGGATCTACCGGAAGCTCGACCTCAATGCCCGTGCCGAGCTCGTCGAGCGGTTCGCGGATCAGGTCGAGCGCGAGCGCTGACGAGCGCGCCCGGCGTCGTCGTCGCGCCTACCCGCCGAGGAGCGCGTCGTGGACGCGGCGCTGGAAGTCGGCGATGAGTGCCTCGCTCTCGACCATCAGTCGGCCCTGGGGGACGAGGCCCGAGTCGAGGCCGCGCTGGACGGACTCGACGAGGGACACGTCCTCGCGCCCGACCTGCTCGTCCCACGCCATGAGCTCGGCGATCTCCTCCGGGGAGGTCTCGGGATGGAAGTAGTAGTCGGTGACCTCGACCGTCCTCCGCACGTCCTCCGGGAGCCAGCGCTCGAGCGAGACGTTCGGGAAGCCCGGGGCGATGTTCGCGGTCGTCGCCGGGAAGAGGAAGTGGTACTGGGAGTGCGTCACCCGGCCGCGGGGAACGAAGGGAGTGCCGCCGCCGTCCGCGAGCGCCGACGCCCGGACGGGCCCGATCTGGCTCGAGAACGTCGGGTGGACCTGGAGCCGGTAGGCGTCGGGGCTGACGTCGATCACCTTGCTGAACCCGGGGTGCGCGGCCGGGCAGTGGTAGCACTCGAGGTAGTTCTCGATCGCGACCTTCCAGTTGGCGGCGACGGGCCACTCGTGGTGAGAGTGGAACCGGAGCTCGGAGACGTCGAGCCCGCTCTCGGCGACGACGGCAGGGAGCTCGCCGAGCGCCTCCTCGAGTGAGGGCGCACCGGGGTCCGGGTTGACGAAGACGAACGGGCCCCACGTCCCGACGGAGGCCGGGAGGAGGGAGAAGGCCGCCGGGTCGAACGCGGGCTCGCGCTCGGAGCGGGGCGCTCGTCGCAGCGTGCCGTCGAGGTCGTACGTCCACGCGTGGTACGGGCACTGCAGCGTTTCGCGGCACCCGGCGCCGGAGACGACGAGGTGGCCGCGGTGCCGGCAGACGTTGACGAACGCGCGGAGGCGCTCATCGCGGCCGCGCACGACCGCGATGGGAGCGTTGCCCACCTGCGTGGCGAAGAACGAGCCCGGCGTCGCGACCCACTCGGCGGGGCCGGCGTACTGCCACGCGCACGCGAAGACCCTCTCGCGCTCGAGCTCGAGCACGGTGGCGTCCGAGTACCAGCGCGCGGGGAGGGTCCAGCCGTCCTCGAGCGGGCTCTCGACGCGTGGTGCCGCTCCGGCGGTCATGCTCACGAGCGCTCTCCGGCGAGCGGCGCGAGTGCGACGACCTCGCGGAGGAACGGGGGCTCGTCGTCCGCCGACGCGGGCTCGCCGAGCTCCTCCGCGTAGCGCCGGCCGTCCCAGACGGCGGCGGCGATCGTGCCGGGGCTCCAGGCGTCGCCGACAAGGCGTACCGAGGGTCGGCCACCCTCGCCGATCGCTGCCTCGAGGTCGGCTGCAAGCGCGTCCTCGGGGAGCCGGGCCGTGACGAGGACGAGCGCGTCGCATGCGAGCTCGCTCTCGCGATCGGTGTACACGCAGGCGGTGCGGGCGGTTCCCTCCCCGGCCGAGACGAGCGTGCGCGACGTGACCACCTCGACGTCGAGCTCGAGGAGCCGGCGCTGGATCCGGTGCTGCTCGAGCGTGTTCACGGTCCATTCGGAGATGCGTGCCTCGGGCGTCACGAGCGCCACCTCGCACCCCTCTCGCGCCAGGAGCTCGGCGAGCACGGCGCCCAGGTAGTAGTGGTCGTCGTCGAAGAGGACCACCCTCGTGCCGCCGGGCCTGCTTCCGGTCATGAGGTCGTCGGGCGTCAGGACCTCCATGCCGTCGAGCGGGAGCGCCGCCGTGTGCCAGCGCCCGACGCCGTCGCGCCGCCAGCGCGACCCCGTGGCGACGGCGACGTGGTCGAAGTCGTACGAGAGCACCTCCGCTGCCGTCAGGCGGCTGCCGAGCGCGACCTCGACGTTCGCGAGCCTCGCGATCTGCCCGCGCCGGTAGTCGACGACGCGGATCCAGGCGCCGAGACCGGGGAGCCGAGCCTCGCGGGCGACTCGGCCCCCGAGGTCGCCGGAGGCTTCGGCGAGCACCACCTCGTAGCCGCGCTTGCCGAGCATCTGGGCGGCCTCGAGCCCTGCCGGCCCGGCCCCGACGACGAGGACCTTCGCGTCGGATGGCTTCGGGCGGATCCGCTCCGGGTGCCAGCCGCGCCGCCACTCCTCGCCCATGGACGGGTTCTGCGTGCAGCGCACGGGCGTGATCGTGCTGTCACAGGTGACGCAGACGTTGCAGCCGATGCACTCGCGGATCTCGTCCCAGCGCCCTTCCTCGATCTTGCGCGGCAGGAAGGGGTCGGCGATCGACGGGCGCGCAGCGCCGATGAAGTCGAGGACGCCGTCGCGAATCATCCGCACCATCGTGTCGGGCGAGGTGAAGCGGCCGACCCCGACGACCGGCTTGGACGTGAGCTGCTTGAGCCCACGGACGTACGCCTCCTGCGCGCCCTCGTCGGCGAAGCGCGAGGTGATCGAGTCGAAGTCCCACTCCCCCACCATGAAGTCCCAGAGATCCGGGAGCTCCCCGACCAGCCCGAGCACCTCCTCGATCTCTCCTCGCTCGAGGCCTCGCTCGCCGATCAGCTCGTCCACGCACAGACGGCAGGCGACCGCGGCGCGGCCGTCGACCTCCTCGAGCGTGTCCTCGAGGACCTCCCGTAGGAGGCGCGCGCGGTTGGCGACGCTCCCGCCGTAGCCGTCCGTGCGATCGTTGAAGCGCCGCGAGAGGAAGTGCTGGAGCGTCGTCAGGCCGTGGCCTGCGTAGACGTACACGAGGTCGTACCCGGCCTGGAGCGAGCGTGCGACGGCCTGCCGGTGCCAGCGCCGGAGATCGTCGATGTCCTCCGTGCTCATCCGCCGCGCCTGCACGGGGTGCGTGCCGATCACGGGGAGGTGAGCCGGGCCCAGCGGCGGCTCGCGGACGTACAGGTTCGGTGCGTCGATGCCGCCGTAGACGAGCTCGATGCCGGCGAGCGCGCCGTGCTCGTGCACCTTCTCCACGAGGCGCGCGTGCGCGGGGATGTCCGCGTCGTCCCAGATGCGCCCCTCGACGTACGGCGCGAGGTCGGTCGAGTAGTGGAGCTCGACCTCCTCCGTGCAGACGACAGCCCACCCGCCCTCTGCCTTCACACCCCGCATGAACGCGTGCGCGGTGGGGTCGCGGTACCCCATCCCGTTGCAGTGCGGAACCTGGAAGAAGCGGTTTCGCGCCGTGACCGGGCCGATCCGGACGGGCTCGAAGAGGACGTCGAACCGAGGCTCGCGCACGTGCGGCCTCAGCTCGCCGGCCGAAGGAGCGGCTGCGCCGGCCGCTCCTTGCCGGGGTCGACGAAGGGGATCGCGGCCGTCCGGCCTGTCAGCATGCCGTGCTCCGACTCGACGTCGAGCGGGAACCCCGGATCGGCGAGCTCGATCGGCACCCAGACGTAGCCGATGTTCCGGCGGAGCCCCGGCGACCACACCGCCGCGGTGACGCGCCCGACCTCCCGGCCGCCCGCGTACGCCGGCCAGATCGCGGCGATCCCCGGCAGCGGCTCGTCGCCGTCCAGCTCGATGCCGACGAGCTTGCGGTCGACGCCTTCTCGCCGAATCCGCTCGAGCGCGGCCTTCCCGATGTAGTCCTGTTCCTGCGGCTCGACCAGGCGCTCGAGGCCCATCACGTGGAACGGCGTGTCGGCGAGCGTCATGTCGGACCCGTAGTTGAAGATCCCGGCCTCGATGCGGCGTGCCTCGCTCGGCGCGATCGGCCGGATGCCGTCGTCCTCGCCGGCGGCCATGATCGCGTCCCAGAGCTCGGCGCCACGGGAGCCGTCGAGCAGGTTGACCTCGAACCCGGGCACCGCCGACCAGCCCGTGCGACTGACGACGACGGGGATCCCGTCGATCTCGAACCGTGCGCACCAGTAGTAGCGGAGGTCGTAGATCGCGTCTCCGACGAGCTTCGCGAGCGTCGCAGCGGCGAGTGGCCCCTGCACCTGCACGGGGTGGACGTCCGGGTAACTCACCTCCGCGTCGAGGCCGCTCCGGGCGAGCACGCCGAGCGCGTAGAGGCCGGCGTCCGAGTCGGCGAGCTGCAGCCACCAGGTCTGCTCGTCGACGTGCAGGAGCACGGGGTCGTTGACGATGCCCCCGTCCGGCGCGGTGACGAGCACGTACTTGCCCTGCCCGACCGCGCAGCGCGTCAAGTCACGGCACGTGAGCGAGTCGACGAGGCGGTCGGCGTCCGGCCCCGCGATCTGGACGGTCCGCTCCACCCCGACGTCCCAGAGCGTCACGCCGTCGTTCAGCGCCCAGTACTCGACCTCGACGTCGTCGTACTCGGCCGGCAGGTACATCTTGTTGTAGATGTCGTAGGCCTTACAGCCCGCCGCGAGCGTGGACTCGAAGAAGGGCGAGCGCCGATACCACGGGCCGAAGTAGAGGCGGCTCGAGCTGGCGGGCTCGCGCTCGGTCGTCATGCTGGTGCCGCTTTCCACGTCGTCCACGTTCCCGCCCCTCTCCTTGACTGACCGGACGGTCAGGATACAGTCTCCTCCGTGAGGAGCCAAGACGGGGCAGCCGCGGCGCCCGCCCACGGGGGCGGCGAGCGCGTCTCCGACATCCTGGACGCGGTGAACCGAGTCGTCGCCCGAGACGGCGCGCACGGGCTCCGCATGGCGTCCGTCGCCCGAGAGGCAGGCGTGTCGAAGGCGCTCGTCCACTACTACTTCGCGACGCGGCAGGACCTCTTGCGCGCGGCGTTCGCGCACTCCACCGGGCGCTGGGAGGAGGCCGTCGAGAGCGACCTCGCGGCGGCCTCCACCGGAGCGGAGCGCGCCGAGCGCCACCTCGCCGCCGCGCTCGGCCTCGGGCGGCCGTACGAGGATCACCGGGCGCTCTGGAACGAGGTCTGGAGCAGCCTCCGCTCCGACGACGAGCTGCGGCCGCTCGTGCAACAGGCGTACCGTGGCTGGCTCGACCGGCTCGTCGAGCTGATCGAGGAGGGGCGCGCCGACGGCTCCGTCCCTACGACCGTCGAGGCCGAGCCGGCAGGGTGGAGGCTCGCTGCGCTCGCGGACGGGATCGACTCGATCCTCTACCTCGGTCTCCTCGACGGCGAGGCCGCCCGCGAGCTTCTCTCCTCGTGCGTGCGGAGGGAGCTCGCGCGGTGACCGGTTCGCGGTCGGTGGTGCTCGAGCGCGTGAGCAAGCGGTTCGGGGACGTCACCGCGGTCGACGACGTATCGCTCGAGATCGAGAGCGGGGAGTTCTTCTCGCTGCTCGGGCCGTCGGGCTGCGGCAAGACGACGAGCCTCCGGATGATCGCGGGCTTCGAGCGACCCGACTCCGGCCGTCTCCTGATCGGCGACGCGGACGTCACCGAGGTTCCGCCCCACCGCCGGCCGGTCAACACCGTCTTCCAGAGCTATGCCCTCTTCCCGCACCTGACGGTCGGGGAGAACGTCGGCTTCGGCCTCCGCTTCACCGATCTCTCGAAGGCGGAGGCGCGGGGGCGCGTGTCCGAGGTCCTCGAGCTCGTTCGCCTCGCGGGCTACGAGAAGCGGCGCCCTCACCAGCTCTCGGGAGGACAGCAGCAGCGGGTCGCGCTCGCCCGTGCGCTCGTCCTCTCCCCGTCCGTGCTCCTGCTCGACGAGCCGCTCGGCGCTCTCGACGCGAAGCTCCGCCGCGAGCTCCAGGTGGAGCTGAAGGGCATCCAGCGCG
>CAZODN010000034.1:0-9302 GCA_964578545.1 uncultured Gaiellales bacterium
GCTGCACCCGGCGGAGGCGGAGTTCGGATACCCCGCGTGGACGTTCGGAGCGCGCTCGTTCGCGTTCCTCGGAGACGGCCGGATCGTCTGCGCGTACGACTGCGACGGGTTCACGAGCTTCGGCGTCCTCGATCCCGAGAGCGGGGCGCTCGTGCCCCTCGATCTCGGCCTGGACGCGCTCCCCGGCCTCCCGTACGTCGTTGCCGAGGGACGCCACGTCGTCCTGGTAGCCGGGTCGGCGACGACGCCGAGCCGCCTCGTCCGCGTCGACGTCGAAACCGGCCAGACCGAAGCTCTTCGCGTGAGCTCTGAGGTCGACGTCGACCCCGCCTACTTCTCGACGCCTCGGGCGATCGAGTTCCCGACGGACGACGGTCTCACCGCGCACGCGCTCTTCTACCCGCCGACGAGCCGGGACTGCGTCGCGCCCGACGGCGAGCTGCCGCCGCTCCTCGTGATGTGCCACGGCGGCCCGACCGGCAACGCGACGTCCGTCTTCAGCCTCGAGACCCAGTTCTGGACGAGCCGGGGATTCGCCGTCGTGGACGTGAACTACGGCGGCTCCACCGGGTACGGGCGCGCCTACCGCGAGCGTCTCAACGGCCAGTGGGGGGTGGTCGACCTCAGGGACTGTCTGAACGCTGCCCGGTACCTCGTCGAGCAGGGCGAGGCCGACCCGGAGCGGCTGCTGATCACGGGCGGGAGCGCCGGCGGGTACACGACGATCTGCGCCCTGACGTTCACCGACGCCTTCGCCGCCGGCGCGAGCTACTTCGGCATCGCCGACCTCGAGCAGTTCGGAGGAGGGGAGACCCACAAGTTCGAGCTGCAGTACGAGCACACCCTCGTCGGCCCGTACCCGGAGAAGGCCGACCTGTACCGGGAGCGAAGCCCGATCCACTTCGCCGACAGGATCTCGACGCCGATGCTCGTGCTCCAGGGAGCGGACGACCGGGTCGTGCCGCCGACCCAGGCCGAGCTGATCGTCGCCGCGTTGCGGGAGCGAGGCGTCCCGCACGCGTACCTCCTCTACGACGGCGAAGGCCACGGCTTCAGGAAGGCGGAGAACATCGCTGCCTCCCTCGACGCCGAGCTCTCCTTCTACGCCCAGGTCCTCGGCTTCGAGCCGGCAGGCGACGTGCCGCGGCTCGAGATCGAGCACCTCGCGGGCTGAATCGCGGACGGAGCCCTCGTGAAGGCCGCGAGTAGCATTGCCACCGCGATGCAGTCCTTCGTCATCGAGGGCGGGCACCCGCTGTCGGGCTCGGTTCGCGCGTCGGGGAACAAGAACGCGGCCCTTCCGATCCTCGCCGCGTGCGTACTCGCCTCGGAGGAGGTGCTGCTCACGAACGTCCCGCGCATCCGCGACGTCGAGACGATGGTCGAGCTCCTGGCCGACATCGGAGCGGACGTGGATTGGGTCGGGCCGAACGAGGTGCGCGTGGACTCGGCGGGAGTCGCGAAGACCGACCTCGATGCGGGGCTCGCGCGCGAGATCCGCGCGTCGTTCCTCCTCGCCGGGCCGCTGCTCGCGCGGCTGGGCCGCGTGACCGTCCCCCCGCCCGGCGGCGACGTCATCGGCCGCAGGCGCCTCGACACGCACATGCACGCCTTCGCTGCGCTCGGCGCCGAGATCGACGCGGACGGGGTCTACGACCTGCGCGCCGACGCCCTCCACGGCACGCGCGTCTACCTCGACGAGGCGTCGGTGATGGGGACGGAGAACGCGATCATGGCCGCCGTGCTCGCGGAGGGGGAGACGGTGCTCGGCCACGCGGCCTGCGAGCCGCACATCCAAGACCTCTGCCGCTTTCTCGTCGCGCTCGGCGCCGACATCCAGGGCATCGGCTCGAACGTCCTCCACATCCGCGGCGTCCCCGCTCTCGGCGGAACCGAGTACCGGATCGGCCCGGATCACATCGAGGTCGCGAGCTTCGTCGGGCTCGCCGCAGCGACTGGCGGGGAGATCGTCGTCACGGACGTCGAGCCGGACGACCTCATCTCGATCGTCCCCGCGTTCCGGAAGCTCGGCATCGAGATGGAGGTGTCGGACACGGCTGTGCGGATCAGCGCGGGCCAGCGCCTCCACGTCGAGGACGACTTCGGCGGGCAGATCCCGAAGATCGAGAGCGGGATCTGGCCCGCGTTCCCCGCCGACCTGACGTCGATCGCGGTGACCGTCGCGACGCAGGCTCGGGGAACCATCCTCATCTTCGAGAAGATGTTCGAGAGCCGCCTCTTCTTCGTGGACAAGCTCGTGTCCATGGGCGCGCGGATCGTCCTCTGCGACCCACATCGGGTCGTCGTCTCGGGCCCTGCGAAGCTCTACGGCGAGCGCCTCGAGAGCCCTGACATCCGGGCGGGGATGGCGATGCTCATCGCCGCCCTGTGCGCCGAGGGCACGTCCACGATCGGGAACATCCGCCAGATCGACCGCGGCTACGAGCGGATCGACGAGCGGCTCCGCGCGCTCGGCGCGTCGATCGAGCGGACCGAGCTGTGAGCGCCGCGTCGGCCGCGACCGTCGTGCTCGGGGAGCGCTCCGGGACGAGCGTCGCGACCGGCGTCGCGGTGCTCGACCACCTGCTCGAAGAGCTCGCCCGGGCGGGCGGGTTCGCGCTCCGGCTCGAGCTCGCGCCCGACGAGCCGGAGGCCGAGGTCGCGCAGGCCGGCGCCGCGCTCGGCGCTGCCTTCGCTCCGCTGCTCGGCCAGGAGGCTGCTCGAGGGCTGGGGGTCGGCGTCGCGCCCGCCGACGAGGCGCTGGCGATGGTCGTCGTGGAGGCCTCCGGGCGGCCGCTCGTCGCCTCCAACGTCGATCTCAGCTCGACGCAGGCGGGAGGGCTCCGGACCGACCTCGCGGCATCGCTCCTCGACGAGCTCTCGCGAGCCGCCGGCCTCACGATCCACGTGCGCCTGACGGAGGGCGAGAACTCGCAGCACGTGCTGTCAGCGATCTTCAAGGCGCTCGGCATCGCCCTTGCGAGGGCCGCGGCGTCGACGTAGGAAAGGGGCCGGCCATGGCAGAGAAGCACGTCGTCCGCACGGAGAGCGCGCCCGGGCCGTTCCAGGGCGCTCCCTACAACCAGGCGATCCGGGTCGGCGACCTCGTGTTCGTCGCGGGGCAGCTCGGCATCTCCCTCGAGACGGGGTCGCTCGCAGGCGAGACGGTCGCAGAGCAGACGGAGCAGATCATGCGGAACCTCGGCGCGATCCTCGAAGCCGCCGGGAGCGGGCTCGACCGGCTCGTGAAGACGACCGTCTTCCTCATGGACCTCAGCGACTTCGCCGCCATGAACGAGGTCTACGCACGGCACGTCGGGGATCGCCCGCCCGCCCGCTCGACCGTGCAGATCTCCGGGCTCCCGAGCGGGGCGCTCGTGGAGATCGAGGCGATCGCGCACACCTGAGCGAGCCGCCGGGCCGCGCACGAGCCGCAGCCGGCAGACGACGCGCAAGTTACAACTTGTCACTTGCGCGCACGAGCCTCCCAGGGTGGCGGCGAGCGGCGAAATCCCCTGCTCTCAGGGGGAGAGGGCCGAGGTTCGTGACAACTTGTAACTTGGGCCTACGAGGGCGTCCGCAGCACTCGGCCGCAGGTCACGCTCCCGTCCAGCGCGAGGCCGTCGGCTGCGCCGGGGCAGAATGAGGCCATGCGGGCAGAGCAGGTCGTCGCGACCCACGGGAACACCGACTTCGACGCGTTCGGGGCGATGCTCGCCGCGCGCCTCCTCTACCCGGGCGCCGTGGTGGCCGTCGGCGCGCTCAACCGGAACGTCCGCGACTTCTACCGCCTCCACGCGGAGGAGCTCGGGCCGATCGTGGAGGCCGGACGGCTCGAGCTGGACGCGATTCGCCGGCTCGTCGTCGTCGAGGCGCGGCATGCGTCGCGGCTCGGAGAGCTGGAGCGCGTCGCGCTCGATCCCACGGTCGAGAAGGCGCTCTTCGACCACCACGGCGAGGGAGACCTCCCCGACTGGGTGCGCCCTGAGGCCGCCGTCCTTTCGAGCGACGGCGCGCTCACGACCACGCTCGTCGGGATCCTCGCCGAGCGGGAGCTCACGCCGACCTCGCTCGAGGCGACGGCGTTCGCCCTCGGCATCCACGAGGACACGGGATCGCTGACCTACCCCACGACGACGCAGCGCGACGCCGACGCCCTCGCCTGGTGCCTGCGCCACGGCGCGCGGCAGGACCTGATCGCCTCCTACCTCCACCTGCCGCTCGCGGCGCCGGAGCGCGACCTCCTGAACGCGCTCGTCGAGGCGCTGGAGCCCGTCGACGTGGGCGGGGAGGAGCTCCTGCTCGCGGCGGTCTCGTGGCCGACCTACGTCGAAGGCGTCTCCAACCTCGCGCACAAGATCGTCGACCTCACCGACACGAGAGCGCTGGTGCTCCTCGTGGAGATGGATCGGCGCGTGTTCGCCGTCGTGCGGAGCCGGACCGAGCGGATCGACGCCGCGACCCTCGCCGCCGCGCTCGGAGGAGGCGGCCACGCGCAGGCTGCCTCCGCGATCGCGCGGCTGACGCTCGACGAAGCGCGCGCCCGGCTGCTCGAGGCGCTCGAGGAGGCACAGCCCGAGCCGCGCCGGGCCCGGGACGTGATGTCCACGCCACCGCGCTCGGTCGCGCCGGGAGACACCGTGCGCGAGGCGATGATGCTCTGCCAACGCCACGGGCAGAGCGGCGTCTTCGTCGTCGAGGGAGGGATGCTCGTCGGCAGCGTGAGCCGCGAGGACCTCGACCGCGCCATCGGCCACGGCCTCGCGCACGCGCCCGTGCGCGGGATCATGAGCTCGCGCGTCACGTCCGCGGCCCCGGACGCGACGCTGGCGGAGCTGCAGGCGCTCGCGACGGCCGCGGAGGACGGGCGCGTCGCCGTCGTCAGCGAGGGCGAGCTCCTCGGCGTCGTCTCTCGCGCCGATCTCCTGCGCGCGCTCGAAGGCGTGCAGCCGCGCCCACCCGCGGGCGGCGAGAGCATCGCGAAGGAGCTTCGGAGAGTCGCTCGCCTGCAGGCGGTGATCGAGGCGGCGGCATCCCTCGGCGACCGGGCGGAAGGCGTGTACCTCGTCGGGGGGACCGTCCGCGACGTCCTCCTCGGCGAGGAGAACTTCGACGTGGACATCGCCGTCGAGGGAGACGCGATCGGCTTCGCGCGCGCGCTCGCGGCGCTGCTCGACGGGCGCGTGACGCCGCACGAGAAGTTCGGGACCGCCATCGTCTCCTACGGCGATGGCGAGCGGGTCGACGTGGTCACCACCCGCACCGAGTTCTACGACGCGCCGGGAGCGCTTCCGACCGTCGAGCGCGCCGGGCTCCGCGAGGACCTGTTCCGCCGCGACTTCACGATCAACGCGATGGCCGCGTCGCTGAGGCCGGCCGACTTCGGACGTCTCGTCGACCCCTTCGGAGGCCGGGCCGACCTCGAGGCGGGCGTCCTGCGGGTGCTGCACAACCTCTCGTTCATCGAGGACCCGACCCGGATCTTCCGCGCGATCCGCTACGAGGCGCGCTACGGGCTCAGGCTCGAGGAGCACTCGGCGCGGCTCGCTCGTGGATGCATCGAGATGGGGCTCGTCGGAGACCTCTCGTCGGCCCGCCTTCGCGACGAGCTCGTGCTCTTGCTCGAGGACCCCGGCGCCGCCGACGGGATCCGGAGGCTCGGCGAGCTCGGCGTCGACCGAGCCGTGCACCCGCACCTCCGGGCCGACGAGGAGGCCGCGCAGCTCTACACCCGAGCCCGCGAGCTCCGTGACGAGCTCGGCGTCGAGGTCCCCGCCTGGCGACTCGGGATCGCGGCGCTCGCACGCGAGCTGAGCTCGGACGAGGCGTACGACTGGCTCGAGCGGCTCCGCGTGCGGCGACGCGACGTCGAGCGCATCGTCGGGGCCATCGCCGTCGGCCCTCGCATGGCGGAACGCGTGCGGACGGAGCGCCTCGACCCCGCGCAGGTGGTCGCGCTCGCCGATCCCTTCGCCCCCGACGGCCCGCTCCTGGCGCTCGCCAGGGAGGAGCTGCCGGAACTGCGGGAGTACTTCGAGCGCCTCCGCAACGTTGAGCTCGAGATCGACGGGGACGACCTCGTCGCCATGGGCCTGGCCGAGTCCCCGCGGGTCGGCGCCGTGCTCGCCGAGCTGCGCCGCCGGAAGCTGAACGGCACCCTCGACGGGCGCGAGTCCGAGCTCGCGGCCGCACGCGAACTGGTTGCGGCCGACGTGCCCGAGACGCCGTGACGATCGCCTCCTCCTCCGCGATCGCCGAGCGCTACCGGCGCCTCCGGGACGAGGTCGGCCCCGGCGTCACCGTCGTCGTCGCGACGAAGTACGTGTCCGTGGAGGAGATGGCCGCGCTCGTCGAGGCCGGCGTCGAGGTGGTGGGGGAGAACCGGGCGCAGGACCTCGAGCGCAAGCACGCCGCCTACGGCGACGCGTTTCGCTGGCACTTCATCGGCCACCTGCAGTCGAACAAGGTCAAGGTCGTGAACCGGCTCTGCGAGCTCGTGCACTCGGTCTCGTCCGAGTCGGCCGCCCGAAGGGTCGCGATTCCGGCGCTCGTCGAGGTCAACCTCTCGGGCGAGGAGTCGAAGTCAGGCGTCGCGCCCGAGGCCGTCGGCGACTACGTGGCGCGCTACCCGCTCGTCCGGGGCCTGATGACGATGCCGCCGCTCACGGACGACCCGGAGACGTCGCGGCCGTACTTCCGGCGGCTCCGCGAGCTCGCGGCGGAGCACGACCTGCCGGACCTGAGCATGGGCACCTCCCAGGACTACCGCGTGGCGGTCGAGGAAGGCGCGACGCTCATCCGCGTCGGCGAGATGCTCTTTCGCGCAGGCGCGTGACGGTCGCCAGGCCGAGCGCGAGGAGCAGCACGGCGACGGCGGCGACCGGCCCGAGCACGAGGACGGTGCCGACGCCGTGCTGCAGAGCCGTGCAGGACGGCCAGCAGTCGACCCACCCGTCCGCGTCCCGGTAGTCCGTCCACATCGCGGCGAGAGCGAGCCCCCAGGCGGCGGCGAAGGCGACCACCACGAGGAGCGCCGCCGTCCACAGGCGCCCGCGCCTCCATGCGAGCACGACGACGACCGCGCCGAGCAGCAGGACCGCGAAGATGACGAGACGCATCCGCCGGGTAGTCTCGCCGACCCTCCGCGACCGCGCGGCCCGCCGCCGGACGGGACTACAATCGCGCGGTCATGGGCATGCGAGACCTCTGGAGCAGGACGCTCGTCTACTTCGGGATCGCCGAGGAGGACGAGTGGGACGACGAGCTCGCCGAGACGAACGAGCACGTCGAGGACACCTACAGCCGGCGCGAGCGCCACAACGTCCGTCGGCTCCCGAGCGCGACCGAGCCCGACCCGTGGGAGTCCGAGGAGGCGCCGCCGCCGCGTCGCGTCGAGCGGCCGTCGCGCCTGCGGAGCGTTGCCGCCCCGTCGCCGGCGAAGGTGCACCTCGTCGTCCCGCGCACGTTCAACGACGCGAAGCAGATCGCCGACCGGTTCAAGGCGGGGATGCCCGTGATCCTGAACCTGCAGAGCGCCGAGACCGATCTCTCGAAGCGGCTGATCGACTTCGCGAGCGGGCTCACGTACGCGCTCGACGGGAGCATGCAGCGGGTCGCCGACAAGGTGTTCCTGCTCACGCCGCGCGACGTCGAGCTCTCCGCCGAGGAGCGCGCACGGGCGATGGAGCGCGGCGGGTTCTTCAACCAGGCCTGACAGGCCTCGTCCGCGAGCGCGGCGAGCGGGGGAGAGGCGCCCGTAGGAACGCCATCCCCGACGGCGAACACGCCCCCGATGGGCGTACAGGCCACCCTCGGGCTACTCGCAGACCTCGCGTCGTCGCTGCAGTCGTTCGTCAGCGTCTTCGTGGGGATCTACGTGCTCCTGATCCTCGCGTACGTGCTCCTGTCGTGGGTCCAGCTTCCCTATTCCGGTCCGGCCGCCGCTGTGCAAAGGTTCCTGGACGAAATCTGTCGTCCGTATCTCAACCTGTTCCGGGGGCGCATACCAACCCTCGGTCCACTCGACCTGTCACCGATGGTGGCGGTCGTCGTCCTTCTCGTTGCGGCCGGGATCGTCAACCGCCTCATAGAGGCACTGCTGTAGGAGGTCACATGCCGCTCACCCCAGTCGAGATCAGACACGTCGCGCTCAGGCGGGCGTGGCTGCGCGGGTACCGCCGCGCCGGCGTCGACCAGCTGCTCGAGGAGATCGCGGACTCGTTCGAGGAGGTCTGGCGCGAGCGCGCCGACCTCTCCGACCGCCTCGAGGAGCTCGAGACCGAGGCCGCCAAGCACCGCGAGCTCGAGGCCCTCCTTCGCTCCACGCTCGTCTCGGCCGAGCGCGCGTCCCAGGACATGAAGGAGCAGGCCCGCCGCGAGTCGGACCTGATCGTCCAGGAGGCGCACGCCGAGGCGCGCCGGATCACGCGCGAGGCGGCCGCGGAGAAGCGACGCCTCGAGGAGGACATGGTCAAGATCCGGGCGCAGCTCCGGGCGGCGCTCGAGTCCCTCGGCGACTGGCCCGGCCAGACGAAGGAGAGCGACGCGAAGGAGACCGATGCGTCCGAGACGCGCCCTGCGATCGGCGAGGTGACCGACACGGGCATTCGCAAGGTAGTCGGCTAGGCCCGTACCGGAGCGGGATATCCTTGGGCTCGTGAAGAGTCCTCGCACGAGCCTGCGGCTCCGCGTCGTGCCAGGGGCGAATCGCCCCGGGATCGTGGGTCGCCACGGTGACGCGTGGAAGGTGCGGGTCGCCGCGCCTCCGGAGGACGGTCGCGCGAACGACGCCGTGCTCGACCTCCTGGCGCGGACGCTCGACCTCTCGCGGCGGGACGTCCACCTCACGACGGGCGCAAGCTCTCGCGACAAGGTCGTGGTGCTGGACGGGGTGAGCGGCGAGGTCGCAGACGCACGCCTGGAAGCGGCGGCGGAGGCTCGACGATGAGCGTCGACGTCGGTGTCTTCCGCGAGCGCCTCGAGCGCGAGCGCGAGCGCCTCGAGCGGGCACGGCAGGCCGTGAACCACACGGGGTCGCTGCTCGAGGAGACCGGCGACCTCGCCATCGGCGCCGGCGACCACCTGGCGGACAGCGCGAGCGAGACGTTCATGCGCGAGCTCGACGGCGGGCTCGACGAGAACGCCGAGCACGTCCTCGAGGAGATCGACGCCGCCCTCAGGCGGATCGAGGAGGGCACGTTCGGCACGTGCCTCGTCTGTGGGAGGCCCATCGACGAGGAGCGCCTCGAGGCCGTTCCCTACGCGACGCTCTGCATCGACGACAAGCGGGCGCTCGAGCGGGC
>CAZODN010000034.1:9402-11782 GCA_964578545.1 uncultured Gaiellales bacterium
TGCAGCCGATCTCCTCCGCGCGGCGGTCGCTCGCCGCCGGCACGGCGCAGTGGGTCGCGCTCCTCGCGGTCGCCGCTGCGGCGGTCGTCGCCGACCAGCTCACGAAGCAGATCGTGGGGCGGACGCTCGCTCTCGGCGAGAGCGTCGACATCGTCGGGCCGTTCTCCATCCACCACGTCCAGAACTCGGGCATCGCGTTCGGCCTCTTCGCGAGTCGGACGGGGATCGTCATCGCGGTGACCGGCGCCGCAGTCGGGCTCATGCTCTGGTTCTTCGCGCACTCCGGGAGGCGCCACCCGGTGCTCCCGGTCGCGCTCGGGCTCGTCCTCGGCGGGAGCGTGGCGAACCTCGTCGACCGCGTCCGCCTCGGGCACGTCACCGACTTCCTCGACCTCGTCGCCTGGCCCGCCTTCAACCTCGCGGACACGTTCATCGTGGTCGGCGTGGCGATGCTCTTCGGGGCGCTCGTGCTCGCCGACCGCCCCGACCGGATCCACGGCACGCGCCGTGGCGACCCTCCGCTTCACGGTCGCTGAGGCCGAGGCGGGGACGCGCCTCGACCGCGCCCTCGCGGCACGCGAGGAGGTCGGCGCGCGCTCCGTCGCCGAGCGGCTCCTGCAGGACGGGCGGGTGACCGTCGACGGCGCGAGCGTGCCGAAGAGCCACCGGCTCGCGGCCGGCGCAGTCGTGGAAGCGCAGCTCCCCGAGGCGCGGGAGGGCCTCCGTGCGGAGCCGGCCGTCGTGCCGGTCGTGTACGAAGACGCGGCGCTCGTCGTCGTGGACAAGCCGCCGGGGATCGCGATGCACCCCGGCGCCGGACGCCTGTCCTCGACGCTCGCCTCCCAGCTCCTGGCGCTCGGCGCGCGCGGGGGAGACGACCCCGACCGGCCGGGCATCGTCCACCGCCTCGACCGTGACACGTCCGGCCTGCTCGTCGCCGCCCGCTCGGACGAGGCGTACGACGCGCTCCGGCGGGCGATCGCCGAGCGAGAGGTCGAGCGCCGCTACCTCGCGCTCGTCCGCGGGCGGCCGCGCTCCCGCACGGGCCGCATCGACGCGCCCGTGGGGCGCGACCGTCGCGACCCGACCCGGAGGTCGCTCGACACGCACGAGCCGCGGGCCGCGGTCACGCACTTCGAGGTCGTCGAGCTCCTGCGCGAGCACGCGCTCCTCGACGTGCGGCTCGAGACGGGGAGGACGCACCAGATCCGCGTGCACCTCGCCGCCGTCGATCTCCCGGTCTCGGGTGACCCCGTCTACGGCGCGAAGGGCGACCTCGGCCTCGAGCGCCAGTTCCTGCACGCTTACCGGCTCCGCTTCCGACACCCGCTGACGGGCGTCCAGCTCGACTTCGAGTCCCCGCTCCCCGCCGACCTCGCCGCGGCGCTCGAAGCGGCACGCCGCCTCTAGGGGCGCCCGGGGCGGCTACACTCTGCCGCGTCCTTGTCCTTCGACCCGGCGACTAGCCGAGGCGGGGGTGCCGCAGCCGTGCGCGCGGTCCGCCGAGGCCCGTCGGAGAACCGTCAAGCAACCATCGAAAGGGGCTGATCGCGTGTCAGTCGTCACGATGCGGGAGCTGCTGGAGGCCGGCGTGCACTTCGGCCACCAGACGCGCCGCTGGAACCCCAAGATGCGCCGCTACATCTTCGGCGAGCGCGGGGGCATCTACATCATCGACCTCACGAAGACGCTCGAGCTGCTCGAGGAGGCGTCCGCCTTCGCGCGGAACGTGTCGGAGCGCGGTGGGACGATCCTCTTCGTCGGCACGAAGAAGCAGGCGCAGGAGGCCGTCACCGAGCATGCGACGCGCGTCGGGATGCCGTACGTCGCGAACCGCTGGCTCGGCGGCCTGCTCACGAACTGGCGGACGATCTCGGAGCGGATCGCGTACCTCCACGACCTCCGCCGGCTGAAGGCGGAGGGCCAGCTCGACCTGCTCCCCTCGAAGGAGCGTATAGGGATGGAGGCCGAGCTCGAGAAGCTCGAGGCGAACCTCGGCGGCGTTGCCGACATGAAGCGCCAGCCCGACGCGGTCTTCGTCATCGACCTGAAGAAGGAGCAGCTCGGCGTCCGCGAGGCGCAGCGGCTCGGGATCCCGGTCATCGGGCTCGTGGACACGAACGCCGACCCGGACGAGGCGACGTACGTCATCCCCGGGAACGACGACGCCATGCGGTCGTGCAACCTGATCACGCGCGTGATCGCGGACGCGATCGAGGCCGGCAGGCAGAAGGTCTCCGCGCCGGAGATGGCCGCGAAGGCGGCGCCGACCGCTCCGGCCCCCGGCGAGGAGCCGCAGGTGGCGCAGGCAGCCGCGGAGGCGGGCGCAGAGGAGTCGGAGCCGCAGGCGGCCGAGGCGGCCCAGGAGACGGCGGCGGAG
>CAZODN010000034.1:11882-22248 GCA_964578545.1 uncultured Gaiellales bacterium
GTCGCCGAGGGAGGTGAGGAGGCGTGAGCACGACGATCAGCGCCTCCCTCGTCAAGGAGCTCAGGGACCTGACGGGCGCGGGGATGATGGACTGCAAGCGCGCCCTCGAGGAGACGGGCGGCGACGTCGAGGCGGCGCGCACGCTGCTCCGCGAGCGCGGCATGGCGTCGGCCGGCAAGCGCGCGGGCCGCTCGACCACGGAGGGCCTCGTCGGGTTCATCGTCGAGGAGGGCCGGGGCTCGATCGTGGGGATCGGCTGCGAGACGGAGCCGGTCTCGAAGAACGACGAGTTCCAGGAGTTCGCCGCGAGGGTGCTCCGCGCCGTCCACGCGGATGGGCCGGAGGCCGTCGAGTCCTTCGAGGACGAGCGCGTCGAGCTCATCGCCAAGCTCGGCGAGAACATCGTGATCGTCGGGCCGGCGCGCTTCGAGGCGCCGTCCGGGAACGTCCTCGCCGGCTACGCCCACCCGCCCGCGAACAAGATCGGCGTCCTCGTCGAGCTCGTCGGCGGGACGAGCGAGCTCGCTCGCATGCTGGCGATGCACATCTCGTTCGCCGCGCCCGAGTGGGCGACGCGCGCCGACGTCCCGGCGGAGACGCTCGACGCGGAGCGCGCGATCTACCTCAACTCGGACGAGGTCCAGTCGAAGCCCGAGCAGGCGCGTGAGAAGATCGTCGACGGCATGCTCGCGAAGCGCTTCTTCGCCGCCACCCCGGGCGGCGTGCTCGTCGACCAGGCGTGGATCCACGACTCGACGAGGACCGTGGGCCAGGCACTCTCGGAGGCGGGAGCGTCGCTCGCGCGGTTCACGAGGGTCTCGGTCGCGGGCTCGTGACGACGAGCGCCGAGGAGAGCCGGGAGGTCGCGCAGCCGGCCGGTGACGGGTTCCACCGCCTCTTGCTCAAGCTGTCGGGCGAGGCGCTGCTCGGCACGCGCGAGTACGGGATCGACCCGAAGACGGTTCGCGCGATCAGCACGGAGATCGCGGCCGTGCACGCAGCCGGCACGGAGCTCGCGGTCGTCGTCGGCGCCGGGAACGTCTATCGCGGCGTGGCGGCGGCCGCCGAGGGGATGGACCGCGCCACCGCCGACTACGCCGGCATGCTCGCAACGCTCCTGAACGCGCTCTCGCTCCAGGACGCGCTCGAGCGGCTCGGCGTCCTCACTCGCATCCTCTCGGCGATCACCGTCTCGGAGGTCGCCGAGCCCTACATCCGCCGCCGAGCGATCCGGCACCTCGAGAAGGGCCGCGTCGTGATCTTCGCCGCCGGGACCGGCAATCCGTTCTTCACCACGGACACGGCCGCCGCCCTGCGCGCGCTCGAGATCGGGGCCGAGGCGATCCTCATGGCGAAGAACGCGGTCGCAGGCGTGTACGACGGCGACCCTCGAGAGGATCCGACGGCCCGCTTCATCCCGGAGCTCACGCACCTGGAGGCGATCGAGCGGGGGCTCAAGGTGATGGACACGACCGCGCTCTCGCTCTGCATGGACAACAGGCTGCCCATCTACGTCTTCGAGCTCGCCGAGGGCAACATCCGCCGCGTCGCGGCGGGCGAGCGCGTCGGGACGATCATCTCGACCCCGGAGGGAGGAGGGACATGACAGCGATCGACGACTTCCTCGCGGACGCGAAGCGGCGCATGGACGGAGCGATCGAGGCAACGCACCAGGAGTTCAACTCGATCCGCACGGGCCGCGCCGCGCCGGCGCTCCTCGACCGAATCGTCATCGACTACTACGGCACGCCGACCCCGCTCAAGAACCTCGCCTCGATCTCGGCCCCCGAGCCGCGGCTGCTCGTCGTGCAGCCCTTCGACCCCGGGGCGATGAAGGGGATCGAGCGCGCGATCCAGGAGTCGGACCTCGGCCTCACGCCCTCCAACGACGGGAAGGTCATCCGGCTGCCGATCCCGACGCTCACCGAGGAGCGGCGGAAGGAGCTCGTCAAGGTCGTCCGCCGCGTCGCCGAGGACGGCAAGGTCGCGATCCGCAACGTGCGAAGGGACGTCATGCAGCACCTGAAGGATCTCGTCGTCAACGGGGAGGTCGGCGACGACGAGGAGCGGCGCGCCGAGCAGCAGGTGCAGAGGCTCACGGACGAGCACACGAAGTCGATCGACGACCTCCTGAAGTCCAAAGAGGCCGAGATCATGGAGGTCTGAGCCCTGCGGGACGGCGACGACGACGCGGCGCGAAGCGTCGCGATCATCATGGACGGGAACGGGCGCTGGGCCGCGGCTCGCGGCCTCCCCGTCGCGGAGGGGCATCGCGCCGGAGCCCGGGCGCTCCGGCGCACCGTGGAGGCCGCCATCGACCTCGGCGTGGAGTCCCTGGCGGTCTACGCCTTCTCGACCGAGAACTGGGCGCGTCCGGCCGACGAGGTCGAGGCGATCATGGAGCTCCTCGAGGAGACGATCGACCGCGAGCTCCCCGACCTCGCCGAGCAGGGCGTGCGGACGCGCTTCTTCGGCCGCCGCGACCGCGTCCCGGACGCGCTCCGGGAGAAGATGGCCGAGCTCGAGGCGGCGACGGCCGGCCGCGACCGCCTGAACCTCTGGATCGCCTTCGACTACGGGGGTCGCGCCGAGCTCGTCGAGGCCGCTCGGCGCCTCGTGGCCGACAGGGTCGCGCCCGACGACGTCTCCGAGGAGGCGATCGCGGCACGCCTGGCGGCTCCCGAGCTGCCCGACCCCGACCTCCTCGTCCGCACGTCGGGCGAGGTGCGGATCTCCAACTTCCTCCTCTGGCAGCTCGCCTACGCGGAGCTCGTGTTCACGGACACGCTCTGGCCCGACTTCGGCGAGGACGACCTGCGCGCGGCGCTCGACGAGTTCGCCCGGCGGGCGCGGAGGTTCGGGGCGCGATGAGCCCGCTCGCCTCCCGCGTGCTCGTCGCGGCGATTCTCCTGCCCGTCGTCATCGCGCTCGTATGGGCCGGCGGGTGGTGGCTCTTCGGGCTCGCCCTCGTCGGCGGGCTGCTCGCGCTCCACGAGCTCTACACGATCGCCCGCTCGCTCCACCCGCTCGTGATCGCCGGCTACCTCGGCTTCGTCCTCGCTCTCCTCGGCATCCAGCTGGGCGGCCTGCCCTGGTTCGTCGGCGGCATGCTCTCGACCTTCGTCTTCGCGTTCGTCGCGTTCGCGCTCTCCGACGTGCGGGCCTCGGCGACCGCCTCGTTCGGCGTGACCGTGCTCGGCGTCGCCTGGGTGGGCGGGGGTCTCGGGTGCCTGCTGCTCATCCGGGACATCCCCGAGTACGGGTTCGTCGCGGTCATGGCGGTGCTGTTCACCGTGTTCGCCGCGGACACGGGCGCGTTCTTCGTCGGGAGAGCGTTCGGCAGGCACAAGCTGGCGCCCGCCATCTCCCCGGGGAAGTCCTGGGAAGGCTTCGTGGGAGGCGTCGCCGCCGCGGTGCTCGTGTCCTTCCTCGTGCTCTACGGCGACCGGGACGACTTCCTCACCATCCCGCAGTCGCTCGCGCTCGGAGCGGCGATCGCGATCGCGTCCGCGCTCGGCGACCTCTTCGAGTCGGCCGTCAAGCGCGACCTCCAGGTCAAGGACTCCGGGCGGCTGCTCGCCGGGCACGGGGGCATGCTCGACCGCCTCGACTCGCTCCTCTGGGCCGGCCCGGCGGCGTACTTCGTGATCCTCGCCTGCGGCCACGCGTAGCGTGGCCTGAACACCCAGACGGCTAGCCTTCCGCGCGTGGTCCCGAGACGCATAGCCGTGCTCGGCGCAACCGGCTCCATCGGCCGGCAGGCGCTCGAGGTGGTGGACGCGACCCCGGAGCTCGAGGTGTGCGCGCTCGCCTCGGGGTCGCACGGGCTCGACGCCCTCGCGGCCCGGTACGGCGTCGAGCACACGCAGGTCGGGGGCGACCTGACCGAGCTGCTGGAGGCAGCGCGGCCGGACCTCGTGCTCAACGCGGTCGTCGGCTTCGCGGGCGTCGGAGCGACGCTCTGGGCGCTCGAGCGCGGCGTGACGCTCGCGCTCGCGAACAAGGAGAGCCTCGTCGCGGCCGGCGAGCTCGCGCTCGAGGCGTGGAGGCGGGGGGGAGGGCTCCTCCTGCCGGTGGACAGCGAGCACTCGGCCGTCTTCCAGTGCCTCGAGGGCCGCGCCGCGGAGACGATCGACTCGATCGTGCTCACGGCGTCCGGAGGCCCCTTCCGAGGGCGCTCGCGGGAGGAGCTCGAGTCGGTGACGGTCGAGGACGCGCTCGCGCATCCCACCTGGTCGATGGGCCCGAAGATCACGGTGGACTCGGCGACCCTCGCGAACAAGGGGCTCGAGCTGATCGAGGCCCACTTCCTCTTCGGGCTCGACTACGAGAGGATCCACGTCGTCGTGCACCCGACGTCGGTCGTCCACTCGCTCGTCCGCTTCCGTGACGGCGCCGCGCTCGCCCACCTCGGCCACCCCGACATGCGCGTCCCCATCTCGTACGCCCTCACCTACCCGGAGCGGAGGGCGACGGCCGTCCGCGGGCTCGATCTCACACAGGGCCTGACGCTCGAGTTCGAGCCGCCCGACGGCGAGCGCTTCCCTCTCCTGGGACTTGCCCGCGAGGCGGGCGAGCGCGGAGGCACCTACCCGTGCGCGTTCAACGCCGCGAACGAGGTCGCGGTCGCTGCCTTCCTCGACCGGCAGATCGGATTCCTCGACATCGCCCCGCTCGTCGAGGACGCGCTGGCACGTGTCTCCGGCACGCCGGCCCGCGACCTCCCCGAGCTCGTCGAGGCGGACGCGGAGGCGCGGCGCCTCGCGCGTGGAAACGTGGTGACGACGTGAGCTTCGCCATCGCGATCCTCGGGCTCGCCCTCCTCATCCTCGTGCACGAGGCCGGGCACTTCCTCGCCTCGCTCGCAGTCGGCCTCCGACCACGCAAGTTCTACGTCGGCTTCCCGCCCGCCGTCGTGAAGACCACGCGCAACGGGATCGAGTACGGGCTCGGCGCGATCCCGCTCGGCGGCTTCGTGACGATCCCCGGCATGCACCGCCCGATCGGGCACGACGCCGAGCGGCGGTTCGGCGCCGCGATCGCCGAGGTCCCCGCGCTGACGGGCTCCGTCGACCGGCTGAAGCGGACGCTCGACGCCGAGGACTTCGACGGGGCGGCCTCCATCCTCGACGAAGTCGAGGGAGGCCTCCGGGTGGCGAAGCTCTCGCCGCAGGCGCGCTCGTCCGCCGACAAGGGCCTCAGGGAGCTCCGCGACGCCCTCGGAGAGGACGCGTATTGGAAGGCCGCGACCTGGAGACGGCTCGTCGCGATCGGGGCGGGGCCCGCGGCGAACATCCTCCTGACGATCGTCATCTTCACGATCCTCTTCATGACCGTCGCCGGGCAGGCGACGACGACCGTGGCGGTCGTCTCGCCGGAGCTCCAGGCCGGGACGCCGTCACCCGCGCAGAGCATGGGCTTACGCCCCGGCGACCGGATCGTCGCGATCAACGGAGCGCCGGTCGAGGCGGACGACATCTCGACCACGATCGACGGCTCCGCAGGGGCCGCGCTCGTCGTCACCGTCGCGCGGGACGGGGGCGAGGTGGAGCTCGGCCCGGCCTCCGCCCAGCTCGTGGACGGCCGCTACCGGCTCGGCTTCGGCCTTGAGGGCACGAGCCTCCCGGTCGTCGAGTCCGTCGGGCGGTCCTTCGAGGTCACCGGGGTCGTGTCGCTCGAGATCGGCAAGTCGCTCGGGAGGCTCGTGACGGGCGAGGGCCGCAACGACGTCTCGAGCCCGATCGGCATCACGAGGGCCTCCTCGGACGCGGTCGAGCGCGGGGCGGACAGCTACCTGTGGGTGCTCGGCCTCATCTCGCTCTCGGTGGCGCTGCTCAACCTCCTCCCGTTGCTCCCGCTCGACGGAGGGCACATCCTCTTCACGCTCATCGAGGGCGCGCGCGGGAAGTTCGTCCGGCGCGAGGTCTACGAGCGCGTCTCGATCGTCGGGCTCGGGCTCGTCCTCATCCTCTTCTTCGTCGGCCTCACGAACGACATCGGGAACCTCGGGTAGCCCGCGGCTCACGAGCCGGCGGGCGATCCGCGATCGCCACGGGCCCGGAGCGCGACGACGCTTGCGTACCATGACCCGGCATGGCGAGCGAGGTCCAGATCCGCGTCGGCAGCGTGCCCGTCGGCGGCGGGGCACCCGTGGCCGTCCAGTCGATGACGCTGACGAAGACGCACGACGTCGCCGCGACGACCGCCCAGATCGCCGCGCTCGCGTCGGCGGGCTGCGAGCTCGTGCGCGTCGCCGTCCCGAAGAACGAGGACGCCGCCGCGCTAAAGACGATCGTTCGCCTCTCGCCGCTCCCCGTCATCGCCGACATCCACTTCAACGCCTCGCTCGCGCTCAAGGCGATCGACGCGGGGGTCGCGGCCGTGCGCATCAACCCCGGCAACATCGGCGGGCCGGAGCGGGTGGCCGAGGTCGTGCAGGCGGCGAAGAGGGCCGGCATCCCGATGCGCATCGGGGCGAACTCGGGCTCGCTGCCGAAGCACCTGCACGAGCTCGCGCGGCAGGATCAGGCCGAGGCGCTCGTCGCCGCGGCGCTCGAGGAGGTCGAGCTCCTCGAGAGGCTCGAGTACCGCGACTTCAAGATCTCCGTCAAAGCGACGCACGTCCCGACGATGATCCGCGCGTACCGGATGCTCGCCGCGAAGGTCCCGTACCCGCTCCACCTCGGCGTCACCGAAGCCGGCACTGAGTTCGCCGGCGCGATCAAGAGCGCGGTCGGGATCGGCTCGCTCCTCGCCGACGGGATCGGCGACACGCTCCGGGTGTCCCTCACGGCAGACCCGGTGAAGGAGGTCGAAGTCGCGTGGGAGATCCTGAAGGCGCTCGGCCTGCGCGAGCGCGGCCCCGTGATGATCGCCTGCCCCTCCTGCGGGCGCGACAACGTGGGGGTCGAGAACCTCGCGCGCGTCGTCGAGGAGCGCCTGCGCGCGTACCCCGAGGCGTTCGAGGTCGCGGTCATGGGGTGCGCGGTGAACGGGCCGGGGGAGGCGGGCGACGCCGACTTCGGGATCGCAGGCGGGCGCGACGTCGGCTTCGTGTACGCCCACGGGCGCGTGCTGAAGAAGGTTCCCTCCGAGATCCTCATCGACGAGCTCTTCCGCGAGATCGACGCCTGGATCGCGGCCGGCATGAAGCGGCCCAAGCGCTTGAAGATGGCAAAGCCCGCTGCGCTCGCCATGGCCGAGGCGAGCCTGATTCCGCTCGAAGCCTGATCAGGCGAGGGCTCGCTTGGGCAGCTGCTCGTGGAGCAGCTCGACGAACCGCTGCGCGGGTGGAGTCAAGGGCACGTCCCGCGCAGTGACGGCCGCGATGGTGCGGGGCAGACGCCAGCGCGGAACGTCGACCACGACCAGCGTGCCCAGCGCGAGCTCCTGCTCGATCGCGTAGCGGCTGATCGCGGCGATCCCGGCTCCCGCCGCGACCGCGCGCTTGACCGCCTCCCAGGACGGCAGCTCGATCGTGCGAACAGGATGAAGTCCGACCTGCCACCTCATCGTCTCGACGGCCGCTCGTGTCGCTGAGCCTTCCTCACGCGAGATCCAGGTGAGGACCTCGAGATCGCGTGGGCGCAGTCGGGCCGAGACGAGTGATGGCGCGCCGACGAGCACGACCTCGTCGTCGAGCAACCGTTCCGCCTGGAGCTCGGGTGGCACGGTCATCCCACCGACGACGGCCAGCTCGACCTCGTGGGCGCGCACGAGCTCGAGGGCGCCGGCGGAGGTGGAGACCTGGAGCGCGACCTCGACGCCCGGATGCTGCTGCGTGAAGCGGGCGACGACCTCGGGGACGAGATACGTCCCCGGGATGCCGGAGGCGGCGACGGCCAGGGTGCCCGCCTCCTGGCCGGCGGCCGCCCGCACCGCCCGCCGGCCGTTCGCAAGCAGTGCCTCTGCGCGCAGGACGTAGTCGGCGAGCACTCGCCCCGCGTGGGTGAGCACGGCGCCTCGACGGTCGCGCTGGACGAGCTGCACGCCGAGCTCCGCCTCGAGCGTGGCCACGTGCTTCGACACGGCCGGCTGGCTGACGTACAGCTCTTCCGCCGCACGGGTGAACGAGCCGGCTCGCGCGACCGCAGCGAACGCGCGCAGACGTGCCTCCAGGTGCATGAGCGAGAGTTATAGCGAGTCTTCGCAACGTATGTTGGAGTTGGGCTCGACCGCCCGTACCATCCGGGCTGGCCGCCGGCGGTCGCTCTCGCAGGAAGCGACTACGAAAGGAGACGTCCATGCGCAGGACCATGCTGGCCGGCGCAGCCGCGGCGCTCGCGCTGCTCGCCGCGGCGCCGGCGGGCGCTCACAACGCGGGCTGCGTCCAGACCGGGAACGGCAAGTGGGTGTTCGTCGGTTCGAACAAGAACGGGCCGTTCGTGCCCGAACAGAACCCGAACCGCAACACCACGCCGGGATCCGACTTCGGTCGGCTCGACCTCGAGCCAGGCCCGGGCGACCAGTACGGCGCCCGCTTCGCGGCCGACCAGGGCAACTCCGCGGTCGAGCACCCGCGGAACTGCACGCCCCCCGAGCCGCGGGCCTAACCCGCAGCTCCGCGCAGGGCCCGACGCGGACGTCGCTCCTGCGCGGACGGGACGGAGCCGGGACGCGAACGTCGTCCCGGCTCCACCGTTCCGAGGCACGCTAGCCTACGCGGCCACTATGGTCGCCAGGCAGTCCCGGCTCTTCATCCCGACCCTGCGCGAGCCGCCGGCCGACGCCGAGGCGGTCTCGCACAAGCTCCTCGTCCGTGGCGGGTACATCCGGCAGGTCGCGGCCGGCGTCTGGACGTTCCTCCCACTGGGGTGGCGCGTGCACCAGAAGATCGTCCGGGTCGTGCGCGAGGAGCAGGACGCGATCGGGGCTCAGGAGATGCTCATGCCCGTGCTCACGCCCGAGGAGCTCTGGGAGGCGAGCGACCGCGCGTCGATCCCCGAGGTGTTCCACCTCCAGGACCGGGCGGGACGGAGGTTCGTGCTCCCGATGACGCACGAGGAGACGGTCACCTTCCACGCGCGCGAGATCCAGAGCTACCGGCAGCTCCCTCAGATGCTCTACCACTTCTCGGTGAAGGACCGCGACGAGCCGAGGCCCCGTGGCGGGCTCCTGCGGGTGCGGGAGTTCATCATGAAGGACGCGTACTCCTTCGACCGCGACGACGCCGGGCTCGACGTCGCGTTCCGCAAGCAAGAGCAGGCGTACCACCGCACGTTCCAACGCTGCGGCCTCGAGTACGCGGCGGTGGCGGCCGAGTCCGGGATCATGGGCGGGAAGGAGTCCGTGGACTTCCTGGCGCCGTCCGGGTCGGGAGAGAACACGCTCGTGACGTGCGAGAATGGGGACTTCGCGGCCGACCTCGAGATCGCGCGCGGCGTGCCGCGGGCGCCCGAGTTCCCGGGCTCGCTCGCCGCCCCGCAGGAGGTCGCGACGCCGGGCGTCACCACCATCGAGGCGCTCGCCGACATGCTGGGAGTCGACCCTGCCGCGACCTCGAAGGCGATGCCGGTCGTGAAGGCGGACGGGAGGCTCGTCCTCGGGCTCGTGCGGGGGGACGACCGGCTCTCCGAGTCCAAGCTGCTCGGCGTCCTCGGGTCCGACTTCCGGCCGGCGACCGACGACGAGATCCGGTCCGCGTTCGGCGCAAGCGGCGGCTCGCTCGGCCCCGTCGGCATCGACGTCGAGGTCGTCGCCGACGAGGCTCTCCGCGAGGGCCAGTTCGTCGCTGGGGCGAATCGCGACGGCTGGCACCTTCTCGGCGTCGAGGCGGGCCGCGACTACACGCCGCGCTTCGCCGACATCCGGGAGGCGAGAGAGGGGGACACGTGCCCCGAGTGCGGCGGCGCGCTCCGCTTCCAGACGGCGATCGAGGTCGGGCACATCTTCAAGTTCGGCTCTCGCTACTCCGAGCCGCTCGACGCGACCTTCCTCGACGAGGACGGAACCGAGAAGCCGCTGATCGGGGGGAGCTACGGCATCGGGCCGGGGCGCGTCATGGCAGCCGCCGTCGAGCAGCACCACGACGAGAACGGGATCGCCTGGCCCGCGGCGATCGCGCCGTACGACGTCCACGTCCTGGCGCTCCACGGCGGCGCGGAGGCGGTCCTCGCAGAGGCCGAGAAGCTCGCGTCCGCGCTCGCCGAGGCAGGGCTCGAGGTCCTCCTCGACGACCGGGACGAACGGCCAGGCGAGAAGTTCGCGGACGCGGATCTCATCGGCTGCCCGCTCCGGGTGACCGTCGGCCGCAGGACGCTCGAGGACCGGAGCGCCGACGCGCGGCGGAGGCTCGACACGGCAGACGAGCGCGTGCCGCTCGCGAACGTGGTGAAATGGGCCCTGGAGGCCTGATGGCACGCCGGCG
>CAZODN010000035.1:0-22026 GCA_964578545.1 uncultured Gaiellales bacterium
GAGCGGATGTTCTGGCGCGCGCCGGGCATCTACACGACCGCCGTCGGCTACGCGGCCGGGTACACGCCGAACCCGACCTACCAGGAGGTCTGCACGGGGCGGACGGGGCACAACGAGGTCGTCCTCGCGGTCTTCGACCCGTCGGAGACGAGCTACGAGGCGATGCTCAAGATCTTCTGGGAGGGGCACGACCCGACGCAGGGCATGCGGCAGGGGAACGACGTCGGCACGCAGTACCGCTCCGGGATCTACTGGACGACGGAGGCGCAGCGCGACGCGGCTCTCGCCTCGCGCGACATGTTCCAGGCCGAGCTCTCGCGTGCCGGCTACGGGCAGATCACGACCGAGATCCTCGAGGCCGGGCCCTTCTACTACGCCGAGGACTACCACCAGCAGTACCTCGAGGCGAACCCGATGGGCTACTGCGGGCTCGGCGGCACGGGCGTCACGTGCCCGATCGGCACAGGCGTCACCGCAGCCGGCTGACTACCGCGCCGCGCGCCTGGCCTCGCGCTCGGCCTGTCGACCCGGGACACCGGTGTCGCCCGCAAGCCGCTGCGCGAAGTAGATCGGGATCACCGAGATCAGGATCACGAAGAGCGCGACGACGTTCACGATCGGCAGCTCGGTCGGGCGGAAGAGCGTCGCGTACATCCAGATCGGGAGGGTCTGGATCGCCCCGGAGGTGAAGATGGTGACGATGATCTCGTCGAACGAGAGCCCGAAGGCGAGCAGGCCGCCGGCGAGGAGCGCCGTCCGCATCTGCGGGAACATGACGTAGCGGAACGTCTGCCAGCTGTCGGCCCCGAGGTCGGCGGAGGCCTCGTCGAGGTTTCCGGACGTGCGCCGAAGCCGCGCGAGCACGTTGTTGTAGACGACCACCACGCAGAACGTCGCGTGCCCGATCACGATCGTTCCGAGCCCGAACCTGACGCCGAGGGGCCCGAGCACGTCCTTGATCGTCGCCTGGAGCGCAAGGCCCGTGATGATCCCGGGCAGGGCGATCGGGAGGATGACCGCGAAGGTCACGGCCTCCCGCCCGAAGAACCGGTAGCGGGCGATCGCCATCGACGCGAGCGTCCCGAGGACGAGCGCGATCGCGGTCGCGGCGAACGCGGCGACGACGGAGTTCTTGAGAGCCTCACGGACGTCCTGGTTCTCCCACGCGACCGAGAACCACTTCGTGCCCCAATCGGAGATCGGCCACTCCTGCGTGACGTTCTCGTTGAACGCGTACAGCCCGATCACGACCAGCGGGAAGTACATGAACACGAGCGTGAAGCCGGCACCGAGGCGCACGAGGGCGCGGGTGAGTCTCGACTCGACCATCAGAGCGCCTCGAACGCCTTGAGCTTCCGGGCCACGAGGAGGTAGCCGATGATGACGGCGATCGGCACCAGCGCGTACGCGGCCGCCACCGGGAGCGCGGTGCCGTACTCCCTGTAGATGACGGTTCCGATGAACTGGTCACTCGAGATGAGGACCGGAGCGATGTAGTCGCCGAGCGTGAGCGAGAAGGTGAAGATGGAGCCCGCGACCACTGCCGGGAACACGAGCGGGAGCGTGACCTTGAAGAACGTCCGCACCGAGCGTCCGCCGAGGTCGGCCGATGCCTCGAGCAGGGACTCGGGAATGCGCTCGAGCCCCGCGTAGATCGGCAGCACCATGTAGGGCAGCCAGAGGTAGGTGAAGACGAGCCAGAGGCCCGTGTTCGAGTAGCCGTTGAACTCGAGCCCGAGCGGGTTCAACACCCAGTTGACCGGGCCTTCGCTCGAGAGGATCAGGCGCCAGGCGTAGGCCTTCACGAGGTAGCTCCCCCAGAGCGGCATGAGCACGGCGACCACGAGGAGGTTCCTCGTGCGCCGGGACGCGATGCGCGCCATGTAGTACGCGAGCGGAAACGCCAGCGCCGCGCAGGCGACCGTCACGAACGCAGCCATCTTGACCGTGCGCCACGCCACGTCGCGGTACACGGGCGTCTCGATGATCCGCCGGAAGTTGTCGAGCGTGAACTCGTGGACGAGCTTCCCGGTGAACGCGTCGGCCGTCCAGAACGCGGACAGCAGGAGCACGACGAGCGACCCGATGTAGACGACACCGAGCCAGGCGAACGGGAGCGCGAGCAGCGCCCAGAGCCGGACGCGCGGGTGTCGATACAGGTACGTGGAGAGCCGCCGCCCCGGGCTCTGCCGGGGCGGCGGCTCAGCGATCGGGACCGAGGTCACGTCCCGTGCCCCTCGGTCTCGCTCCTAGCCTCGGATCTCCGTCCAGGCGGTCTGCCAGTCCGCCTGGGTCATGCAGGTCGTCGAGTCGTCGTCGTCCGCGCAGTCCTCCTGCGGCGTCGTCCAGTAGTAGACGTCGTCCCACCACGCCTCGTCGTCCGCGTGGAAGTTGCTGCAGTGGTTCGGGTCCTTGGTCAGGTCGCACGCCTTGAGGTTGACGGGCGCCTCGCCGAAGCCCTCGGCCACGGTCGCCTGCGCCTCCGGGGAGGCCATGTGGTCCATCCAGAGGTACATGCAGTTCGGGTGCTCGGCCTGCGAGTAGACCATCCACGTGTCCGACCACCCGGTCGTGCCTTCCTTCGGCTTGATCGCCGCGACCGGGACGTTCTCGGCCGTGAGCTGGACGTACTGGTACGGCCACGTCGTGCCGACCACGCTGTCGCCGTTCGTGTACGACTGGATCTGCTTCACGACGTCACCCGGCCAGTACTCGCCGACGTACGGCGCCTGCTTCTTCAGGAGGGCCACCGCCGCGTCGAACTGCTCCTGCGTGAGCTGATACGGGTTGTCGATCCCGAGGTCCGGCTGCGTCGCCTTCAGGTAGACGGCCGCGTCCGCGATGAAGATCGAGTCGTCGTAGATGGAGATCTTGCCCTTGTACTTCTCGAGCTGGTCGTCCTCCCAGATCACGCTCCAGGAGTCCGTGTCCTCGGGGACCTGATCCGTGCGGAACATGAGGTAGTTCGGGCCACGCCCGTGCGGAACGCCGTATGCCTGGCCGTCGAGCGAGTTGTAGTCCTGGTTCTTGATGCCTTCCTGGATGTCGTCCCAGTTCGTGATGAAGTCGGTGTTGACCGGTGCGACATCGCCGGCCGACATCAGTCGAACCGTGGCGTTCCCCGAGAAGGAGCCACCGTCGTAAGCACCCGATTGGAGGAGGGTGATCATGTCGTCCGACGACGTACCGTCCTTCGTGGCCACCTTGCAGCCGGTCGCCGCGGTGAACTCGTCGGTGAGCACCGAGTAGCCGGGCCACTGCACCAGGTTCACCTGTCCCTCTTCGCGGGCGAGCTCCTGGATCTCCTCGAGCGAGCCGCCGAGACCCTCGATCTCGGTCGATGCGCCGCCCTCGTCGTCCCCGCCGCCGCAGCCGGCGGCAACGACGCTCAGCGCGCCGATCAGCAGCGCGAACGCCGCCCATCGGGCAACGCGTGTCCTGCGTCCCTTCATTCGGATCCTCCCTCCGGTTCGTCGATCACCGACTCCTGCTCCGGGCGCCACACGACCCGCGTGCGCCGCCCTCTCGCCTCGAGCACCTCGCTCGAGCCCTCCTCGAGGTTCTGTGCGAGCACCTGAACCTCACCGCCACGGTCGAGCGTAACGTGGTAGCGCGTCAGCGGCCCGACGTACTGCACGTCGCGAACGACACCCGCCTCGACGTGCATGCCTGCCGGGGGCTCCTGCCCGTCCTCGACGAGGTTGATCTTCTCCGGTCGGACCGTGTACCTGCGACCGTCCCGCTCGATGACGTTCGACACGCCGACGAAGCCCGCGATGAACTCGCTCTCCGGGTGCTCGTAGACCTCGGCGGGTGGGCCGATCTGCTCGATCCGGCCCTCGTTGAACACGGCAAGGCGATCGGACATCGTGAGCGCCTCCTCCTGGTCGTGCGTCACGTAGACGAACGTGATCCCGACCTCGCGCTGGATCGCCTTCAGCTCGATCTGCATCTGCTGGCGGAGTTTCAGGTCGAGCGCGCCGAGCGGCTCGTCGAGGAGGAGCACCTTCGGGCGGTTCACGATCGCCCGTGCGAGCGCGACCCGCTGACGCTGGCCGCCCGAGAGCTGCGCTGGCTTGCGGTCTCCGTACCCCCCGAGGCGAACCATCTCCAGAGCCTTCGTCGCGCGCTCCCGGCGCTCGGCCTTCCCGACCTTCTTGACCATGAGCCCGTACTCGACGTTCTGCTGCACGGTCATGTGCGGGAAGAGGGCGTAATCCTGGAAGACGGTGTTGACCGGGCGGTCGTACGGCGGCAGCCGCGAGACGTCCTCGCCCGCGAGCTCGATCGTCCCCTCGTCCGGGATCTCGAAGCCCGCGATCATGCGTAGCGTCGTCGTCTTGCCCGAGCCGGAAGGCCCGAGCATGGTGAAGAACTCCCCGGGAGCGATGTCGAGGTCGATATCGTCGACGGCGACGACGTCCCCGTAGCGTTTCGTCAGGCCCCGGACGCTGATGTCCGGCGTCCCGTTATGCGACAAGCGACTCCTCCAGGATCGCGAGACCTTCCTCGAGGTCGTCGGCCGGGATGTTCAGCGGCGGGAGGAGCCGGATCACGTTCCCGTACAGACCGCAGGACAGGAGGAGCAGCCCGCGGTCGGCGGCTGCGGCGACGACCGCCTGGGCACGGTCCGGCGTGCGCTCGGCGAACTCGAACGCGAGCATGGCCCCGAGACCGCGTACCTCGCCGATGTCCGGGTGCGCGGCGGCCATGGCGTCGAGCCGCGCACGCAGCGTCTCGCCGAGCCTCGTCGCCTGCTCGAGGAACCCGGGCGCCTCGAGGACGTCCAGCACCGCCAGCCCGGCCGCGCACGAGAGCGGGTTGCCGCCGAACGTGCCGCCGAGGCCGCCGGGCGGCACGGCGTCCATGACCTCGGCCTTCCCGGTCACGCCCGCGAGCGGGAGCCCGCCGCCGATCGACTTCCCGAACGCGACGAGATCGGGCTCGACGCCCTCGTGCTGCTCGACCGCCCACATCGTCCCGGTGCGCCCCACCCCGGACTGCACCTCGTCGTCCACGTACAGGATCCCGTGCGAGCGGCAGAGCTCCTGCAGCCGGAGGAGGTAGTCGCGCGGCATCGTGACGAACCCGCCCTCGCCCTGCACCGGCTCGAGGACGACGCAGGCGACGGTCGAGGGATCGACGTCCGCCTTGAAGAGGTGCTCGAGCCCGGCGATCGCGTCGTCGGAGGTGACCCCGTGGTACGGGTACGGCACGGGAGCGCGGTAGACCTCGGGTGCGAAGGGCCCGAAGCCGGCCTTGTACGGCTTGACCTTGCTCGTCATCGTCATCGCGAGCAGCGTCCGACCGTGGAACGCGCCGTCGAAGACGACGACGGCGGGACGACCGGTCGCGACACGGGCGATCTTGACTGCGTTCTCGACCGCCTCCGCGCCGGTGTTGACGAGCACCGTGCGCTGCTCTCCCGCGCCGCAGGGCGAGAGCGCAGCCAGCCGCGTGCAGAGCTCGACGTACGGCTCGTACATCCCGACCATGAAGCACTGATGGAGGTAGCGGTCGGCCTGCTCCTTGATCGCCTCGACGACCGCCGGGTGGCGATGGCCCGTGTTCTGGCAGCCGATGCCGCCGCCGAAGTCGATGAACGAGCGTCCGTCGACGTCCGTGATCCGGGCCCCCTCGGCGCTCGCGACGACGAGCTTCGGCGTCGAGACGCCCGGCGCGACGACGCGCGCCCGCTCGGCCGCGATCCTCTCCGCCTGCGTGCCCGCCACCGCCATCGCGCGATTATCACACGTCTACCGCGGCGGCCAAGAAGAGCGCTCTCGCAGGCCGACTACCATCCGGTGAGCGCCGGAGTAGCTCAGCTGGTAGAGCAATCGCCTTGTAAGCGATGGGTCGTGGGTTCGAGTCCCGCCTCCGGCTCTCCCGAGCCGCGCGCGACGACCGGCCCTAGTGCAGCACCTCGCGCTCCTTCTGGTGCGCGAGGATCTTCCGCTTCACGCGCTGGAGCGCGTTGTCGATCGTCTTGGTGTCGCACTCGAGCTCGACGGCCATGTCCTCGTAGGAGTTGCCCTCGAGGTAGAGCCTGAGCGCGTCCGCCTCGAGGGACGAGAGCCCCGAGCCGAGCGTGCAGACGAGGCTCTGGAGCTCCTCCGTCGAGATGACGCAGACGGAAGGGTCGTTGACGCTCGGGCCGGGCAGCGCGTCGCCGAGCGTGCAGTCGCCGTCCGACTCCTGGCCCGCGGGCGTGTGGCTGAACGAGACGTACGTGTTGAGGGGGGCGTGCTTGAAGCGCGTGGCCGTCTTGATCGCGGTGATGATCTGGCGCGTGACGCACAGCTCCGCGAACGAGCGGAACGACGTCTCCTTGTCGGGCCGGAAGTCGCGCACCGCCTTGTAGAGGCCGATCATCCCCTCCTGGATCAGGTCGTCGCTGTCGCCGCCGGCGAGGAAGTACGAGCTCGCCTTCAGCCGAACGAAGCCCGTGTACCTGCGGATCAGCCCCTCGAGCGCCTCGCTCGAGCCGTTGCGGGCCTTCATCACGAGCTGCAGGTCCTCGAGCTCTCGTTGAACTTTCTGAGCGGTCTTCGGTGCTGCGGCGGTGCGAGCGGCCATTGCCCATCCCCCTGTCGATGGCTTGGACGAAGGGCTCGACATGTCCGCTCGGATCGCCCTCCACGGACAAGTCTCACCTTGAGGTTGAAGGAGAAGCTAGCATCATCTCGCGAGCGTTACAAGCCCCTTGCGAAATCGTGCAAGATGATAAGAACATACGTTCGCCTGCCCGGTGCGGTAGACCGTACGTGCGAGCCGGGCGGGTTCTGCGACGATCAGCGCGTGCCGACCGTCATCGTCGTCGACGACCACCCGAGCTTCCGGGCCTCCGCGCGCGCGCTGCTCGAGGACGCGGGCCTCGACGTCATCGGCGAGGCCACGGACGGCGCCTCGGCGCTCGAGCTGGTGAAGCGCCTGCGGCCCGACGTGGTGCTGCTCGACGTGCAGCTCCCCGACATGACGGGCTTCGACGTGTGCGTCGAGTGCGGCGACGTCGACGGGATCGCCGTCGTCCTCGTCTCGAGCCGGGACGACTCCGACTACCGCGGCCTGATCGAGCAGTGCGGCGCCCGGGGCTTCATCCCCAAGGGAGAGCTCACCGGGGACGCCGTGGCCGCCCTCCTGACGTGAGCCGCAGGATCGCCCGCGCGGGAGCCGCGAGCGCCGCCGTCTACGCCCTCGCGCTCGTCGCCACGGGGACGAGCGGCACGGGCGAGTCGCCCGTCGTCATCACGATCGCCTTCATGGCCGGGACCTCCTGGCTCGTGGCGGGGCTCATCGCGCTCGCGCGCTTCCCGGAGTACCGCACAGGCTGGCTGATGCTCGCGGCCGGGAACCTGTGGGCGCTCTCGGCCTTCCAGCTCACGGGTGAGACCGCGCTCTTCGCCTTCGGAGTCGCGGCGGGCCAGCTCGCGATCGGGCCTTGGATCCACCTGACCGTGGGCTTCCCCGACGGCCGGCTTCGCGACCGCACCGACCGCATTCTCGTCACGGCCACCTACGTCTCGCTGATCGTCTTCCCCACGGCCTCCGCCCTCTTCGATCCCGACCCCTTCCCGGCGTGCCGGAACTGCCCGGAGGCCGCCGTCGTCGCCGACAGCCCGACCGCGGTCGCGGTCTTCGGGGCTCTCGGCGCCCTGATCGGGACGACGCTGTCCGCGACCTACATCGCGCGGCTCGTGAGACGCTACCGCGCCGCCAGCGGCCCGCAGCGCCGGATCCTCGGGCCCGTGTACCTCGTCAGCGTCGGCGGCCTGGCGGCGATCATCTGCTACTACCTCGTCTCGCTCGTGTCGCCCACGGCAGCGAGGGCGGTCGCGGTCGTCATGATCACGCTCTTCGGAGTGGTGCCGATCGCGTTCCTCGTGGGCCTGCTCCGCATCCACCTCGCCCGCGGCTCGGTCGCCGGCTTCCTCGCGCGCTTCGACGAGCGCGGCTCGCTGCGCGACACGCTCGCGGAGACCCTCGGCGATCCCTCGCTCGCGATCGTCTACCCGCTCGAGAACCGCTGGGTGGACGAGGACGGCCAGGACGCGGGAGAGCTCCTCGAGGACCTCGACCGCGTGCTCACGCCGGTCGAGTCGGACGGCGAGGTGGTTGCCGGGCTCGTGCACGACGCCTCGCTCACGTACGACCCGGAGCTCCTCGAGGGCGTCGCGGGCGCCGCGGCCCTCGCCCTTCGAAACCAGGGCTTCCGCGCCGAGGCGCAGGCGCAGTTCACCTTCCTGCGGACGCTCGTCGAGACGGCGCCGAGCCTGTTCATCCACATCGGGAAGGACGGGCGCATCCGCAACCAGAACGCCGCGGCGGTGGCGGCCGCGGGCGTCGACGACGAGGAGATCGTCCGCGGGCAGTACTTCTGGGACGTCTTCATCTCGCCCGAGGAGCGGCCGGACGTCATCGCCCGCTTCGAGGCGCTCGCTCCCGACTACGCGATGGGGGAGTACGAGAACGAGTTCACGAACGCGAGGGGCGAGCGGCTCACGGTCTTCTGGCGCTCCGCCCCCGTGCACGACGCGTCCGGGGAGGTCACGGGGATCATCTCGGGCGGCGTCGACATCACCGAGCGAAAGCGCCGCGAGCTCGAGCTGGAGCGCGAGCGCGACGCGACGACGACCGCGCTCGAGTCGATCCCCAGCATCGTCGTGATCGTCGGACGCGACGGCCGGATCCGTGACCGCGACGTGGACGATCCCCGCGTCGGCGCGAACAGGGCGTTCCGCCAGACGCTCGGCTGGCCCGACGAGGAGCTCGTCGGGCGGAGGTTCGTCGACCTCGTCGTGGAGGATCACGACGGTCGGGCCGAGGCCGCGATCTCCACCGCAGCGGCGGGCGTCCCGAGCGCAGAGGTCGAGTCCGAGATCCGCTGCGTCGACGGAACGCTCCGGGCCTTCCTCTGGACCGCGGTGCCCGTCGCCGACGTCACGGGCCGAACCGACGGGCTCGTCCTCATCTCGGGCGTCGACGTCACGAAGCGCCGCGAGCTCGAGCTCGAGAAGGAGCGGGAGCGGGCGTTCCTCAACGCCATCGCCAACAACGCGCCGAGCATGCTCTGCCTCGTCGACGACCGCGGCGAGCTCACGCGTATGGGCTCGAACGTCGCGTTCGAGACGACCCTCGGATACGCGCCGGCGGAGATCGGAGGCCAGGTCTTCTGGGAGCGCTTCGTCGACCCCGCCGAGTCGGACGAGGTGCGCCGCGTGATCGAGGGCGTGGTCGACGGTGGGCCCAGGGACGGCCTCGACTCGACGTGGGTCACGAAGTCCGGCGAGCGGCTCGTCGTCGCCTGGACGTGCACCCCGCTCCCCAGGATCGACGAACGGCGCATCTTCCTCATCACGGGTGTCGACATCACCGCGCGAAAGCGGATGGAGGAGGAGATCCGGGCCTCGCGCGCGCGCATCGTCTCGGCCGCTGACAACGCGCGCAGGCGCCTCGAGCGCGACCTCCACGACGGCGCCCAGCAGCGCCTCGTCGCGCTCTCCGTGCTCCTCCGCCTCGCGACGTCGAAGCTCGCCGAGGGCGACGACGAGGCTCGAACGCTCCTGCGCCAGGCGAGCGACGAGCTCGCGGTCGCCCTCGAGGAGCTCCGCGAGCTCGCGCGTGGGATCCATCCCGCGGTCCTCACCGACCGCGGGCTCGGCCCGGCGCTCGAGTCTCTCGTCGCGCGGATCCCCGTCCCGGTCACGCTCGACGCGCCGGCCGGCGTCCCACTCCCCCCTCCAGTGGAGGCCGCAGCCTACTTCGTCGTCGCGGAGGCGCTGACGAACGTCGTGAAGTACGCGCACGCGACGAGCGCGTCCGTCGAGGTCGCCGTGGACGACGGGATGCTCTCGGTCGCGGTCTCCGACGACGGGGTCGGCGGCGCCGACCCGGAGGCCGGGAGCGGCCTGCGCGGCCTCGCCGACCGCGTAGCCTCGCTCGACGGGAGCCTCGTCGTCGAGCCGGGCCCACGCGGTGGGACGTGCGTGCGCGCGAGCATCCCACTGCCGGGAGACACCGTCTCCGTAGAGTCTCGGACATGAGCACGCTCCCGACCGGCACCGTCACGTTCCTCATCGCCGACATCGAGGCCTCGACGAGGCTCGTGCAGGAGGCAGGGACCGAGCGCTACACGGACCTGCTCGCCCGCGTCCGGGGCATCCTGCGCCAGGCGGCCGCCGACCACGGCGGGATGGAGGTCGAGGCCATCGGCGACGAGCAGCTGGCCGTGTTCGCGGACGCGACGGGCGCCGTCGAGGCGGCGCTCGCGACGCAGCGCGCGATGATCGCGCACGACTGGCCGACCGAGCGGCCCGTCCGCGTCCGGCTCGGCCTCCACACCGGCACGCCACAGCTCACCGACGAGGGCTACGTCGGTCTCGACATCATTCGCGCCTCGCGCATCGCCCTCGCGGGCCACGGCGGCGAGATCCTGCTCTCCTCCACGACCGCGGCGTTCGCCACCGGCTACGAGACGCGCGACCTCGGCGCCCACCAGCTCGCCGGGCTCAGCGAGCCCGAGCGCATCCACCAGCTCCTCGCCGACGACCTGCCGCGCGACTTCCCGCAGCTCCGCAACACCGTCTCGCAACTCGGCGCGGGGATCCGGGTCGTGATCGCAGAGGACACCGTCCTCCTCCGCGAGGGCATCGTGCGGCTCCTGGGCGAGGCCGGGTTCGAGGTCGCGGGGCAGTCGGGCAACGCCGAGGACCTCCTCCGCCACGTCGCCATGCACAAGCCGGACGTCGCGATCGTCGACATCCGCATGCCCCCGACCCACACGAACGAGGGTCTCCGGGCCGCGCACGAGATCCGGGAGCGGTTCCCCGACACCGGCGTCCTCGTGCTCTCGCAGTACGTCGAATCCGGGTACGCGCTCGACCTCCTCTCCGAGAGCGCGGAGGGAGTCGGCTACCTCCTCAAGGACCGGGTCTCCGACCTCGAGGAGTTCGCCACCTCGGTGCGGCGCGTCGCGGAGGGTGGATCGGCGCTCGACCCCGAGGTCGTCGCCCACCTCGTGGGCCGGAGACGCGAGCACGACCCGCTGGCCGAGCTCACGCCGCGCGAGCGCGAGGTGCTGGAGCTGATGGCCGAGGGGCGCTCGAACCCCGCTATCGCGGACCGCCTCTTCGTCACGCTCCGCGCCGTCGAGAAGCACGTGACGAGCATCTTCACGAAGCTCGACCTGCCCGCGAGCTCGGACGACCACCGCCGGGTCCTCGCCGTGCTCGCCTTCCTGCGCGACTCGTAGGACGCGCGTACGAATACCCGTAGGCCCGGTCTACGGAGACCTCCAGTGACCCGGCTCGGCCGCGCGAGCCTGTGACCTCCGACGAACAAGGCCGCCGCTGGGGCGGCCTCGTTCGCGTTCGGGACCGGTGCGGTCTTCCGCACCCGAAGACGCCAGCGTCCCGCACTGCGCCCGGCTCGGCCCGCTGGGAGCCTGTGAGCACACCATCCGACCCGGAAAGGAAGCGAGATGTCACCCGTAGAGCACTCGACGAACATCGCGGCCCGCATGGGTCGCTGGAGCGCGCGCCACCGCAAGACCGCAGTCTTCGGCTGGCTGGCGTTCGTGGTCGCAGCCGTCGTCCTCGGCTCGACGCTCGGAACGAGGCAGCTCGACCCCGACGAGCTCGGCATCGGCGACTCGAAGCGGGCGCAGGAGATCATCGACTCGGGCGCGTTCGTGGACAGCGCCGACGAGTCGGTCTTCGTCTCGAGCGAGACGCGAACCGTGTCCGACCCGGAGTTCCGGGCCGTGCTCGCGCAGGTCGTCCGCGCCGTGTCGGCGCAGGAGGGCGTGTCGAGCGTCACCGCTCCGCTCACGGGCGCCGGTGCGGCGCTCGTCTCGGCCGACCGTCACGCGGCCCTCGTCCAGTTCGAGGTGTCCGACGTCGACGAGCAGGCGACGAGCCACGTCGGCCCCGTCCTCGAGGCCGTCGCGGCGGTGCAGGGCCGGAACCCCGAGTTCCGCATCGAGGAGTTCGGTGGCGCGAGCGCGCTGAAGGCACTCGACGAGACGGTCGGGGAGGACTTCCAGCGCGCCGAGTACACGGCACTCCCGATCACCCTCGGGATCCTCGTCGTCGTCTTCGGCGCCCTCGTCGCCGCGGGGCTGCCCGTGCTCCTCGGAATGTCGGCGGTCGTCGCGGCGATCGGCCTGCTCTCCGTGCCGAGCCAGGTCTTCGCGATGGACGAGGCGGCGAACTCCGTGATCCTCCTCATCGGCCTGGCCGTCGGAGTCGACTACTCGCTCTTCTACCTCAAGCGCGAGCGCGAGGAGCGGGCCGCGGGGAAGAGCAAGGAGGCTGCGCTGGCCGCTGCCGCCGCCACGTCGGGACGGGCGGTGCTCATCTCCGGGCTCACGGTTATCGCGGCCCTCGCGGGCATGTTCCTCGGCGGAGGTGAGATCTGGACCTCGATCGCGATCGGCACGATCCTCGTCGTGGCGATCGCCGTCGCCGGCTCGCTGACCGTCCTGCCCGCGATGCTGAGCTTGCTCGGCGACCGGGTCGAGCGGGGGCGCATCCCGCTGCTCTCCCGGCGCTCGGTCGCGCGCGAATCGCGGGTCTGGGGAGCGATCCTCGAGCGCGTCCTCCGGCGACCCGCCGTCTCGGCGGCGCTCGCGGCCGGCCTGCTCGCCGTCCTCGCCCTGCCCGCGCTGACGATGAAGACCGAGCTCACGGGCCTGAACGACCTGCCCCGCTCGATCGAGATCATGCAGACGTACGACCGGATCCAGGCGGAGTTCCCCGGCGGCCCGCTGCCCGCGATCGTCGCGGTCGAGGCTCGCGACGTCTCCGCGCCGACGGTGCGAGAGGCGATCGCCGACCTGCGGGCCCGGGCGCTCGCCACCGGGCTCATGTCCGAGCCGATCACCGTCGAGGAGAGCCCCAATGGCCGCGTCGCGATCGTGTCGATCCCGCTCGCCGGCACGGGGACGGATGAGGTCTCGTACCGTGCGCTCGCTGTGCTCCGCGAGGAGCTGATCCCCGGCACGGTCGAGAGCGTCCGCGGGGTCGAGGCAGCCGTGACCGGCGAGACCGCCGCGTCGAAGGACTTCAACGACCTCATGTCGACGCGGATGCCGCTGGCGATGGCGTTCGTCCTCGTCCTCGCGTTCGTCCTCCTGCTCGTCGCCTTCCGGTCGGTCGTGATCGCGGCCAAGGCGATCGTGTTGAACCTGCTGTCGGTCGGCGCGGCCTACGGGCTCCTGGTCGCCGTCTTCCAGTGGGGCTGGGGCGAGAGCGTCCTCGGGTTCGACTCGACGGGGTCGATCGTCGCCTGGCTGCCGCTCTTCATGTTCGTGATCCTCTTCGGCCTCTCGATGGACTACCACGTGTTCATCCTGAGCCGGGTGCGCGAGCTGTACGACCGCGGGATGCCGACCGAGGACGCCGTCGCCGCCGGGATCAAGAGCACGGCGGGCGTCGTCTCGGCCGCGGCGTTCGTCATGGTCGCCGTGTTCGGGATCTTCGTGTCCCTCTCGACCGTCGACATGAAGCAGATCGGCTTCGGCCTCGCGGTCGCGATCCTCATCGACGCGACCATCGTCCGGGCGGTGCTCCTCCCCGCGACGATGAAGCTGCTCGGCCGCTGGAACTGGTACCTGCCGACCTGGCTGGACTGGCTCCCCCGGCTCGAGCACGAGCGCGGCCCCGAGCCCGTGCCGCAGCAGGCGTAGAGGCCGCGACGAAGGCCCCGGGCGCGCACGGCGTGCTCGGGGCTTTCGGCTTCCCTACTCCCCTCGCCGGAGGCGCTCGAGCTTCTCGCGCGTCTCGTCGTCGAGCGAGTCGCGGACTCGCCCGCCCGCGCCGCGCTGCTCGACCTCCGTATGCGTCGGGATCGTGAGGCCGGCGAGGAACTGACGGGAGCCCTGCTTCCGGACCTCCTGCCCCGACGTCCTCACGACGGCTGCGTCCGAGGACACGACGCAGACGAGCTCCGACGAGCGGCGCTCCGCGGCGAGGCGCTCGAGGACGTCGTCCGCGTGCGCGGAGTAGCGGACGGAGAGCGGGCCGAGGTCGCGCTCCTCCCCCACGCCGTCGAAGACGACGACACCGCGCGCGCCGCGCCCTGCGACGAAGCTCGCAAGGGCGTCGACGAGCTCCTCGCGGTCGACGAAGGAGCCCGCGTGCAGCAGGTTGTAGCCGTCGAACAGGTACAGGGTCGGATCCGCCATGTCTCCACTCCGGGCCGCGCTCCAGGCCGGCCTTCCACGCCCAAGTTACAAGTTGTAACGAGCGCGTCGTCTGCGAGGGGTCTTCCGGGTGGCAGCGGGGAGAGGTCGCGAACGCCGCAGTCGATCCGCATTCACGCAGGAGCGATCGAGCCACGTTACAACTTGTAACTAGCGTTGTCGCGCCGTCCGCTGGCGACGTGCCTCGAAGAGCAGGAGGGCGGCCGCCACGGAGACGTTGAGCGAGCCGACCTTCCCCGCGAGCGGGATCGCGACCGTGCCGTCGCACGTGCGGCGCACGAGCGGGCGCACGCCCTTCCCCTCGGCGCCGAGGACGAGCGCGACGCCGCCTTCGAGGTCGGCCTCCCACAGCGAGACCGTGCCCTCGGCGTCGGCCGCGTACGCCCAGAGGTCCGGGCCCTTGATCTCGCCGAGGTAGCGGGCGAGGTTCGGCGCGACGGCGACCGGGAGATGCTCGACCGCCCCCGCCGACGCACGGCACACGGCCGGCGTCACGCGCGCCGAGCCGTGCGCGGGGACGACGATCCCGGTGGCCCCCGCGCCCTCCCCGCTCCGGATGACGGCGCCGAGGTTGTGGGGGTCGGTCACCTGGTCGAGGCAGACGAGCAGGGGGCGCTCCACCGCCGCGAGCTCGTACGCGTCCGCGTAGCGGAACGGCTCGCACCAGGCGACGACGCCCTGGTGGTCGCGCGTCCCGGCGGCTTCGGTGAGCGCCCGCTCCGGCTTGACCTGAGGACGAGGGCCGGCGTCGAGCCAGGGGATCTGGGTCGCCGCACGCTCGGTGACCCATACCTCGAGCACCTGGCGCGGGCCGCGGTAGAGCTCGCGGGCCGCGTTGCGCCCGTAGACGAGGTCGCGGGTCACCGGTGGCGCACGAGGCGGAAGCCGTCCGGCACGTCGCGCACCTCCCAGCCCGCGGCCTCGAGCTCGTCCCGCAGCCGATCCGCCTCTTCGAAGTCGCGCGCGGCACGAGCCGCCTGACGCTGCTCGGCGAGCGCCACGACCTCGGGCGGCGCCTCCTCCTCGACCGCGAGCGAGTCGAGGCCGAAGATCCCGAGCGCGCGCCGCAGGAGCTCGTGGTCGCGCCACTCGTGCATGACCGCGAGGGCCGCCGGGGTCGAGAAGTCGTCGTCGAGCGCGGCCGCAAAGCGATCCCACGCGTCTCCCGGCGCGAGCTCGTGTGGGTTCCGGAAGACCTCGCGGAAGCCCTCCGCGCGCGCCGTCGCGGCCTCCATCACCGTGTCGGAGAACTCGATCGGCCCGTGCCAGTGCCCGCCGAGGAAGAACACGAGCGTCGCCTCCCGCCCCCACGTGTCGAGCACGTTGCGGAGCGAGACGTCGTTGCCGACCGACTTGTGCATCTCCGCCCCACCGAGCTCGAGCATCCCGTTGTGCATCCAGATCCGCGCGAAGGGGCGGCCGACTGCCTGCGACTGGGCGATCTCGTTCTCGTGGTGGGGGAACACGAGGTCGAGGCCCCCGCCGTGGATCCAGAAGTCCCGCCCGAGGGTCATCTCGGCCATCGCGGAGCACTCGATGTGCCAGCCGGGCCTCCCCGCGCCCCACGGCGACTCCCACGAGGTGTCCTCCCCCGGCTTCGTCGCCTTCCAGAGGGCGAAGTCGCGAGGATCCTCCTTGCGCGGGTTCGGCTCCTGCTCCTCGACCTGGTCCGGCCGCTGGCCGGAGAGCCGCCCGTAGTCGGGGAAACGCGCGACCCGGAAGTAGACGTCACCGTCGACCGCGTAGGCATAGCCGGCGTCGACGAGCTCCTGGATCAGCGCGACGATCTCGGGGATCGACTGCGTGGCGAGGGGCATCTCGTCGGGCATCCCGAGCCCGAGGTCGCTCGTGTCCTGCAGGTACCACTCGGTCGCACGCGCCGCGAGCTCCGCGCTGTGCCCGGGCGCGGCCTCGTAGATCTTGTCGTTCACGTCCGTGACGTTGTGGACGAACGTCACCGAGTACCCGCGCTCGCGCAGCCAGTTCCGGAGCCACGAGAAGACGACGAAGGGCCGCGCGTTCCCGATGTGTGCGCGGTGGTAGACGGTCGGGCCGCACACGTACATCCCGATCTCGGCCGGCGGCTCGGGGAGCTCGACGAGGGAGCCCGTCAGCGTGTCGTGGACTCGCATCGCCTCGATCGTAGTCAGGAGCGGGACGCGCGAGACAGCGCCTCGTCGCGCGGCACCGCCGCGAGCACGGCCCAGAGCTCGGGCCCGCGGTCGGCGCCCGTCAGGGCCAGGCGCAGGGCCCTCAGGTCGCCTCCCACGGCCTTCAGCTCGCGGACGATCGCGCGAGCCTCGTCCGGCGTCAGGCGCTCGGGGGCGCGCGCGCGGAGCTCGACGAAGCGCCCGAGCGTGGGTCGGGCACCCGGATCGAGCTTCCTCTCCGGCGCGTCGAGGATCTGCCGCGCGTACACGCGCGCCTCGACGAGCGTGCGCGCGCCGCGGAGGGCCGGGACGACCTCGATCGGCGCCTCCACCGCCGAGGCGAGCTCCTCGTCCGGCAGCGCCGCGATCGCATCGATCGCGAGGCGCCCGAGGCGCGCGAGGTCGAGCCGAACGTCGTGCTCGGGGAGGTCGAGCTCGTCCAGGTAGGCACGGATCGCGGCCGCCGGATAGCCCTCGTCGCGGAGCTCGGCGATCGACGAGTGGCCGTGCCGCTTGGAGAGCTTCTTGCCGTCCGGGCCGAGGACGAGGCCGTGGTGGATCACCTCCGGCAGCTCCCCGCCGAGCGCTCTGGCGATCCGGCGGTGGAGCTCGAGGTTCGGGCGATGATCCGAGCCGCGGATGACGTGCGTGATCCCGAGATCGAGGTCGTCCGCGACGGAGGCGAGCTGGTACGTGGCGGTCCCGTCCGGGCGGAGCAGCGTGGTCCCCTCGCGGGCGAGCCGAACCGCGCCCTCCTCGTCGCGCTCGGCGGAGCCCGACGCGAGCGCGCGCTCGGCCGCCTCGGCGTAGAGCGAGCCGCGCTCGCTCTGCCGCACAGGCCCTTCGTCCCAGGCGACGCCGAGCCAGGCGAGGTCATGGAGGATCGCCTCCTCCCCGCCCGCGACCGTCCGCGACGGGTCGGTGTCGTCGATCCGGAGCACGAGCACACCGCCCTGCGCGTCCGCGAAGTTCCTGTTGGCGACGGCGGTCAACGCGTTTCCGAGGTGGAGCGAGCCCGTCGGGCTCGGCGCGAAACGGACGCGGACGCTCACCGGCCGACCGTACCCCACGCGCCCCACCCGCTGCCCTGCGGAGCTCCCGCGGAGTGGGTCAGGCGTCGATCGGGACGTGGCCCGGCTGCGCAGCGACCCGCTCGAGCCAGGCGCGGATCGCCGGATATGCGCTCAGGTCGAAGTCGCCCTCGTGCGCGACGTGCGTGTACGCGTACAGCGAGACGTCCGCGATCGAGTACCGGTCGCCGACGAGGAACGCCCGGCCGTCGAGGTGACGCTCCATGGCCTCGAGCGCCGCGTACCCGCCGGCCAGGAGGCGGTTCCGCTGGCGCTCGAAGAGCTCGGGCTGGCCCGAGTAGGACTTGAGGAAGCGGGCGACCGCGATGTTCGGCTCGTGGCTGTACTGCTCGAAGAACTGCCACTGCAGGACCTGCGCGCGCTCGTAGCGGTCGGCCGGCACGTACTCGGTCCCGTCCGCCAGGTACCAGAGGATGGCGTTCGACTCGGCGAGCGGGCGCCCGTCGTCGAGCACGAGCGTCGGCACCCGGAGCGCGGGATTGAGCCGACCGAGGATCTCCTCGCGGTTCGAGCGGTCGACGACCGAGACCTCGACCGTCTCGTACTCGATCCCGAGGTGGGCGAAGAGGAGCCGCACCTTGTAGCAGTTGCCCGAGACAGCGGAGTTGTAGAGGAGCACCGGCCGAGGCTACCGTGCCGGCAGGCGCGAGCGACGTCCCGACGCAAGCGCTCTCCTCTCCACGTGCTTGGATCCAGCGAATGGTCGACCTCACGTTCAGCCTCGTCGCAGACGACGAGGCGCCTGCGCTGGCCGAGTGGATCGCCTCCGAGACCTGGCCCTTCCATGCCCGGGCACGCTGGTCGCCCGACGAGGCGCTGGCCGCCGTTCGCTCTGGTGACTGCACCGCCGACAACCCCACGTACTGGGCCAGGCTGGACGGAGGAGGCGCACTACCGACAGTCGTGGCCGACCGAGGACGGCGGCTGGACGGACAGCGTCGGGTACGCGATCGTGCGCGACGACATGCTCGTCCGGCGAGGTGACTGAGACGTGGATGCAACGCTCCTGGCCTGGTACGCGGAGCACGGACGCGACCTCCCCTGGCGCCGAACCCGCGACCCGTACGCGATCCTCGTCAGCGAGGTCATGCTGCAGCAGACGCAGGTCGAGCGCGTCGTGCCGCGGTACGCGCGCTGGCTCGAGCGCTGGCCGACCGTCGAGTCGCTCGCGCAGGCGTCGCCCGCCGACGTCATTCGCGAGTGGCAGGGCCTCGGGTACAACCGCCGGGCGCTGAGCCTCCACGGCGCGGCCCGGCACGTCGCCGCCTACGGCTGGCCCGACGACCTGACCGAGCTGCCCGGGGTCGGCCGCTACACCGCCGATGCCGTGCGCCGGTTCGCGTTCGAGGAGGACGTGCTCCCCGTGGACGTGAACGTCGAGCGCGTGCAGCGCCGTACGGGCCACGAGTTCTCGTCCGCGTCGGCCCAGGCGCTCATGGACCTCGGCGCGACGGTGTGCCTCGCGCGCAGGCCGCGCTGCGAAGCGTGCCCGCTCGCGTCGGAGTGCCCGTCCCGCGGCATCCGTGAGGAGCCGGCGCGCAAGCAGGGGCCGTTCGAGGGCTCGTTCCGCCAGCGCCGCGCGGCTGCCCTCCGGTCGGTCTCCGACGCATCGCGCCCGCTCGCCGAGCTCGACGGGGAGGCCGTCCGCGCGCTCGAGCGCGACGGCCTCGTCGTGGTCGCAGACGGGCTCGTCAGCCTGCCCGCGTGAGCGCGCGACCTCAGAGTCGGTGGTGCACCCAGACGTTCGGCTCGACGTACGTCGCGCGGTCGGCGTCGCGGTCGACGCTCACGAGCGCCAGCGCGCCCGGCACGACGTAGTCGCCGCTCTCGGGGAACGACATCCCCGTCCAGCGCTCCCAGTCGGAGACCGACCCGGGGATCGTCATCGACTCCTCGCACGGGCGCACGACCGTGCCGCCGAGGCGCGCGTGCGTCCGGAGCCAGGGATCGAAGGGAAGCCCGCCGTCGGTTCGCCACTCGACGTAGCGGCCGATGTCCACGAGCGGGTAGCGGGCCTTCCAGTTCGGCCGCACGGGCGCGACGAGGTCGCGAAACCCGTATGCGGCGGCGTTCTCGCGCATTCGCTCCAGGCACAGCCGGCTGAGCCCCTGCCCGAGCCGGCCGGCGAGGACCTCGACCGAGATCGCCGAGACCGCGTTCGGCTCCTCACCGCCCGACGTCCCGCGCTCCATCACGTCGTCCCACCCTCGATCGGGCAGCGCCCGGAGGTCCACCCTGACCGGCAGCGAGTTGAAGTCGGCCACGAGCTCACCCGTGGCGTCGTCCAGCAGGAAGTGCTGGAAGGCGGGGAACCGCTCGTACAGGAGATCCCAGCACGCGCCCGCGACGGGGTCGTGGAGCATGAACTCCGGCCACCCGGCGAGGAGCGGGCCTCGCAGCTCGACGAGATCGGGTCGCTCCTCCGCGCTGACGAAGCGGAGGCTCACCGCCGGAGGAGCGCGACGGCGTGCGCCGCCAGGCCCTCGCCGCGGCCGGTGAAGCCGAGCCCGTCCGTCGTCGTCGCGCGCACCGTGATGCGGCCGGTGTCGACGCCGAGCGCTCCGGCGAGCCGCTCGCACATCTCGTCGCGCACAGGGCCGATCCGCGGCTCCTCCCCGACGAGGACGCAGTCGGCGTTGACGAGCTCCCAACCGGCTTCGCGCACCTCCCGGTACGCCTCCCACAGCAGGTCGAGCGACGACGCGCCCCGGTACTGCTCGTCGCCCGAGGGGAACAGCGTCCCGATGTCGCCGAGGTTCGCGGCGCCCAGGAGCGCGTCGATGAGCGCGTGGGCGATGACGTCGCCGTCGGAGTGCCCCGCGAGCCCGCGGGGATAGTCGATCGCAACGCCCCCGAGCACGAGCTGCACGCCTTCCTCGAAGGCGTGCGCGTCGAGGCCGGTTCCGATCCTGAGCTCGCTCACCGGGCGAGGGTAGCCCCTCACGCGCCGCGGAGCCACGACTCGACGAGCGCGAGGTCCGCCGGGGTCGTGACCTTGAGCAGGCGAGGATCTCCCTCCACGACGGCGACCCGGCCCGAGCGCTCGACGAGGGAGGCGCAGTCGGTGGCGCCCTCGAGATCGCCCGAGTACGCGCGCCGGAGCGCGTCCGCGAGGAATGCCTGCGGCGTCTGCGCGCCGACGAGCGCCGCCCGGTCGATCGTCTCGATTACGGCGCGCCCATCCACGCGCTTGACCGTGTCGGGGATCGGCAGCCCGGGCACCGCGCCGTCGAAACCCTCTGCGAGCGGCCCGAGCACACGCTCGACGACGGCGTCGTCGACGAGCGGCCTGGCCGCGTCGTGGACGAGGACGACCACCGCCTCGCCCGGCACCTCGGCGAGCGCGGCGCGGACGGACTCAGCGCGTGTCTGGCCGCCCGTCACGCACGAGACGACCTTCGACGCCGCGATCTCCTCGGCGAGCAGGATGACGGGCTCCTCCCAGCCCGGCGGCGCCGCGACCACGATCGCGTCGACCAGCGGGCAGGCGTCGAGTCGGTCGATGCTCTCCGCGAGCAGCGGGCGACCGCCGAGCGACGCGAAGGCCTTCGGCCGGTCGATGCCCAGCCGCGCTCCTTCGCCGGCGGCGACGATCAGCGCCCAGGTCGCCCCGGCCCCGCCGGAGCCACCGGGCTCGCTACGCACTCGCGGGCGCGGCCTTCGCCTTCGCCCTCGGCTTGGCCGGCTTCTCCTGCCCCGCCCTGGAGAGCACGTCGTCGAGCCACTCTGCAGCCTCGTCCTCGGTCATGTCCTTCGCGTACATGAGCTCCGACGCGAGGATCTTCTTCGCCTTGACGAACATCTGCTTCTCGCCCGTGGAGAGGCCCTTCTCGTTGTTGCGGACGGCGAGGTTCCTGACGACTTCCGCGAGCTCGAAGATGTTGCCCGTCTTCATCTTGTCGCGGTTGTGCTTGAAGCGGCGGTTCCAGTTCTTCGGCATCTCGGTCGAGCCGCCCGAGAGCGTCTTGACCACCATCTGGACCGTCCGCTGGTCGATCACCGTGCGCAGGCCGACCCGCTCGACGTTGTCGCAGGGCACGTTCACGGTCATGTCGTTGTGGAGGATCTGGATGGTCAGGTACTCGCGCACCTCTCCGAGAACCTCGCGCTTCTCCCTCCGCACGACCGTGCCAGCGCCGTGGTGCGGATAGACGACCTTGTCGCCGATGTCGAACAAGACAGCCTCCCCGATGTCGGAATCCGTCGCCTTCAAGAAAAAGCCGCCGGCATCGTCTTCCGTGCCGGCGTCCTCGAGCATTGTAGCGCGTTTCTCACGGGTCCTTAACGGAAGGTGAACGGACGCCGGCGGGCCTACGCAGCCGCCTCGCGCTCCGCGCGTGCGGGCTCGAGGGCGGCGCGGAGCGCGTCGCGCAGCGTCTCCGCCCCCGCCACGCGGAGCTCGGCCCGGGAGATCGTGCCGGCGGGCGCGACGACCGTCGTGACGCCGAGCTTCGCGCACTCCTCGAGCCGGCGCTCCGCCTGCGAGGTCTGCCGCAGACGTCCCGTCAGCCCGATCTCGCCGAAGGCCGCCATACCGGCGCGGACGGGGGTGCCGCGAGCAGCGGAGGCGATGGCCAGCGCGACC
>CAZODN010000036.1:0-21906 GCA_964578545.1 uncultured Gaiellales bacterium
GGTGATCGGCATCGCGTTGCACAGGGGCGCCGACGTCGAGCGCGTCCGCGACGGCGTCATCTGGGCCCAGCAGTTCGGCGACTGAGCTGACGGCCGAGGGTCAGACGCCGTCGCCCGCATCGCCGCGGCAGCGTGCGCGGATCAGCCGCTCAGGAAGCGCTCGGGCGGGCTCTGCAGGAAGTCGGCGAGGTCGATCCCGCCTTCGCCGACCAGGAGTCGGCGGTCGAGGCAATGCCGGCCGGCGAGCGCCGCGAACCCGTCCGAGACGCGCGCGCGCGGCCCGCTCTTGACCTCGATCGCCGTGATCCGACCCTCGCGCCGCACGACGTAGTCCACCTCGTGGTTGCCCTCGCGCCAGTAGGTCACGTCGAGGTCGTGATTGACGAGATGCGCACCGATCGCGCTCTCGACGAGGCGGCCCCAGGCCGCGCTGTCGCTGCGCGTCTCCGCGAGCGATCTCCCTGCGACCGCGCTGACGAGCCCCGTGTTCAGCGCGAGCAGCTTGGGGCTCGAGCCGCGGCGCCGTACCTCTGAGCCGGAGAACTTCTGCAGGCCGGTCACGAGCCCCGCCTGGCCGAGGAGCTCGAGGTAGTGGGCGATCGTCGTCGTGTTGCCAGCGTCCTGGAGCTGGCCGAGCATCTTCGTGTACGAGAGCACCTGCCCCGAGTAGGCGCAGGCGAGCGCGAACACCCGGCGCAGGAGGGCCGGCTTGTCCACCCGCGTGGTGAGCAGGATGTCGCGCGCGACGACCGTCTCGACGAGGGAGTCGAGCACGTACCGCCGCCAGCGCGCCTCGTCGCCGACGAGCGCCGCCGCGCCCGGGTACCCGCCGAAGTAGACGAACTCGTCGAGCCCGAAGCCGAAGGCCTCCGCCATCTCGGCGAGCGACCAGTGGGGCACGCGGATGGTCTCGAAGCGGCCGGCGAGGCTCTCCGTGAGCCCCCGCCCGACGAGCAGGGGGGAGGAGCCCAGGAGAACGACGCGGAGCCGCAGGCCGGCGCGCGTGTCCTCGTCCCAGAGTCGCTTCACCGTCTCCGACCAGCCGGCGACCTTCTGCACCTCGTCGAGGACGAGGACGGCGTCCTCGGCGCCCGGCTCCGAGACGAGCGCGCGAGCGGCGTCCCACTCGGTGGCGATCCACTCGCGATCGCGCCCGCCGACCTCGTCCGCGGAGCCGTAGCGCGACCTGAGCGCCGCGCGTTCGAGCGCCTGCAGCACGAGCGTCGTCTTGCCGGTCTGGCGGGGGCCGAGGACGACCTGGAGATGGCGGCGCGGCTCGCGGAGGCGCGCGACGAGGGTCGCGACGGCGGGGCGCGTGTAGGAGGGCAGGGTAGAACTCAAGACATTGAGTAGTTTTACTCAGGACTGTGAGCAATGCAAGCCGAGCCGATCTCTTTGCCCGACCGCTCGGAGTTCAGGCCCGGACGAGACGAGTCTCGTACCGACTTGTCTCAATTGACCAACTTGACTACTCTGATCAAGAGATGGAGACTGACCTCATTCCAGCGCTTCCTTCTCTCGAGTTCTCGCGCGCCAAGAGCGAGCTCTCGGACGTGATGACGAAGGTGGTGCACGAGCATCGCCCGAGCATCGTCAGCCGGCACCGCGGAAAGGAGCGCATGCTGCTCGTCCGCACCGATGACCTCGCACGCCACCTCGCCGGATTCCGGTTCGAGGTCGAGCTCGTCGAGGACGAGGACGAGGTCACGGCGGTGCTGCCCGCGCTCGGAGCGCTCGGCTTTGGCCCCACGGCGGACGAGGCACTCGACGATCTCGTGGTCGAGCTCCGCCTCTATGCCTCCGACTACTTCGAGCGGCCGGCGTTCTACGCGGCGACCGATCGCGCCGGGCATGCTCCGTGGCTCCTGCGCTTCGCGCTGACGCCGGTCGCCGAGCAGCGCGACCTGCTCGTCCCCGCGTGAGGACGCCGACCTGGGCACAGGTCGAGCGCTTCTGCCTGATCGACGGCTGGCTCGAAGTCCGGCGCACCGGTCACGTCCACTTCGAGAAGGTGCTCTCGGACGGACGCGTCCTGCGCACGCACCGCTCCTTCTCGACGCGGAAGACGATGAGCCCGGGGAGGTTCAAAGCGCTCCTGCGATACCAGCTCGCCGTGTCCGAGGAGCAGTTCTGGCGGGCGCTCGAGACGCGAGAGCCGGTCGAGCGCTAGCTCGGCAACCGAGCGCGGGGCTCGACGTCCGCTGGACGCGGCTGCCCTGCCCGCCGCGTAAGAGCGCGCCGCCCGCGCGCTGATACTCCGGGTGATGCACCTCGCCTCCGACGGCACGCTGCTCCTCTCGCCCTCCGACCTCTCCGCCCACCTCGCCTGCCCGCACCTCACGAACCTCGACCTGCAGGTCGCGCGCGGCGAGCTCGAGCGGCCGCACGTGGACGACACGCACGGCGACCTCCTCCGCCGCAAGGGCGACGAGCACGAGGCCGCGTACCTCGCTCGGCTCGAGGCCGAGGGGCGCTCGATCGTCCGCATCCCGACCTACGAGGACGAGGACTTCGACGCCGATGAGGCGCGACGGCTGACCGAGGAGGCGATCCGCGCCGGCGAGGCGGACGTGATCTACCAGCCGTACCTCACGGACGGCACCTGGCGGGGGTTCGCCGACTTCCTCGAGCGCACGCAGGACGGCACCTACGAGGCCGTGGACACGAAGCTCGCGCGCTCGGCGAAGCCGGCGCACGTGCTCCAGCTCTGCTTCTACTCGGAGCAGCTCGGGCGGATCCAGGGGCGCCTGCCCGAGCGCTTCCACGTCGAGCTCGGAACGGGCGAACGCGAGACCTTCCGCACTGCCGAGTACAGCGCCTACTACCGGAGCGCGCGCGAGCGCCTGCTCCAAGCGATCGCCACCGAGCCCGAGACCTACCCCTGGCCGTGCGAGCGCTGCGGGCTCTGCGACTTCCGCCACCTCTGCAAGCAGCGGCTTCGCGACGACGACAACCTCGTCCTCGTCGCCGGGCTCCGGCGGAGCCAGGCCGACCACCTCGCGGAGCACGGGATCCCGACGCTCAAGGCGCTCGGCCGGCAGCCGGCCGGCCTCGAGGTGGACGGGATGCGGGCGGAGACGCTCGAGGCGATCCGCCACCAGGCCTCGCTCCAGCTCCACTTCCGCGAGACCGGGGAGCACCGCGTCGACGACCTGCCGCTCGAGGAGGGTCGCGGGTACGCGCTCCTGCCCGAGCCCGACTTCGGCGACGTCTGGCTCGACCTCGAGGGGCACCCGTTCTACGAGCCGGCGCGCGGGCTCGAGTACCTGTTCGGCTGGTGCTACCGCGACGACGACGGCGAGGTGCGCTACGTCGCCGCCTGGGCGCGCGACCGCGACGAGGAGCGCGCGGTCTTCGAGGGGTTCGTGGACTGGGTCGTCGAGCGCCGCCGCCGCTACCCCGGCCTGCACGTCTACCACTACGCTGCCTACGAGCGCTCGGCGCTGCGGCGGCTCATGGGCGAGCACGCCACGCGCGAGCAGGAGGTGGACGACTTCCTGCGCCAGGACGTCCTCGTCGACCTCTACCGCGTCGTCAAGCAGGCGCTGCGCGCGTCGGTCGAGAGCTACTCGATCAAGGCGCTCGAGGCGCTGTACGGGTTCGAGCGGACGGCCGACGTCAAGGGCGGCGACGAGTCCACCGTCCTCTTCGAGCGCTGGCTCGAGTCCGGCGACGACTCGCTCCTGGCCGAGGTCGAGGCCTACAACGAGGAGGACTGCCGCTCGACGGTCGCGCTCCACGAGTGGCTCCTGCACCGGCGCCCGCCCGGGCTCCCCTGGCGCCCGACGATCGAGCCCGAGCCGCCCGACGACGAGATGCCGCCCGAGCGGGCGGTGCTGCGCGACGCGCTGCTCGAGCGCTCCGTCGAGGAGGGCGACCCCGCGTGGCTCCTCGCGCAGCTCCTCGACTACCACCGGCGGGAGGCGAAGCCGCAGTGGTGGGAGTGGTTCCTGCACGTCGACCTCGGCGAGGAGGAGCTGATCGCCGACACGGACACGATCGGCGGGCTCGAGCTCGTCGGCCCGCCCGAGCCGGACAAGAGCTCGCTCGTCTACACGCTCTCGTTCCCCGAGCAGGAGCACAAGATCTCCGGCGAGGCGGTCGATCCGGCGACGGGGAAGAGCTACCCGGTGACGGTCGACGACGAGCTCGGCCTCGTCCGGCTCCGGCGCGGGAAGAAGCGGGCCGCCGAGCCGCTCCCGCGGGCGCTCATCCCGCCGCAGCCGATCCACGACCGCGAGCAGCGAAACGCCCTGGCGCGCCTCGCGCGTGCGTACCTCGACGGGCGGGCGCACCGGGCGTCGGTGGCCGTCCTCGAGCGGGAGCTGCCGCGGGCTCGTCTCGACCTCGAGCCGGTGGAGGCGGTCGCGACCCTGGACGAGAGCTACCTCTTCGTGCAGGGCCCGCCCGGCTCGGGGAAGACCTGGCAGGGGGCGAAGATGGCGGTCGCGCTCATGCGACAGGGGAAGCGCGTCGGCGTCACCTCGCTCAGCCACAAGGCGATCCACAAGCTCCTCGAGGAGATCGAGCGCGAGGCGGGCGAGCAGGGCTTCTCGTTCAAGGGGCGCAAGAAGTCGACGGCGGGGAACGACGAGTCGCGCTTCGAGGGGCGGTTCGTCGACTCGGCCGACGGGTGGAAGGAGATGCTCGAGCCCGACCTGCAGCTCCTCGCCGGGACGGCGTGGCTGTTCGCGCGCGAGGCGTTCGAGGGCTTGCTCGACACGCTCTTCGTGGACGAGGCGGGCCAGGTCGCCCTCGCCGACGTGCTCGCGGTCGCCCCCGTCGCGCGCGACCTCGTGCTGCTCGGCGACCCGAACCAGCTGCCGCAGGTCTCGCAGGGCGCGCAGCCGGACGAGGCGAAGGTGTCGGTGCTCCAGCACCTGCTCGGAGAGGAGGAGACGGTGCCGCCCGAGCGCGGCATATTCCTCGAGCGCACCTGGAGGCTCCGCCCGGAGATCTGCGCGTTCACCTCGGACGCGTACTACGAGGGCAGGCTCCTGCCGGCGGAGGTCGCGGAGCGGCGCTCGCTCGCGGCGGGCAACGGCCTGCTCGTGGAGGCGATCGAGCACGCGGGGCGCAGCCAGTCCTCGTGGGAGGAGGCGGACGCGGTCGCGGAGGCGATCCGCGCGCTCCTCGGGACGTCGTACACGGACGCGGACGGGGTGGTGCGGTCGGTCGGCGTGGGCGACGTCCTCGTCGTCGCGCCGTACAACGCGCAGGTGCGGCGGCTTCGTCAGCGGCTCCCGGACGGAGTCCGCGTGGGGACGGTGGACAAGTTCCAGGGGCAGGAGGCGCCGGTCGTCTTCGTCTCGCTGGCGAGCTCCTCCGCCGAGGAGGCCCCGCGCGGGATCGGCTTCGCCTTCGACCGCCACCGCGTGAACGTGGCGACCTCGCGCGCGCAGTGCCGGGTCGTCCTCGTGTGCGCGCCGCGGCTGCTCGACGCCGACTGCAAGACCGTCGCCGACATGCGGCTCGTGAACGCCGTCTGCCGCTTCGTGGAGCTCGCCGGACCTGGCTGATCCGGCCATCTTGCCGGGCTTACCGCGCCGTGGTATCACGGCGATACCATGAGGTGCGGTGAACGTGCACGTCCGTGAAGTTCCCCCGGAGACGGTCGAGACGCTCAAGGCTGCGGCGCGACGGAAGCGCAGGTCTCTCAACGCGGAGATCGTCGACGCGCTCGTGGAGCACGCGCGACGCATCGAGCAACGAGAAGCGATGCTCGATCGTCTCGAGGAGGTCCGGCGTGGCTGGGAGGCGGCGTACCCCGAGGGCACTCCTCCCGAGCTCGACCCGGTGACGACGATCCGACGGGATCGTGAGCGAGACGCCCTCTGAGGTCGTCCTCGACGCCTCGGCCGCGCTCACCGGGTTGTTTCGGCGGGAAGGGAGTGCGAGCGACGTCGTGCACGAGGTCGTGAGCGGCGTCACTGCCGCGCATGTCCCGGACCTCTTCGTGGCCGAGGTGACGAATGCGATGGCACTGCGGGTGCGCGCGGGTCGCTGGCCGCTCGCAAGCGCGTCCAGGGCTCTCGCACTCGTACTCGCATGGCCTCTCGCAGTCCAGAGCTGCCTGCCGCTGGCAGAGCCGGCGCTCGAGTCGGCGACTCGTCTGGGACTCTCGGCATACGACGCGTACTACGCCGTCCTCTCCCGAGAGCTTGCCGTGCCGCTCGTCACCGCCGACCGCCAGCTCGGAACGGCCGTGCCGGGAGCCATCCTCGTCGCCTGACCGTAAGAGTTGCGGGCTCCGGTGCGGACTCCAGGGCATGACGACTTCCATGCCCGTGTCCGTCCGGTGCGCACTCTGCGGGGAGCTCTCCACGCAGATGGCGCTGTCCTCCACCTCCAGCTTCGGCCCGCCCGACCTCGACCTACGCCCGCAAGGCCCGGCGCGCTGGAGCCTCCAGTTCCGCGTGCAGCGCTGCCCGCGCTGCGGCTACTGCGCGGAGAGCATCGGCCAGCGCACGCCCGGCGCGGGGCGCACGGTCGCCTCCGTCATCTACCGGGACGTCCTCGAGAACGCGCGCATGCCGGCCCTCGCGCGCCACTTCTTCTGCGCGGCGCTCGTCGCCGAGGCGGCCGAGCGGCGGGGGGATGCGGCGAGGCGCTTCACCGACGCCGCCTGGGCCTGCGACGACGCGGGCGCCGCCGAGCAGGCCAGGATCTGCCGCCAGCGCGCTGCCGAGATGCTCGCGTCCGCGCTCGCGTGGGGCGACGTGCCCACCGAGAGCGCGGTCGTCCGGGGCGTCCTCGCCGACCTCCTCCGGCGCGCGGGCCGCTACGACGAGGCGCTCGCCGCCCTCGGGGCCGGCGAGGCGCTGCTCGACCCCGACGACGAGGAGCACGCGGGCACCGCGACCGTGCTCGGCTTCATCCGCGAGCTCGCCGAGGCGGGCGACGACGAGGCGCACTCCGTCGTCGAGGCGTTCGCCGCGGAGGAGTAGGGCCTGATGGCGCTCGAGCGCGATAACCTCAGGGAGCTCGTCGATCTCGGCGAGCGCCAGCTCGAGGAGCTTCGCGAGCTCCTGCGGGAGCTCGCGCGGCAGACGGCTCTCCTCGAGCGGCTGCTCGAGAAGCTCGCGAGCCTCGAGCGCTCGCAGTACTCGTAAGAGCCCGTAAGAAGTCGTGACGGCGCCGCTGACTCTCTGAGGACACATCAAGAGCGACGTGAGGGCAACGCCCGATCGTCCACCAACCTGCTTCGCCGCAAGGTGGTCACGTGATGAGGCCCGGCCTCCGGGCAACGGCGGAAGGAACGGTGCGCGATCCACGAGCCCTCCGGAAGGAGGCAGCAGTGAGCAGTCGGGAGCAGCAGTCAGTTTGCGGGATCGTCCGTCAGGGCGACGTCCTCCTCGTCCCGGTGGACGAGCTTCCCGCGCGCAGGCACGAGCGGGTCGTCGAAGGCCCGCGCATCGTCCTCGCAGAGGGCGAGGCGACCGGACACGCGCACGTCGTCCTCGGGCGGGCACGACTCGTCCACTCGACGAACGCGCCTTCCTGGCGCGGCGTCGGGCATACGCACCTCGTCGTCGAGGAGCCCGCGTCGCTCGTCCACGACGAGCACGACGCGATCGCGCTCGTCCCGGGCGTGTACCACGTGCGCCGGCAGCGCGAGTACGTCCCGCCCGCCCCCGCGCGCCCGCAGGGCTTCCGCCGGGTGGCCGACTGATGGACGCCCGGAAGATCGCCGAGCGCACGCTCGAGCTCCTCGAGGGCATCGACCTCGAGCAGCCGAGCGTGGACGACGATCGGATAGCCGATCGGCTCCTCGCGTACGTCGGGGCGCTCGGGCTGGAGGTGGACAGGGTCCGCTTCCACCCGGACATCCGCGCGCTTCGGCAGGCCCGCGTCTGGCCCGGGCAGGACCGCTGCCCGTGGCCGGAGCTCACCGGGCGGCAGTCCTGGCTCCTCGACTGGCCGCTCAGCGGCGCGTGGGGGTGGATCGGGGGCAGGTGGGTCGAGCGCGACTCGGCGCTCGTGCCTGCCAGCCGTGCCCTCGAGCGCCTCACCGACGCCGACCGAACCGTTCTCCGCGTGGGCCTCGGCACCTCGAAATACGTCAGTGGCGTGCGCTGGGTCACCGACGACCTCGGCGGCATCGCCCGCCGCATCCTCGCCGAGCCGTACGCGGCTCCCCGGCGCGTCGCGGCGATCCTCCCGCTGGCCGAGGCGGCCGCGGCCGGGCTTCTCGCCATCGCGGTCGGCTGGCTGAGCGGTACCAGAGATCTCGTCGCGCTCGTGCGGCCTCGCCTCCGCTTCGACGACGAGGGCCGCCTGCACAACTGGGACGGTCTCCCCGCCGCCGAGTGGCCGAACGGGAAGGGGCTGTACTTCTGGCGCGGCGTCGAGATGCCGGAGAGCGCCGGGCGAGATCCCGAGGCAGTCATACCGAGCCGGGTCGCGCGCTGGGCGAACGCCGAGCGGAGGCGCATGGCGATGGAGCGGATCGGCATCGAGCCGTTCATGAAGGCTCTCGGAGGCGCCGTCGTCCAGCAGGACGACTACGGGTGCCTGTGGCGGACGGAGCGGAGGATCGACGGCGAGCCCCTCGTCGCCGTCGAGGTCGTGAACTCGACGCCCGAGCCCGACGGCAGCTCCAGGCGCTACTTCCTGCGCGTCCCCCCGACCGTGCGGACGGCCAGGGGCGGGCTCGCCTGGAGCTTCGGCCTCACGAGGAGCGAGTACGCGCCGGCGGTGGAGACATGACGGGACTCCGGATCGTCGCCGAGCAGGAGTCGGAGACCCGCGTCGTTCTCAGGATCGAGGGCAGGCTCTGGGACGGCGTCGCGGAGGTCGGGAGGGTCGAGGTGGACGTGGCGCGCCACCTCGACCCGCGGGTCTCGGTCCGGGTCGTTCGCGCCGACACGTCGCAGACGGGGCCGATCGAGGTCTCGATGACGTGAGTCGGGTCGGTGGGCGTTCGCAAGATCGGCTGCCCGGCGTCCACAGGGGCGAGCCGGGGACGTCGTGCTGCCCGCCGAGTCCGGGAACCGCCTACTCTTGACGGATGTTCTTCTTCGTCGCGCTCCTCCTCCTGTTCGTGCTCCCGCAGCCCTGGAACGTCGTCGGCTTCATCGGCGGGCTGATCGCCTTCGGAGGCGAGGTCGTCTTCTGGAACCGGAAGGTGCGGAGCGGCCGGAAGACGGTCGGGGCGCAGACCCTGATCGGGAAGGCGGCGACCGTCGCCTCCTCCTGCCGCCCGGTCGGCCAGGTGCGCATCGGCGGCGAGATCTGGGCCGCCCGGTGCGACGCCGGAGCCGACGCGGGCGACACGGTCACCGTCGTCGGTCTCGACGGGCTCACGCTGCTGGTCGAGCCCGACGCAGCCGGTGACGTGCGGTAGCCCGCGCGGGGGAACCGGGAGGTCCCCGCGGCAGTGGGCCGGGTTGGATTCGAACCAACGACCTTGGGATTAAAAGTCCCCTGCTCTGCCAGCTGAGCTACCGGCCCGCCGGGCCAGTGTAAGCAGCACGGGCGGCGTGGCGATACACGCCGGCGGCCCGCTCGAGGTGATCCTCGCCGACGAGCACTCACGCAGTGGCCGTGCACGGGTTCGAGAAGGGTGTCGACCTCGTGCTCCGCGACCGCCGGAGCTGGGGTGAGGGACGAGACTCGGTCACGCGTGGCCGGCGGAACGCCGGCGTCGGTAGGCGAGGAAGGCGGCCAGGGGGAGCAGCCAGCCGAGTACGACGGCGTAGCCGTCAGGCACCCCGAGCAGGATCAGGATCACGCTTGCGGCGACCCAGAGCAGGAACATGGCGACGAGCCTGATCCAGGCCGCGGTGGCCGCGCCCACGGGGGCGTCGTTCGGCGGCGGGATCAGATCGTCCCACGAGCGTGCCCTACGCTGCCTTGCCGGCGTCTCACGTCCATGACCTCCGTGTTGCGCCACGGTCGGCCGAGCGCAGTCCTCCGCGCCTCGAGAGCAGAGACGCGAGGGGCGGCGGGAGTACGACCCAGCGGCTCGTTGCGTCGGAGAGCGCTCGAGATCTGCTCGAGGCGAGCACTGTCAGGTCAGCCCACCCGGCTCCAGCTCCCGCTCCCCGACCTGCAGATCCTCCCTCGCTGCCCGCCGCTTCCGCCGATGCCGCAGCGCGACGAGCGTGAGGAGCAGGACGGACGCGACCAGGCCGGCGACGAGTCCGGCGAAAGCGCCGACCACCGTCTCACCGATGCAGTCGAGGAGCTCGCCGTCGCGGTCACACGTGGCATCGCCGACCCGCGCGCCGAGCTCGGCGCCGGCAAGCGGTAGCCCGATGAGGACGACGAGCATCGTTCCGACCGCGAGGACCTTCTTCCACACGGTCGGAGCGTGCGAGACCTCGCTCAAACTTCGCTCAAACCGCTCGTCGGTCGAGCCCGCTGAAGCCTTCGCGCCCACGCTCCGAGAGCGCGAAGCGAGTGGGAGAGCGAAGAAGACGACGGGGATGAGAGTGAACCACCGGCCGTTCTCTGCCGGCTGAGCTGCCGGCCCGCGCCGGGCGAGTGTGGTGCGCTCTGCATCCTCCGGCGCGGCGCCTCTTGAGCGTTCCTTGAGCGCCTCGTCACATCGTCCCGGGATCCGATCGACGAGGAGGAGCGATGAGCGCCACCGCAACCGAGGCCACGCGTACCACTCGCGCCTCCCGAGACGCGGCACGTGGCGTGCTGGTGGAGCTTCGCAGCCCGCCGAACCTCTTCACCGCGGCGCGCTTGGTACTCGTCGTCGTGCTCTGGGGCTTCGCGCTCGCCGGGCACTCGGTCGTCGTCGGCATCGGCCTCGCGCTGGCGTTCCTCACCGACGTCGCGGACGGCTGGCTCGCCCGCCGACTGAATCGCACGAGCGCCTTCGGCAGCAGGTTCGACTCGATCGTCGACTCCACGGTCGCGCCGTCCGCGCTCGCGTGGATCCTCCTGCTCCACCCCGAGGTCGTCACGGATCACCTCGTGCTCCTCGGGATCTGGGTCGCCGTGACGTACGGGTCACTCGCCGTCGGGCTCGTCCGCCACCGGCGCTTGGCGAACCTCCATCTCCAGTCGTCGCGCATCGCGTGCGTCGTGCAGTACGCGTTCCTCGTCGACGTGTTCGTCGCGAGCGCGTACAGCCCGCTGCTCCTGTACGCGGCGGCGGCGGTCGGCATCTACTCGTCCGTCGAGACCCTCGTGCTCCAGCTCGCCGTCGACGACGTGACCGATCACGAGCGGTCGCTCGTGCGCGCCCTTCGGCGCCGGAGGGCACCGGCGTGAGGCGGCTCGTGCAGCCGCTCCGTGGTCGCGCGCGGAGGCTCGTGCTCGCAGGGATCGCGGTGAGCCTCGTCTTCGCGGTCGCCCTGCAGTGGGACGCGATTCGCTCGTTCGACTGGCGGCTCTCGTGGGCGCCGTTCGTCGTGACCGTGAGCCTCTTCGCGGTCGGGCCGCTCGTCGGCGGCATGAGCTTCTGGGTCCTCCTGCGAGACCTCGCGCCGGGCGCGAGGCTCGGCCCGTCGCTCTGGGTGTGGGAGCGGTCGTTCGCTGCTCGGTACATCCCGTCCGGGGCGCTCACCGTCGCCGTGAGGCTCCTCGAGCGAGAGCGGCTCGGCGCGACGCGCGCTCAGATGCTCTCGGCGACGGGCTTCGAGCAGCTCGTCGCGGTTGCCGGAGCCGCGGTCGTCTCGCTCGCGGCGTTCTCGATGTCGGGACGCCGACCGCCTGTGCTTGCCGTCGTGGTCTTGGTGGTCGTCCTCGCGCTCGCCGGCGTGGCGCGGCCGGTCGCGGGCTGGTGGGAGCGCAGCCGCTCGAGCGCGCTCGCGGTCGTCGGGGCGCCGGCGCTCGTGGGCGCGCTCGCGCTCTGCGTCTTCGGCTGGCTCGTCGCCGGGCTCGCGGCCTGGGTCTTCGTTGAGGGGCTGACGACCGAGCCCGCGCCGGCGTTCCCGTACCTGCTCGGCGCGTACACGTTCGCCTGGCTCGTCGGCTTCGTCGTCCCGTTCGCGCCGAGCGGGCTCGGCGTGCGCGAGGCGACCCTGGTCGCCCTGCTCGCCCCCGTCCTCGGCGCCGGTCCGGCGACGGCCCTCACGGTCGGGCTCCGCCTCGCCAACGTCGCCGGGGATTTCGTGGCGATCGGGCTCGTCGAAGGGGCTCGTGTCGCGGCGCGGCGGGTGAAACGCGCGCGCCGCGCGCGCGCCGTCGCGTGGGAGCTGCCGTGACGCTCGCCGCCGTCGCGCTCTCGTTCGTCGCCCTCTGCGTCGGTGTCGAGCTGCTCGCCCGGCAGGCCCGCGGCGTCTCGCCGGAGCTGGTGCGGAAGCTCGCGCACATGTCGTCGGCGGTGCTCGCGTCCCTGCTGCCCTTCGTCCTCGGGTTCGGGCAGATCGCGCTGCTCGGCGTCCTCTTCGCGAGCCTGATGGTGGTGTCGCAGCGGCTCGGTCTCTTCTCGGCGATCCACGGCGTCGCGAGGGAGACGTACGGCGAGGTGCTCTTCCCGCTCGGGATCGCGGCGCTCGCGCTCGCGTGCCCGAGCCCAGCCCCGTTCGCCTTCGGCGCGCTCGTGCTGGGTCTTGGAGACGGGCTCGCGGCGCTCGTCGGCGAGAGGTTCGGGCGCCGGCGGATCCCGCTCCTGCGGACGAGGAAGACGCTGTGGGGGACGGGGGCCTTCGTTCTCGTCTGCCTCGTGCTCGGCGCCGCGTTCCTCGCCGCGACCGGCGTCTCTCCCTCCTACGCGCTCGCCGCGGGGGCTGCGATGGCCGTCGCGCTCACGCCGATCGAGCTCTTCCTGACCCGCGGCTTCGACAACCTCGCTCTCCCGCTCGTGTCGGGAGCGCTCCTCACGGGGCTATGAAGCTCCTCGAGACCCTCTATCTCATCCTGCCGCTCCTCGTCGCGGGGGCCGTGCACGCACCGGTGATCAAGAAGAACCTGCTTCCCGGGCTCGCCCGCCCGCTCGACTTCGGCCGGAGCTTCCGTGGGACGCGCGTATTCGGCGAGAACAAGACCTGGCGTGGCGTGCTGCTCATGTCCACGGTCGCAGTGGCGGTCGTCCTCGGGCAGTCCCTGCTGTACCCGTACGAGCCGTTCGGCTCTCTCAGCATCGTCGACTACTCGGAGACGAGCTGGCTCGCTCTCGGCCTTGCGCTCGGGCTCAGCTACTCGCTCTCGGAGCTGCCGAACAGCTTCTTGAAACGACGTCTCGGCATTCCGCCGGGAGGAGTCTCGAGGAGCAGGGCCGCCGTGCAGTACGTCGTCGACCAGGCGGACTCAGCGGTCGGCGGGACGCTGGCTCTCGCGCTGTTCATCGGGCTCGGCTGGGACCTCGCGCTCGTGTTCGCGCTCGGCTTCGTCCTCCACGTCTGCATGGATCAGCTCTTCTTCCTGTTCGCGGTCAAGCGTCGCTCCCTCGCGACCGCGACCGTCGAGGGCGGCACACCGTGCTGAGCGGCGCGCGCGTCCTGCTCACGGGTGCGACCGGGAGGCTCGGCCGATGCATCGCCGCCGAGCTCGCGGACGCGGGCTGCGACCTCGTCCTCGTCGTGCGCGCACCGTCGCCCGACGCCGCGCGAGAACGCGTGGCCCAGGCGCTCGCGCCCGAGGTGAGCCTCGCGCGGCCGATCGTCGTCTGCGGGGACGTGACCGAGCCGTGGCTCGGGCTCGGCGTCCGCGACCGACGGCGCCTGCGGTCGTCCGTCGACGTGATCGTCCACGCCGCCGCGACGACGCGGTTCTCGCTCCCGCTCGAGGCCGCCCGGTCCTCGAACGTGACGGGGACCGCGAACGTGGTCGCGTTCGCCGAGCGCGTGCCCCGCCTGCAGCGGCTCGTGCACGTGAGCACGGCGTTCGTCGCGGGCAGGCGCACCGGCCGGGTTCTCGAGGCGGACCTCGAGCACGACCGGGGGTTCCTCAACACGTACCAGCAGTCCAAGCACGAGGCCGAGCTGCTCGTCTCGAGTCATCGTGACCGCCTGCCGATCGTCGTCTTCCGGCCGAGCGTGGTGCTCGACGGCGCGGCCTCGATACAGCGTAGGAGCGCTTTCCGGTTCGCCTACGAGCTCGTCCGGCGCGGCCTGATGCCGGCCCTACCGGGAAGCGGCGTCACGCCGGTCGATCTCGTGACGGAAGGTGACGCCGCACGGGCGATCGTCCGACTCCTCGGCACGCCGGCGGTCGACGGCACGTACCACGTGGCCGGCGGCGACGACGCGCCGAAGCTCGGCGAGATCGTCGATGCGTTCGGCGTGCGCTACCTGGGCGAGGAGCAGTTCGCGTGGGAGCTCGCCAAGTGGAGGCACGAGCGGCCTCGGCTGGCGCCGGTGTTCGACGAGCTCGCGAGCTTCATCTACGAGCTCGCCTACCCGAAGGTCTTCGACACGAGCCGGTGCGAGGCGGCGCTCGGAGCTTCCGTTCGGACCGAGGATCCCGTGTCCGCGCTCGTCGGCCGGGAGCGGAGTGCGGAGATCGAGGTCGCTGTGCCATGACCGAGGTGCTCGCCGACACACGCCGGGTAGCTCGGTCCGGTCGCGCGGCACGCATGCTCGCCAGGGTCACCTACCTCGAGCCAATGCCCGTGCCCAGGCTTCGTGGCCTCTCGCACGAGATCTCGTTCGCCTTCGCTCCCGCCTTCGGTCTCCTCCTCGTGGCAGCGGCCGAAGGGGCGCGGGCTTCGGCCGGAGCTGTCGTGTACGCGGTGACGATGACCTTGATGCTCGGCGTGAGCGCCCTCAACCACCGGGCCGCGGTTCCCGGCTGCTGGCTGCCGCGCCTCCGCCGCCTCGACCACGTCACCGTGAATCTTTTCATGGCGGGCACGTGGACCGCGTTCGCCCTCGTCCTCGGCTCCGGCGCGCTGACGAGCCGCGTGACGGCGGTCGTGTGGGGAGCGGCGGTCGCGGCGAGCCTCGTCACGATCGCGTGGGTTCGGGTTCCCGGCTGGATCCCGGCCGCGATCATGACTGTCGCTGCGTGGTCTGCCGGCGTCGCCCTTCCGGACCTCGGAGCCGCCCTCGGCCCGGGCGGTCTCGCCCTGGTGCTTGTCGGGGCGTCGGCGTACATGGCGGGTGCGGTCGTGTACGCGCTGCGGCGACCGAACCCACTCCCCGCCTCGTTCGGCTACCACGAGGTCTTCCACGCTCTCGTCGTCGTCGGGGTCGTGTGCCACTATCTCGCGCTCGCCGTGTTCGGGGGCGGAGCGGCGGGCTGACGATCCCGGGCCCTCTACACTCAGCGGCCGAGCCCCCATCGACTAGCGGCCTAGGTCACCACCCTTTCAAGGTGGCAGCACGGGTTCGAATCCCGTTGGGGGCACTCCGGCGCGTCGCGACCGCTCGGCCCGCGCGGCCGCTCAGTCCGCCGACCACCACTCCGGATGCTCGACGGCCACCTCGTCCGGCACGGGATACGAGCCGTGGAGGTGGACGAGCTTCCATGCGTCATCCTCGCGCACGAAGACGGCTGTGAAGCGCAGGCGGAACGACGGCCCATCCGGGATCGTGAACAACGGCCTCGCGACGGCCCAGCCCGTCCCGCCGTTATCCCAGGCGTCGATCTGGCCGGGGTCGATGAGGACTCCCTCGAGGCCGTACGCCCCGCGGACCGCCTCCTGCCCGGCGAACCACTCCCTCGCCGTGCTCCCGATCGCCAGGACGGCCTCTTCACCCGACACGACTTCGCCGTACGTCGAGACGTCACCTGAGGCGTTCTTCGCGAAGAAGGTGCGCAGGGCATCAGCCACTTCGCGCGATTCGCGCACGTCCACCCCTCTCTGTCGATCGCCGCAGCCGAGCAAGTCTACTGCTCTTCACGCCGGCGCACCCCGCACCGTGTGTGATCCTGTGTGCGCCCCGAGGGCGGTTAGCTCAGCTGGTAGAGCGCCTGCTTTACACGCAGGTGGCCGCAGGTTCGAGTCCTGCACCGCCCATCCCGCCCCGCAGTTCGAGTCGGCGCGGCAGCGCAACGAGTGCGTGCAACGCGGGGTCGGGTCCCGATCATTGCGTGCAATCGTCGAATCCGGTGCGATCGCTTGCAACACACGGGACCTGACCCCTCGTTGCAGTGGCGCCTCAGGGCTATGCTCGCGGCATGAGGCGAGCTCCATGAGGCTGCCGGAGAGCGCGGTTCGGCTCGTCGAGTCCGGCTCCCTCGCCCACCTCGTCACGCTGAACCGGGACGGCACGCCGCAGGTCACGTGCATCTGGGTCGGCATGGACGGCGACGAGATCGTGTCGGGGCACCTGCGCAGCGGGCAGCAGAAGCTGCGGAACGTCGCGCGCGACCCTCGCGTCGTGCTCTCGATCGAGGGGACGGAGATCCATCCCCCCGGGTTGAAGGAGTACCTCGTCGTGCACGGCCGGGCGCGGATCGTCGACGGCGGCGGAGCGGAGCTCCTGCAGCGCCTCGCTCACGTGTACCTCGGCCCGGAGGTGAGGTTCCCGCCCATGGACGACCCTCCGCCGGGACACGTGCTCCGCATCACGGTCGAGCGCATCGGGGGCGTCGGGCCGTGGATGTCCGGCTGAGCCCCGTCCACGCGTAGCGCACTCGGCGCCGCCCCACCGCGGCCGCGTCGTACGATGGCCTCGTGGCGGAGTACCCGGCGCACCTCGAGACGGACGTCGTCCTCCGCGACGGGCGGACGGTGCACGTGCGGCCGGCGCGCCCGGACGACCAGACCGCCCTCGAGGACTACTTCATCGGCCTCTCCGAGGAGTCGCGCCGCCTCCGTTTCTGGGGCCCGGTCGTGGACGTCCGCGAGCAGGCCGCGAAGGCCACCGACATCGACTACGTGAACCACCTGACCCTGCTCGCGTTCGCCGGGGCGGACCGGTCGGAGGTCGTCGGCGGCGCCCAGTACATCCGCGAGGGCACGGCCCGCGCCGAGATCGCGATGTCGGTGTCCGACGAGCTCCAGGGCCAGGGCCTCGCCTCGATCCTCATCGAGCACCTCGCCGAGGCGGCGAACGCGAACGGCATCCGTTTCTTCTTCGCCGAGGTGCTGCCCGAGAACCACCGCATGATCGACGTCTTCCGCGGTACCGGCTTCCAGATCTCGATCCGGACGAAGCCCGGCGCCGTCGAGGTCGAGTTCCCGACCGTCGTCACCGACGAGACCGCGGAGCAGTACGAGGAGCGGGAGCGGATCGCGGCGGCGAACGCCGTCCGGCGCGTCCTCGAGCCCCGCTCGATCGCGGTCGTCGGCGCCTCGCGCGACCCGACGACGATCGGCGGGCGCCTCCTCCGCAACCTCGTCACCGAGCCGTTCACGGGCGTCGTCTACCCGGTGAACCCGGCGGCGCACGCCGTGCAGGGCGTCGCCGCGTACCCGAGCGTGAGGGAGATCCCCGACGACGTCGAGCTGGCCTTCATCGTGGTCCCTGCGCGGTTCGTCGTGGAGGTCGCGCGCGAGTGCGCGGACAAGGGCGTCAAGGCGCTCGTCGTCATCTCGGCCGGCTTCGGCGAGACCGGCGAGGAGGGCCGCGAGCTGCAGCGCCAGCTCGTCGACGTCTGTCGCTCGACGGGCATGCGGCTCGTCGGGCCGAACTGCATGGGAGTCATCAACACCGACCCCGAGTTCATGCTCAACGGCACCTTCGCCCAGCTCTCGCCGCCAGAGGGGCGGATCGCGTTCATGTCGCAGTCCGGCGCGCTCGGCATCGCGGTCATCAACATGGCGCAGAAGCTCGGCCTCGGGCTCTCGTCGTTCGTCTCGATCGGCAACAAGGCCGACATCTCGCCGAACGACCTCCTCTGCTACTGGGACGAGGACGAGCGGACGGAGGTCGTGCTCCTCTACATCGAGTCGTTCGGGAACCCGCGCCGCTTCGCCGAGATCGTGCGCCGCGTCGGGCGCCGCAAGCCAATCGTCGTGGTGAAGAGCGGCCGCGGGGCGGCGGGACAGCGCGCGGCCTCCTCGCACACGGGGGCTCTGCTCGCCGCGTCGGACACGACGGTGGACGCGCTCCTGCAGGAGGTCGGCGTCACGCGGACCGACACGCTCGAGGAGATGTTCGACGTCGCGGCGCTGTACGCGAACCAGCCCCTGCCGGCCGGGCGGAACGTCGCCATCGTGACCAACGCCGGCGGCCTCGGGATCCAGTGCGCGGACACGTGCGAGGCGCGCGGCCTGCACGTGCCACTCCTCTCGGAGGAGACGGTCGCCGAGCTCCGCTCCTTCCTCCCCCCGGCCGCGGGGGTCGCGAACCCGGTGGACATGATCGCTTCCGCGAGCCCCGAGGACTACGGGCGCACGATCCAGGTCGTCGCCGCAGATCCGGGGATCGACTCGCTCATCGTCATCTACATCCCGCCGCTCGAGGACGACGCACCGGCGATCGCGCACGCGATGGTGGAGGCCATCGGCTCGCTCGACGGGCGGATCCCCGTGCTCACATGCTTCATGTCCGCCCGCGGCCTCCCGCCCGCGCTCTCCGCCCCCGGCGTGCGCATCCCCTCGTACGCGTTCCCCGAGCAGGCGGCGATCGCGCTCGCGCACGCGACCGACCACGGCGAGTGGCGCCGGCGTCCGGCCGGCGAGGTGCCCCGGTTCCCCGGAGTGCGCGAGGACGAGGCGGCGGCCGTCGTCGCGGGGGCGCTCGAGCGTGGCGACGCCTGGCTCGAGCCCGAGGAGATCTCCCGGCTCTTCGCCTGCTACGGGATCCCGCTCGCGACGACCTTGCGCGGCGACTCGCCGACGGCCGTCGCGGAGGCGGCGGCCTCACTCCGCGGCCCCGTCGTGCTGAAGGCGATCGGGCCAGTGCACAAGACCGAGGTGGGCGCGGTGCGGCTCGGCGTGGCCGTCTCCGACGTCGCGGCCGAGGCGGAGGCGATGGCGAGGCGGATCGCGGAGCACGGCGAGGACCTCGAGGGCTTCGTCGTGCAGGAGCTCGTGCCGAACGGGGTCGAGATGCTCGTCGGCATGACGGCCGACCCGGAGTTCGGCCCCATCGTCGTCTGCGGCGCCGGCGGCGTCACCGTCGAGCTGATTCGCGACGTCTCGGTGCGCGTGGCGCCGATCACCGACCTCGAGGCGGAGGACATGATCCGCTCGCTCGCGACCTTCCCTCTCCTCGACGGGTTCCGCGGGGCCACGCCCAAGGACGTCAAGGCCCTCGAGGACATCGTGCTCCGGGTGTCGGCCCTCGCGGTCGACCAGCCCGCGGTCGTCGAGATGGACCTGAACCCGGTGATGGTGCTCGACCGCGGCGCGGTTGCCGTGGACGCGCGCGTGCGCGTGCAACCGCCGGGGCCACTCGTGCCCTTCGCCGGTCGCGCGGACGGCTGAGACCGTCGGCCGGCTACCAGCCGGCGGGCGCCGCCACGTAGACGGCCACGCCCAGTCCGGGCAGCTTGTCGGTCACGACGTCGCCGAGCGGCTTCACGGTCCGGCCCTCGCGGAAGACTCGGAGCGTGCGTCCGCCGAGGCCGGGGACGGAGAAGGACGAGGCGGCGGGCTCGGTGGACGTGTTCACGGCGACGACGTACGTCGCGCCGTTGTAGCGGCGCGCGCCGACGCGGACGGGGCCCTGGGGCGACCAGCTCGCCTGGGAGATGGGGGCGAGGAGTGCGGGGGCGAGCGCGAGGATCTCGCGGTTCGTGAGGCGGACCTCGGCTCGGATGTCCTCGGCCCACCAGTCGGGGAAGTAGCCGATCCCGCGCGCGCCGCCGGCGATCGCGAGCCACGTCTCCGCGCGGACGACCGTCGGGGTCGGGTCCTCGTTCTCGCGGCAGTGTTCCATCGGGCCGGCCTCGATCCACTGGAACGTCGGCTTCCCGCCGGTCAGCGCGACGAGCTCGCGCTGCATCCAGTAGACGTTGTCGATCTGCGCGAGCGAGCAGCGGACCTCGACGGGGTACGTGTCGAAGCCGATGACGTCGGCGCTCTGGAAGAACGCGGGGTAGATCGACTTCCCCATCGGCGGCGGCGCGGCCCGCTCCGAGAAGTGGTCGGTGAGCGTGAGGAACGTCACCTTCCCGTTCGCCTTCGGACGCGGGAGGCTCTCGGCGATGCCGACGGAGACGTCCGCCTCGTCGGGCAGGTGCCAGCCGACGGCGCCGGGGCCGGACACGCCGGGCGTCTTCGCGTCCACGGTGGACATCGCCCGGCCGGCGAGGCGCTCGAACTGGACGTCGGGGCCTGTGCAGGCGACGCCGAGGAAGAGGTTGATCCCCGCGTTGAGGCTCCCCGGGTAGTACGAGGGGCACTGCCGCCAGACCATGCGCGGGAACACGGCGTGCCCGTTGAGGCGGAGAGGGGAGGAGTCCGGCACCGTCGGTGTCCCGGTCGGGAGCGCGGTCGGGGTCGAGGCCGGCGTCGTCGTCGGCGGCTGGGTGACGCCCGGGGGAGCCGTCGGAGTGATCACGAACGGGTTGCCCAAGGTCGTCCCGGAGCCCGTGCCGGCGGCGGCGCGGTCGGCGGCGAGCGGGAGGGCGGACGTAGACGGGGCGTGCGGCCAGGGATCGGTGCGGAAGTGCCCCTTCACCTCGCTCGTGAGGCCGCTCCGCCAGCGCGCGACGACGCGGAAGCGGTAGGTCGTTGCCGGCTCGAGGCCGGAGAGGGTCGTCGAGGAGGTCGTCGGGCGGGGGGCGGCCGTGGACGGCGACCAGATCCCGTAGCGGTCGTCGAGCCCGACCTCGAGCACGACGCGTGCTGGGTCGGGGACGCGCCACTTCACGACCGCGGAGAACGGCTTCGGTTCGACGCCGACGATCTCGGGAGCTGGCGCGCGCGACGAGCTCGCTCCGGCGGACGAGAGCCCGGCCGCCGAGGAGAGAGCGAGCAGCAGGAGAGCTGCCTGAAGGCGCCGCATGCTACGAAGGTCGGCACGCGCGAGCGGGACGCCGTTCCCTCGAACGAGGGAGCGCTTCGGGGGGATGCCACGCGGTGGCCGGGCGGGTGCTGGTAGCGTGCGCGCCCGTGTCCGCGGCCGTCATGACCACGAGCGAGGGGACGATCGAGCTCGAGCTCTTCGACGACGACGCCCCCGTCACCGTCCGGAACTTCCGGACGCTCGCCGAGGACGGGTACTACGACGGGCTCGCGTTCCACCGCGTGATCCCGGACTTCATGATCCAGGGCGGCTGCCCCCGCGGCGACGGGACGGGCGGCCCCGGCTACTCGTTCGAGGACGAGTTCAACGCGCACCCGGTCGCACGGGGCTACCTCGCGATGGCGAACGCGGGGCCGAATACCAACGGCTCGCAGTTCTTCATCGTCACCGCCGACGCGTGCCCGTGGCTCGACGGCAAGCACACGGTGTTCGGGCGCGTCACCTCGGGCATGGACGTCGTGGACGCGATCTCGCACGTCGACACGGACGGCCGCGACCGGCCGCTCGAGCCGGTCGTGCTCGAGTCCCTCCGCATCTCGTAGCTCGTCGGCCAGCCCGACGGCGGCGTCCTTGGCCTCGATCCGCGTCCCGTCGAGCACCCGGTGTCGACCACACGGTCGCGCTCGACGAGCCTGACGCACGGCCAGGGTCTCGCGGCGTCGGCTGCGCCCGCGGCGAAGGCCTCTCGAGCAAGTTACAAGTTGTAACTTGCTCCACGAAACCCCTGCTCCAGCACCCTGTGGTCGGGGCGGGAGGACAGCTCCCTGCACTAGTGACAACTTGTAACTTGCGAAGCTCGTGCGAGCCATCGCAGGAGCCGGAAGTCGATCGAGCCGGGTCGTCGCGGCGCTAGGCTCCGGGGCGCATGGAGCTCGAGGGCAAGACCGCGATCGTCACGGGCGCGTCGAGCGGCATCGGTGCGGCCACGGTGCGCAAGCTCCGCGAGCAGGGAGCCCGCGTCGCGGGCGGTGCGCGCCGCGTCCACCGGATCGACGCCGACCTCGCGCTCCCGCTCGACGTCACGGACGAGGAGAGCTGCGCCGCGTTCGTCGGCCGCGTCGCGGCCGAGTTCGGCGGGATCGACATCCTCTACAACAACGCCGGGCTCGCCCTCGGCCGCTACCCGTTCTGGGACTCG